>CABSMV010000212.1 GCA_902478935.1 uncultured Collinsella sp. | reverse complement strand
CTCAGGAGTCTCGTGGGCTCGGAGATGTGTATAAGAGACAGAGTGCATGGCCCGTGAGAATGCCGCCAACGTGTTCGATGGCATCGAGATGCCGCTCGTTCCGGTGCTTGCCAAGATGGAGCGCGCGGGCATGCTCGTGGATCCCGACCGCCTGCGTAATCTGTCCGAGGGCCTGGCGACCCAGATCACTGAGGTCGAGCGAAGCATTCGCGACCTTGCCGGTGATGAGACCTTTAACATCGGCAGCCCCATGCAACTTTCGCACGTGCTCTTTGACGTGATGGGCCTTCCGACCAAGGGCCTCAAGAAGACTAAGCGCGGCTATTATTCAACCAACGCCAAGGTACTGAGCGACCTTGCCCGTGACCACGAAATCGTGCGTCTGATCTTGGACTGGCGTGAGAAGTCCAAGATCAAGTCTACCTATCTGGACACGCTGGGCCCGCTGCGCCGTGGTGACGGTCGCGTACACACTACGTACAACCAGACCATCACGGCAACGGGGCGTCTGTCCTCGAGCGACCCGAACCTGCAGAACATCCCGACGCGCTCGGAGCTGGGTCGTACCGTCAAGACGGCGTTTTCGGCAGGCGAGGGAAGCGTCTTTTTGGCGGTGGACTACTCGCAGATCGAGCTGCGTCTGCTGGCGCATCTCTCGGGTGACGAGCACTTGGTGCGCGCCTTTAACGAGGGCGAGGACTTCCATGCCGAGACGGCGGCGCGCGTGTTTGGTGTGCCGGTGTCCGAGGTAACGCCCGACCTGCGCAGTCGCGCCAAGGCCGTGAACTTTGGCATCGTGTATGGCCAGCAGGCCTATGGCCTGTCGCAGTCGCTGCATATCTCGATGGCCGAGGCGCGCGACATGATCGATCGCTACTACGAGGCCTACCCGGGCGTGCGCACGTTCCTCGACAACGTGGTGGCACGTGCCAAGCAGACGGGCTACGCCGAGACCATGTACGGCCGCCGTCGTCATATTCCGGAGCTCAAGGCCAAAAACCCGCAACTCCGCGGCTTTGGCGAGCGCACGGCCATGAACCACCCCATGCAGGGAACCGCCGCCGACATCATCAAGATCGCCATGGCCCGCGTAAGCCGCCGTCTGGAAGAAGAGGGCTTTGCTGCCCACATGATCCTGCAGGTACACGACGAACTGGACTTTGAGTGCCCGGTCGACGAAGTCGAGCGCCTAACCACCATGGTCCGCGACGTCATGGAACACGTAGTAGACCTCCGCGTACCGTTGATCGCCGAAGCTTCGACTGGAGTGACCTGGGCAGACGCCAAGTAAGGGCACGACCACAATTCCAAAGTAACCAAAACCAGAAGGACGCCCCTCATCAACAAGGAGCGTCCTTCGTTTAATAAAAATCAGCCAAAGTATCTAGGCGCCAAGACGCCATCCATGCGGCAAGCAAGTCAACGTAGCCATGCCCGGGGCCGGCCGTTTGATTTTTGTAGATTCCGCACGAGCCGAAGAGCACTTAATGTGCTCTTCGGCTCGTGCGGAATC
>CABSMV010000211.1 GCA_902478935.1 uncultured Collinsella sp. | reverse complement strand
GTTCGTCGGTAGCGTCAGATGTGTATAAGAGACAGACCTGGATTGGGAGGAGCATGAGGACGATCCCGTGAACCACACCATCTATGCTGCAGAGATTCTTGAGGGCGAAGGTGCGTCTCCCGAGCTCATTCACGCCATCCAGACGCACACGTCGGACTTCAACACCTCGCTGCCCAAACCCGAGCTGCAGATGGAAAAGATCCTGTTTGCCTGCGATGAGCTCACCGGCCTGATCGGCGCTGCAGTCATCATGCGCCCGAGCAAGAGCGTTATGGACTTTACGACCAAGTCGCTCAAGAAGAAGTTCAAGGACAAGCGCTTTGCCGCCGGCTGCTCGCGCGACGTAATTTCGCAGGGCGCCGAGATGTTGGGCTGGGAGCTCCCCGAGCTCTTTGACCGCACCATCGCGGCCATGCAGTCCTTCGCCCCCGACCGCGATACCTTCCAGGCCTAACCGCCCACGCCACCTAAAACCGCCACAAAGGGGACAGGCACCTTTGTGGCGGTTTTCGTTTACGAGGGGTTTAGGGGCGGACCTGGCCGGTGCCGCGGAGCTTGTATTTGTAGGTGGTGAGGGCCTCGGCGGCAAAGGGGCCACGGGCGTGGAGCTTTTGGGTCGAGATGCCGATCTCGGCGCCCAGGCCAAACTCGCCGCCGTCAGTAAAGCGAGTGCTGGCGTTGGAGTACACGGCCGAGGCATCGACCGCATCGAGGAAGCACTCGCAGGCATCCTCGTCCTCGGCAACGATGGCTTCGGAGTGCATGGTGCCGTAGCGGTTGATGTGTGCAATGGCCTCGTCCTCGTTCGCCACGACCTTCACGCTCATCTCGAGAGCCAGGTACTCGCGACCCCAGTCCTCCTCAGTCGCGGCGACGTAGTTGTCGCCCTCGGCAAGCCCAGCGTCGGCGCATGCGGCGCACGTGGCCTCGTCACCGTGAATCAGTACGCCGTGGTCGTGCAGCACGGCAACGACTGCGGGCAGGAAGCGATCAGCAACGGCACGGTCGACTAGCAGCGACTCGGCGGCATTGCACACGCCCACGCGCTGGGTCTTGGCATTGACGATAATGTTGAGCGCCTTATCAAAGTCGGCGGATTCATGCACGTAGATGTGACAGTTGCCCGTGCCCGTCTCGATCACCGGCACAAGCGACTCGCGCACGCAGCGCTGGATCAGGCCTGCACCGCCGCGCGGAATGAGTACGTCGACGATACCGCGGAGCTTCATGAGCTCGCCGGTGGCTTCGCGATCGGTGGACTCAATCATCGAGACGGCCTCGCGCGGGAAGCCCTTGGCCTCGAGCGCATCGGCCAGCAGCTCGGCGATCATGGCACACGAGTGATAGGCCAGCGAGCCACCGCGTAGAATGCAGGCGTTGCCGGTACGGATGCAGATGCCTGCGGCGTCGGCCGTCACGTTGGGGCGCGCCTCGTAGACCATGGCGACCAGGCCCAACGGCACGCTCACGCGGGTCAGGTCCACACCTGTCTCTTATACACATCTCCGAGCCCACGAGACTCCTGAGCATC
>CABSMV010000210.1 GCA_902478935.1 uncultured Collinsella sp. | reverse complement strand
AACTTTGGCTCCGGCTTCGTTAAGGTCACGCCTGCTCACGACCCCAACGATTACGCCATGGGTCAGGCCCACGACCTGCCGCAGATCAACATTTTCGACGAGCACGCGGTAGTCGTCGAGGGCTATGGCGAGTTTACCGGCATGACCCGCGAGGAGTGCCGCGAGGCCGTCATTAAGTGGTTCGAGGAGCATGATCTGCTCGATCACGTCGAGGACCACGACCACTCCGTCATGCACTGCTACCGTTGCGACGCCGCGCTTGAGCCGTGGCTTTCCGAGCAGTGGTTTGTGGCCGTCGACAAGCTCAAGGGACCGGCGCTCGACGCCGTCAACTCCGGTAAGGTCACCTTCCATCCCGCGCGCTGGACGCAGACCTACACCACCTGGATGGAGAACCTTAAGGACTGGTGCATCAGCCGCCAGCTGTGGTGGGGCCACCGCATCCCCGTGTTCTACTGCGAGGACTGTGGCTGGGAGGACGCCCTGACCGAGGACACCGACGTGTGCCCCAAGTGCGGCGGTCATCACGTGCATCAGGACGAGAACGTGCTGGACACCTGGTTCAGCTCGCAACTGTGGACCTTTGCCACGCAGGGCTGGCCGCAAAAGCCGGAGCTGCTCGAGGGCCATCACCCCACGACGGCGCTCGTCACCGCGCGTGACATCATCGCGCTGTGGGTCGCCCGCATGGTCATGAGCTCGCTGTACTTCCTGGATGAGGTGCCGTTTAAGGACGTCGTCATCTACCCGACGATCCTTGCCAAGGACGGCAGCCGCATGTCCAAGTCCAAGGGCAACGGCGTTGACCCCATGGACCTCATTGGCATGTACGGCGCCGACGCCATGCGTTACAACCTGCTGACGCTCTGCACCAACAACCAGGACGTCAAGTTCGACGCGAACATCGACAAGAAGACCAAGAAGCTTATCGACAGCCCGCGTACCGACCAGGCTAAGTCGTTTGTGACCAAGATCTGGAACGCAAGCCGCTTCCTGCTTATGAACATGGAGGGCTACACGCCCGGCGAGCCCGTCGTGGAGACGCCGGCCGACGCCTGGATGTTCAGCCGCCTGGCAAAGGCCGTGAAGATGGTCACCGAGGGTATTGAGAACTACACCTTTGGCGATATGGCCCGCGGCGTGCAGCAGTTCTTCTGGAACGAGGTCTGCGACTGGTACGTCGAGGTCACCAAGGCCCGCCTGAAGGGCGAGGGCCGTCTGCAGGCTCAGCGCAACCTGATCTTTGTGCTTGATACCTCCATTCGCCTGATGCACCCGCTCATGCCGTTTGTCACCGAGGAGATCTGGGACAACATGCCGGCGAGCGTGCTCGACCTGGACGCCGAGGGTAACGTGGACCGCGCCGAGGCGCTTATGATCGCCAAGTGGCCCGAGCCCGCCGACTACGCCAAGTATGTTGACGAGGACGCCGAGCGCGCGTTTGAGCTGTGCCGCGCCGTCGTTTCCGCCGCCCGCGCCACGCGTTCGCGTTATCGCTTGAGCCCCAAGGCCGAGCTCGACGTTGTCGTGCTGTCTCTTATACACATCT
>CABSMV010000209.1 GCA_902478935.1 uncultured Collinsella sp. | reverse complement strand
TACACCCTAGAGTTCGTCGGCAGCGTCAGATGTGTATAAGAGACAGCTGCAAGCTGGATCGCGCACTCCGAACCCGCCAGACCGCCACCGATAACCGTCACCTGATCGAACTGCATCTGCAAACACCTTTCTAATTGACACGTTTTCCATTGTGACCGAAGGGTGTCTGGGCGTGAAGGGCAAACTTGGAGGGCGCATACCTTCCATCCATCATGCGCTCGATAAGGCCCTCGAGTTCAAGCGAACCCAAGAGTTTGAGTACGCCGACAGCATCGAGCGAGACGAGCGCCGCAATGTCGTCGACCTTGAGTGGAGAGGCGATGAGCGCATGCATCGCGGTCTGCTGCGTTGGATCCAGGTCGGCAATGCCGGGAGCATCGGGGCGCGAGTAGCGCAGGGTGCCGTAGATGCGTGAGATAGCCATCTCGATAGATTCCTCGTCGATGATGCAGCAGGCACCGTTCGCAATGAGGTAATTCGTGCCACGCGACTCGGGCGATAGGATCGACCCCGGCACGGCAAGAAGTTCGCGCCCCAAATCCATAGCAGCCTCGGCTGTGGAAAACGTCCCAGAAGGCATACCCGCCTCGGATACAAAGAGGGCTTGCGACAGGGCCGCGATTACGCGATTGCGGCGCGGAAAGGCGAACTTTCGCGGACCCATGCCCCACGGAGAGATCGACACGACCGCGCCATCCGTATCAAGCGTGCGCGTAATCAGCCCCGCGCTCGAACGCGGGTAGACCACGTCGGCGCCCGTCCCCAGCACCACAACGTGTTTGCCGCCGGCGTTGACCGCAGCCCAACCCGAGGCCTGGTCACAACCGACCGCACCGCCCGAAACTACCGTCACTCCCGCCTCAACCGCCACCTTCGCCGCAAGCTCTGCCACGGCAAGACCATACGGCGAGGCCTTTCGCGCACCGATGATGGAGAGCGCGGGCGTCGAAAGCGCCTCGGGGTTGCCGCGCACATAGAGCGTCTGAGGTACATCAGAAAGCTCCAAAACGGTCTCGGGATACAACGCGTCACCTGGATGCAGCTCGAAGGTCCCCTCAGCCATCATTGGTCCCTCCTTCCCTGGTACATCGCCGCCTC
The DNA here is from genome assembly GCA_902478935.1 of uncultured Collinsella sp. Taxonomy (GTDB): domain Bacteria; phylum Actinomycetota; class Coriobacteriia; order Coriobacteriales; family Coriobacteriaceae; genus Collinsella. The sequence continues at coordinate 471 of CABSMV010000209.1, read as the reverse complement.
GAGCACGTGGTCCTGCGTCACCTGCTCGCTCTCGGCGACATCTGCGATCGTGCGCGCAATGCGAACAAGGCGCACGATGCCACGCCCTGTGAGATGCGTGCGCTTCGACAGGCCGAGCACACACTTCTCCGCCGCATCATCGAGCTCAAAGGTCGAAACGACGCCGTCAATGGACCGTGTCTCGTCATCCTCGGCCTCGGCATCCGCATCGTCCATGCGGGATTCGCGCCAAGAGCGAAAGGCGCGACCGCGCACAACGTAGTCACGTAACTCGGCCGACGACATGCCCTCCGCACCCTCGATAATCACTTGAGGGTCGGGACGGGTCACATCGATCATCATGTCGATACGGTCGGCCAAAGGACCGCGCAGTTTAGACCGATAGCGCTCGACCATCGCCGCCGAGCAGCGACACGGCACCTCGCCTGTCTCTTATACACATCTCCGAGCCCACGAGACTCCTGAGCATCT
>CABSMV010000208.1 GCA_902478935.1 uncultured Collinsella sp. | reverse complement strand
GATCTACACCCTAGAGTTCGTCGGCAGCGTCAGATGTGTATAAGAGACAGTGAGTACGTTGCTCAAAAACGCACCCTTCACACGAGCATTGTTGGGCTCCAGGCCCAACACAAAGCCCGGCGCGCCGATGCAGAAGAAGTTAATGAGCGTCATCTGGATGGGCTCGAAGGGGTACGGCGGCAGCGCGATACACAGCGCCGCCAGGCCCATCGAGAACAGCGTCTTGGTCAGGAACAGTGAGGCCGAACGCTGCAGGTTGTTGATGGAGCGACGGCCCTCGGCCACCACGGCGGGCATCGAGGCAAAATCGTTGTCGACGAGTACGATCTCGGCCACGTTGCGCGCGGCATCGGAGCCGGCCGCCATGGCGACGGAGCAGTCGGCCTCCTTGAGCGCCAGCACGTCGTTGACGCCGTCGCCCGTCATGGCCACAGTGTGCTCGCGGCGCTTGAGCGCCTGCACGAGCTCGCGCTTCTGCTGCGGGGTCACACGACCAAAGACATGGTAGCGGTCCACTGCGGCATCGAGCTTGGCCGGCGTATCGAGCGTCGTGGCGTCCACATAAGCGTCCGCCCCCGGCACGCCCACCACGCGCGCGATCGACGACACCGTACGTGGGTCGTCGCCGCTGATCACGTTGAGGGTCACGCCCTGCTCGTTAAAGTAGCCGATGGTCTCGGCCGCCGAGGTACGAATCTCGTCGCGGATGGTCACAAATCCCACGGGCTCGGCCTCGCCCACCATATCCCCATCGGGCGTAAAGCCGTCCACGCGCGCCACCACGAGCACGCGGCAGGTATCGGCAAGCTCGGCGACACGGTTCTCGACCTGCGAAAACACACGCTCCGAAAGCACAAACTGCGCGGCGCCCATCACATAGGAGCCCTGCGCAAACGAAGCGCCGCTCCATTTTTTAGACGACGAGAATGGAATGACCGACAGCGGCTCGGACACCTCGACCGGGCGATCGGCGTAATAGTTGAGCAGCGCCTGGCATGTCTCGTTGGCATCGGCCGAGGTCGCACGTGCCACGTTAGCCAGCGCAAAATCGAGCACTGTGGTATCGACGGGAACAGCCGCCTCGTCCGAGTCCACGCCAAAGCCAACACCCTCAACAGGCAGCGGGTAGGTGCCCTCGACCTCCATACGACCCGAGGTAATGGTGCCCGTCTTGTCCAGGCACAGTACGTCGACGCGAGCGAGCGTCTCGATGCAGTAGAGCTGCTGCGCCAGCACCTTGCGGCGGGCCAGGCGCACCGTGGCGATGGCGAGCACCGACGAGGTCAGCAGCACCAGGCCTTGCGGGATCATGCCCAGCAGGGCGCCCACCGTGGACAGCAGCGCCGACGAAGGCACATGACCAGCCAACAGCTCGGAGAAGCACCATGAAAGCGCACTATCGCCCGGGGTTCCCGCGGCATCCCACAGCTCGCTCACACTCGAGGCAAACAACGCCAAACCGAGCGGGATCATGATGATGCTCGCAAAGCGCACGATGGCGTTAAGCACGTTCATGATCTCGGAATTGACCTTTTTGACGTATTTGGCCCTGTCTCTTATACACATCTGACGCTGCCGACGAACTCTAGGGTGTAGA
>CABSMV010000207.1 GCA_902478935.1 uncultured Collinsella sp. | reverse complement strand
CGTCAGATGTGTATAAGAGACAGTGGCACGGTAGTTGAGGAGCATCTCAACCTGGTTATTGATCTCGGACTCGGTGACCTCCGCAGGGGGCATCTCGATCTCGACGGCGTCGAAGGAGGAGAGCTCAGCAGCAGGACGCAGGGAGAACTCGACGGTGTAGGTGTAGTCCTCGTGATCCTTGGCGAGGTCGAGCTCCTTGTAGTCACCGTTCTTGGTGGGGACGATGTCCAGCTCGTTGAGGACGGCGGGCTCGTTGGCGGCGATCAGGTCGTTGGTGGCCTGAGCGAGGGTGGCCTCGGCGCCAAGTGCGGAGTCGATGACCGGACGGGGAGCCTTACCGGCACGGAAGCCCGGGAAGCGGTACTTCTTGGCGGTGTCCTTGTAGGCCTTCTTGATCGCGGCGTCGACGTCGGCGGCCGGGATGGTGACCGTAGCGGTGAGCTTGGCGTCCTTGACGTCAGAAGCGGTGATGTTCAACACGTTCCTCCTCATACTGCCCAGCTTATCTGAGGTGCTGGTACCTTTATGCAACAAAGTGTCGCGACGGCCAGGGCCGACGCAGGTGCGATGGTGCGGGCGAAAGGACTCGAACCTTCACGGGAATCCCACCAGAACCTAAATCTGGCGCGTCTACCAATTCCGCCACGCCCGCATGAGCGCACAGACTAGGAATGATAGCAGATACGAACGGCAAGCGCACGCACACCTTTTACAGACTCACGACCTCACCACGAGTGCAAAAGGCGGGGCGAGTTGCCCCGCCCCGCCAATTACGACTTGTACGACTTGTTCGCTGTCCCGCTACTCCCCCAGCAGGGCCTTCTCAGGCGTGATGGGCAGCGAGCGGACCTGGTGGCCGGTGGCGTGTGCCACGGCCGAGGCCACGGCGGCAAGCGGCGTGTTGATGACGACCTCGCCGATCGACTTGGCACCAAACGGACCCGTCGGCTCGTAGCTCGGCTCAAAGGCCACGCGAATGCTGCCGATATCCAGGCGCGTGGGTAGCTTGTAGCTCATAAAGTTGCCGGTGCGCAGGCGACCGCGGTCGTCGTGCTCGACGATCTCGTAGAGCGCATGGCCTATACCCTGGGCAATGCCGCCCTCGGCCTGGACGCGCGCGAGCGCCTCGTTGATCACGGTGCCGCAGTCCACAGCCGCCGCGTAGTCCACCACAGTCACCTTGCCGGTGGCCTTGTCGACCTCGACCTCGGCAATGCCGGCCATAAACGGCGGGGGCGAAACGGGCAGGCAGGCAGAGGCATGCGAGGTGAGCGCGTCGCCGCCTGCGATGTTCTTGACGCACAGGTTGGCAAAGTCGCGCAGCGAGAGGTAGCGGTTCTGCTCGCGCGCGGCACGCTCGTCGGACAGGCGCACGTACTGGCCATCGAAGACCACATCGGCGGCGTCCACGTCCCACATCTGGGCGGCCTTGGCGCAGATCTTCTCACGCAGCTCGGTCGCGGCGTTCTTTGCCGCCAAGCCCGTCACGTACGTGCCCGAACTCGCGTACGAGCCGGCGTCGAACGGCGACACGTCGGTGTCCACGCCGCGCACCACAATGAGCGAGCTTTCAACGCCCAGCTCCTCGGCGGCAATCTGCGCCAGGATCTGTCTCTTATACACATCTCCGAGC
>CABSMV010000206.1 GCA_902478935.1 uncultured Collinsella sp. | reverse complement strand
AGTCTCGTGGGCTCGGAGATGTGTATAAGAGACAGCCTTAATGGCACGCATAAAGATGTTCTGCTGCTGAGCCGCGGCCTCCTTTACCTCGGCCTTGGTGGCAGCCTCGACGCCGCTGAGCGCGATGAACTCTTCGTAGACCTTGTTGACGGTGCCAGTGCCAAAAATAATCTGGAGCTGGCCCTGGGCCTCAAAGACGCCCTTGGCGCCATCGACGTTCTCGATGGCCTCCTTGTTAACCTTGGAATTATCGGCAATCACCAGGCGTAGACGCGTGGCGCAGTGTGCGGCCGAAACAACGTTGTCGGCGCCACCGACGTTGTCGAGCACCTCTTGGGCTGATTTGCGGTAGTCCATAACTTCCCTTTCCTCCAACGGGCGCATGTGCACCCGGCCATCTTTGACACATACACTGTAATCGTTTTCAGTTTGATATGACTGTAATCGTTTTCATAGTAGGGTGAACGGTAGGAAAAAGCCGGCGAAAGGTAGTTTTGAAGCAAAAACAGGGGTCTCAGAGGCAGGCAGACGTGCCCAAGGCCTAGACATTCATAAGCTGATGGCCGAGCTTGAGCGTCTTGAGACCGCTCTCCCCCTCCTCGCCATCGAGCGCGTTGAGCAACATATTGGTCGCCTCGACGCCGCTGGTCAGGTAGCCGTAATGCACGGTGGGAATGCCGCCCGTCAGCGCGCGCAAAAATGCGTTGTCGCCAAAACCGCTCACGCGACGCACGCCCTCGCCCATGCCGCGCACCTCGTCAAGAGCGCGCAGGGCGCCGGCCGCCATAGTGTCGGTCGCGCACGCGATAAACGAAACATCGGGGGCATCGGCAAGCAGCTCGCGCGCAGCGCGATAGCCCGAGTCGAGCGTAAACGAGCCCAGGCGAATCAAGGCGGCATCGAGCGGGTTACCCGCGGCGCGCAAGCCGGCCTCAAAACCGCGACGGCGGTCATAACCGGCCGCGCGGTCCTCTTCGGTAACTCCGATGTAGGCGATCTTGCCATCCACCCGACCCGCAAGCGCACGGCCGAGCTCAAAGGCAGCCTCGTAATCGTCGTGATAGACGCACGCCGCGCCCTCGACATGTTGGCCGATCAACACAATGGGCACGCGGCACGACTCAATCGCGCGACGGTGCTCGTCGGTGATCATGGTTGCCACCAGCACAATGCCATCGACCGGGTGGTTTTGGAACAAATCGAGGTATTCGAGCTCGCGATCGGGCGCATTGTCGGTGTTGGCAAGCAGCATCTGGTAGCCACGGCGACCGAGCACCTGGCCAATACCGGCGGTAATGCGACTTACGGATTCCGAGTTAATCTTAGGTACGATGACGCCGATGAGCTTGGTGGAGCCGGTGCGCAGCGCACGAGCCTGGCTGGACCGCACGTATCCGGTCAGCTCAATCGCCTGCTTAATGCGCTCGGCCTTGTCCGCCGAGATATATCCACCGTTGAGGTAGCGCGAGACGGCGGCGCTCGAAACGCCGGCCAGCTTGGCCACATCCTTCATCTTAACCACGAGCACCCCTGTCATTGAAATCGCTTTCACCATGATACCCGTGAAGACGGCATGCGAACCAAATCGGCCCACCCAGGTCGAGCAAACGTCAGACACTATGACCCAATCCAGGGGCACGGAAACGACAGGAGCCCCCGCTCGT
>CABSMV010000205.1 GCA_902478935.1 uncultured Collinsella sp. | reverse complement strand
ACACCCTAGAGTTCGTCGGCAGCGTCAGATGTGTATAAGAGACAGCCCCGGCACATCGATCGCGTCCTGCACCGCCAGCACCGTGCGGCCGCGGCGCAAAAACTGCGGGATAAGCCGCATGCACATCGAGATCATGAGCGCGAGCACCGGCGCGGCGTTACCCAGCAATGCGAGCACCTTGTCGTATTCGAGCATCGACGCCGCAGCCTCAAACCACAGCACGCTCGCCACAAACAGCCCGCCCATACACAGGCCGTATACCATGCTCTCCAAGTACACTGCGCGCATGCCGATGCGGAACAACTCCGTCGAGCCCGAGGCGCTAAACAGCGGATTCACCAACGAGATAATCAAAATCACCGGCAGCTGCCAGCGAAGCGCGCTCAGCGTGCGAGCAGCCCCGCGGGTCGCAAAGCCGTATGCCAGCCCGCCCGCGAGCGACAGCGCGATCAGCACCGGTTGCATCGAGAACATGGTGAGCCCCAGCGTTAGCGCCGTGTAGAGTGCAGGTACCGCCGGGTGCGACATCGAGAATGCCGCGACGGGCTCGATGACCGACTTCTCTCGCATATTGTCCACGGGCACTCCGCCCTCTCACCCAAATACCAACGCCGCAGTGCCGCAAACACCGCACAAGCAGCGCAACCGCCGCGCCGGAACCACAAACCCAGCCGCCGCGGCCCAAACGTTACGCGCTCATCATATGCCTGCGGTATCATATTGCGCCGTGTATCGTTTCCAAACACACGTCTCTATAACGTAACAGGAGATCACATGGACGCAACCGCAATTATCCTCGCTGCCGGCGAGGGCACCCGCATGAAGTCGAACCACTGCAAGGTTTCGCACAAGATCCTGGGTAAGCCCATGGTTCAGTGGATCGTCGACGCCACCATCAAGGCCGGCTGCAGCCGCGTCGTGGTCGTCATCGGCAGCCACGCCGACGAGATGCGCGCCCTTATCGACGGCGCCTACGCCAACAGCGCCACCAAGGTCGAGTGCGTCGAGCAGACCGAGCGCCTGGGCACCGGTCACGCCGTGAAGGTCGCGCTCGAGGCCTGCGGCATCACGCAAGGCCCCGTCGTCGTGCTCAACGGCGACTTGCCGCTCATCACCGCCGACACCGTCGCCAAGTTCGCGCAGACCGTCGCTACCGGCGAGCTCGCCTGCACCGTCATGACCATGACCCCGCCCGATCCTTTCGGCTACGGCCGCATCAAGCTGGGCGCCGATGGTCAGATCGAGCGCATCATCGAGCAGAAGGACTGCACGCCCGAGCAGGCCGCCACGCTGCTCGAGTGCAACGCCGGCTGCTACGCCTTCGACGGCGTGCAGCTCGCCGCACACATCAACGAGATCGGCAACGACAACGCGCAGTCCGAGTACTACCTGCCCGACATGCTCGAAATCCTCAAGGGTCACGGCCAGGCGGTCTCCATCTTCCACTGTGACGACTACCGCGACGGCTTGGGCGTCAACAGCCGCATCCAGCTCGCACAGCTCACCGCCATCGCGCGCGACCGCATCAACGAGCACTGGATGGCCGAGGGCGTTACCTTCATCGACCCCACGCAGGCCTGGATCGGCCCCGACGCCACCATCGGCCGCGACACCGTCGTGTGGCCGCAGACGCACCTGATCGGCCACGTCACCGTCTGTCTCTTATACACATCTG
>CABSMV010000204.1 GCA_902478935.1 uncultured Collinsella sp. | reverse complement strand
GAGTCTCGTGGGCTCGGAGATGTGTATAAGAGACAGCATACAGGATGGGCTTCATAGTGAGCAGGAACAGGCCCTTGGCGGCAGCACGCTCCTCGTCGGTCATCTCCATGGATGCGGCGCGCTTGCCCTCGTTGAGCCAGGCAAGCAGGCGCTTAGCGACCTCGAACTTGGGCATGAGCTCCTTGTCGCGCTTGGCCTCCTTCTCGAGCTTGGGCAGCTGCTTCTCGAGCGTGCCCATGTCGGCCAGGATGAGCTCGGTCATGATGGTATCGGCGTCACCGGCGGGGTCGACGAACTCGCCCGTGCGGCCCACCTCACGCATGACGTTGGGATCCTTAAAGTAGCGCACGACCTCGCAGATGGCATCGGTCTCGCGGATGTTTGCCAAGAACTGGTTGCCCAGGCCCTCGCCCTCGTTGGCACCCTTCACCAGGCCCGCGATGTCGACAAACTCGACCGTAGCCGGCACAATGCGGCCGGGGTTGACGATGTCGGCGAGCTTTTGCAGGCGGCTATCGGGCACATCGACGATGCCCACGTTGGGGTCGATCGTGGCAAACGGGTAGTTGGCGGCAAGGCCGGTCTTTTTGGTAAGCGCGGTGAACAGCGTCGACTTGCCCACGTTGGGCAGGCCCACGATACCGATGGAAAGGGACACGACAGCTCCTTTTGGTACAGGTACTTCAAACTGCATAAGTATAGCGCCGCCGCAGCATCCGGGCGAATCCGGACACCGCGGCGGCGCAAATGAAGCAGAGATAGAGCTCGCTGACTAGTCCGCGAGCTTTTCTACCTGATCGAGCATCTTGTCAAGCTTGGCCTTTGCCTCGGCCTTGACCTTCTCAGCTTCTTCGTGAGCCTTGGCCTTCTGGGCAGCCTTTTCCTCGGCCTCGGGATCGACGACCACCAGATTGGACGCGTCATGCTCAACCAACTTGAGTGCATGCTCGGGGCACACCTTGACGCAGGCACCGCAGCCCAAGCAATACGTCGACTCCAACGCAAAGCGGCCGCTTCCCACCAAATCGCAGGCGAACGTGGGGCATACGTTGACACACTCGCCACATGACGTGCACTTGTCAAAATCGCACTCCGGCGTGTTCACCTGCATGTTCTGGGCAAGCTCGGGGTGGTTTTGCAGCGTCGAGAGCACCAGCTGCCGCCCGTGCGTGAGCGAACGGCGACGTTTGGTCGTCGTGGTGCCGCACATGGTGTTGAGCGTGCGCTCCAGCTGGGTAATCTGATGGCGATGGGCCTTGAGCTTTTGCGTCACCGAGGCCAGCGCCGCCGTCGCCGGATTGAGCTTGGTCACCGTCAGGCCCGTGGTGCGGGCAATCTTTTCCATGTACTCCTTGCGTTCGTACTCGCGAAGCTTATGGCACTTGAGGCTCTTGGGGTCGACCTCCAAGCCCATACCCATGCCGGACCACTCCTCGGCCTTCGCAATCGCCTCGCCCAGAATATCCTCACCGCCGGTGTTGCGGCATTTATCGCACACGCCCAGCGGCAGGTACACACTCACGTTGGGATAGTCCGCCAGTACCGAGAACCAAGTCTCGGCCGTAATATCGCCCACGCAGGCAACGACGACCTCGTTTTCGCGCGGCATGCGCTTGAGGGCGCGCGTGCAGGTGACGTAGGCGGTCTCGTGGCTCGTAGCGGCAGAGACGCTGTCTCTTATACACATCTGACGCTGCCGACGAACTCTAGGGTGTAGAT
>CABSMV010000203.1 GCA_902478935.1 uncultured Collinsella sp. | reverse complement strand
CGCTCAGCAGCGTCGACTTGCCGTCGCCGTTTTTACCGACAATACCAATGCGGTCGCCCTCGCCCACGCCGAGCGTCACGCTATCGAAAATATGCTTGGTGGGAAACTCTAGGCTGACGGAATCGCATCCCAAAAGAATCGCCATATGCCCTGCTCCTTCGTAGAAATTCAACGTTGTCCATGATAGCAGCGAGCCCCACCCCAAACCACCACGAAGGCGCCTGTCCCCTTTGTGGTGGTCGTTTCGGTCGCAGAGCAAAAGGCGGGCCATCTCCCGCAAGAGATGACCCGCCTCTCCAATCAGTCCCGCGGTAACCGTGGCCGCCGCGGGCCTCAAGCATGTCCCGGACTAGGAGAACATGCCGGTGAGGTAATCATTCAGCCGCTTATCCTTGGGCCGTTGGAAAATCTCGTCAGTCTCGTCGTACTCGACCATATCGCCCATGTAGAAGAACGCCGTGCGGTTGGACACGCGCGACGCCTGCTCCATGTTGTGCGTCACGATAACGATGGCGCGGTCGGCCACGATCGATGACATAAGGTCCTCGATCGCCAACGTCGAGATGGGGTCGAGCGCCGAGCAGGGCTCGTCGAACAGAATCACGTCGGGGTTGAGCGCCAGCGTGCGCGCGATGCACAGACGCTGCTGCTGACCGCCCGAAAGCGCATAGGCGCTCTTATCGAGCTTGTCTTTGACCTCGTCCCACAGCGCCGCGCCGCGTAAGCTTTCCTCGACCATGCGGTCGAGCTCGTCACGGTCGGTGATGCCGTGGCGCTTGGGCGCAAACGTGATGTTGTCGCGAATGGACTTGCGGAACGGGTTGGGCTGCTGGAACACCATGCCAATGGAACGGCGCAGCTCGTAGGTGTTTTCGGTCTTGGTGTTCACGTTGCGCCCGCGATAGTTGATCTCGCCCTCCACGCGGCAGCCGCGAATCTCGCGATTCATGAGGTTGAGGCTACGCAAGAAGGTCGACTTACCGCAGCCCGAGGGCCCAATGAGCGCCGTGATCTCGCCCTTGTGGAAGTCGAGCGACGTATTGTGCAGTGCATGGTGGTCGCCATAGTACACGTTGACGTCCTTGGTGGAGAGCACAACCTCGTCGCTCACGGCCTTGCCGCTCACGCGCACGTGCTTCTCGCTCTCCCCCACGCTCGACAGGAAGTCCCGGGTGTCGGACGATGCCGCTTCGGTTGCGGGCGTTACATTCATCTCGCTCATTCGGCCGTCATCTTCCTTGCCAGTTGCTTGCCCACAATGCGGGCGATTACGTTAAACAGCAGCACGCAAATCATCAGCAGTGCAGCGGTGCCCCAGACGATCTGCTGGGCCTCGGGGCTGCCCTCGCCATAGATCTTGTAGATGTGCACGGCGAGCGACTCGCCGGGACGGAACACGTTCCAAGCGCAGGTGGGGCTCGACAGGTTAAAGCTCAAGAAGTTCAGGCGAACCGGCGAGCTCATACCCGAGGTAAAAAGCAGTGCTGCGGCCTCGCCAAACACGCGACCGGCCGAAAGCACGATGCCCGTCACGATGGCAGGCATGGCCTCGGGGATCAGGATGTGCAGCGTGGCCTCCCAGCGAGTGAGGCCCATGGCCAGGCACGCATCGCGCTGGGCCTGCGGCACGTCCTCGAGCGCCTGCTGGATCACGCGCACCAGGATGGGAATGTTGAACATGGTGAGCGCGACGGCGCCGGAGATGATGGAGTACTTCCAGCCCAGCTGCACCGAGAACACCCGACCACCGACCATGCCGACGACG
>CABSMV010000202.1 GCA_902478935.1 uncultured Collinsella sp. | reverse complement strand
CGCGCAGACCATGAGCGAATTACCGGTAAACAGCTCGGCGCCGCACACCAGCACGAGCACCAGGCCCAGGCAAAAGCACAGGCCGCCCACGACGCGCTGGGCGCCCCAGCCCAGCGTGCTGTCGCTCAAAAACACCGTAAAGAACAGGCCGCCGAAGGCGATAAACGCACCGGCGAACATTGCCAACAGAAAGGCCTTAGCGACCGGCAGGTTAGCCTTGGTCACGCCGGCGGTCTCGGTCTTGGCCTCGATCGCGGCGGGCGCCAGGCAATCGGGAGCGGGATATTCTGCCTTGGAATCTGCCATGTCAATCACTTCTTTCCTAATCAGCAGGGACAAGCGCACCTATTGCTCTTGCCCCAAGCGGACAAAGTGGGAAAAGTCGTTGGCGGCCACGGCGTCGTACACGGCGTCGACGGCGTCAAAGACCTCCGGGGACATAGGGTTGTAAAACTCCGTATCGCCCGGCTGAATCCCAATGAAGACGATATCTTCACACGATTGCTCGATTTCCTCGATCAGAATCGACAAAGGGAGCGAATGCGTGGTGAACATCGACTTGCGGGCCACGTCACGTTTGTCGAGCAAGCGGATGGCGCCGACGGGCAGCGCCATGTCGGCGGCATCGACCAAAACCAGACGCGGCGGACGCTCGCGCTTGACCTCGATGATGTCGTCCTCGGGCGTTTGGCCTCCGTCGATGGTGTACCAACCGGCAATGGGCGCGTCCTCCATCTTTTTGGAGAGCACGGGGCCGGCGGCATCGTCGGCACGCAGCACGCTTCCCGCCGTGAGCACGATACCCGAAAACGGGGCGCCGTTCACACGTCCATCCACAACGCGACCCATTACTGCAACCTTCCCGTCAGATACACGCCCGACACATCGCGCACGCGCTCAACCAGATCGCGAAACTTCATCAGAAACGCGACCTGCTGGGCATGCGGGCCAAAGTCGTCGTCGAACACCGAGATGCCGGCCTTGGCAGACCCACGAAAACCACGCTCGTCGAGCAGCGCAGCGCAGGCCTCGAGCAGCGACGGCACCGCCGCCTTGTCGAGCTGGCACTCGCCAAAGGAGCGGATGGCCTCGAACTTGGTCTTGGCCTCCCCCTCCGGCAGCGCGTCGATAAGCGTATAGAAGACATCCACCGGCACCGACAAGCGCGGCTCAAAGCAGTCGAGCACTCCGGTGTGGTGGCCCACGGCGAGCGTGTAGTACAGCACGTCGCAGGCCTCCTGGGGAACATCTTCCTCGGTCTCCACAAACTTACGCGTAAGCTCATAGAAAACCACCTGGTCGGGCGCATGGCCCAAGCAGGGGTCGGCGACGCCCTCGGCGGCCTCGTCGCTTGCGCGCGAGGCATCGCCAAAGGAGCCACCGAGCATGCCAGGGCCCGCAAAGTAACCAGAGCGGTCCGTGAGCTCCATCTAGCGACCTCCGGCCAGCACCAGATCCTGCAGCGCCGAGTACACCTCGACGCGGCGCGGATCGTCCTGCTTGTCGATGAGCAGCGCCATGGCACCGCGGATATCGCCCTTGGGCGCGCCCTCGAGCGTATCCATAAACTCGTTGGCCAGGTCGCGACCGTAACGGTAGCCGCTCATGGCGCGAGCCTCGCGCTCGATGGCAACGCGCAGCTTGTACGGCACGCCGGGGTGCAGGATATCGGCCTGCTCGCCGGCGGCCTCCACCGTGGTCTCGGCATGGAGCTTTTGGTCCAGCAGACCGAGCGCCATGGCAAAGCCGTAGATCTGTCTCTTATACACATCTCCGAGCCCACGAGACTCCTGAGCA
>CABSMV010000201.1 GCA_902478935.1 uncultured Collinsella sp. | reverse complement strand
AGGCCAGGGCGTCGGCCATAGCGTTCACCACGAGCGAGCTGCCGTTGCGCGCATCACCGGCAACATACACCGGCGCGGCATCCGCGGCGACGCCGTCGACACGCGCCGCAAGATGCGAGCCCTCGGCGGCCATCACAGGCAGCGGACGACCAGCAGTGGCAACGGGCACGCCAACGGCGTCGAACACACCGTGCTCCGGACCCGTAAAGCCGCAGGCGATGAGCACCAGCTGCGTCGGCACCTCGTGCTCGGAGCCCGCGATGCGCTCGGGCTTTCCCGCCGACCAGTCCAGATCGACCACGCGCAGGCCCGCGGCAGCGCCCTTCTTATCCAGCAGCACCTCGAGCGTATCCACGCCCCAAGCGCGCATCTCGCCGCCCATGGCAGCGATGGCCTCCTGCTGGCCATAATCGGTCTTCTTCACGTTGGGCCACTGCGGCCAGGGGTTGCTCGCCGCGCGCGCATCAGGCGCCGCCGGCAAGAACTCAAACTGGCGCACGCTGCGCGCACCCTGACGTACCGCAGTGCCCACGCAGTCGTTACCGGTATCGCCGCCGCCAATGACCACGACGTCCAGGCCGCGCGCGTCAATAGCGGGCTCGCCGCCATCGAGCACCGAGACGGTCGAAGCCGTCAGGTAGTCCACGGCGTACACCACGCCCGGGGCATCAATGTTCGCAGCAGAAAGCCCACGCGGGGCGCGGGCGCCGGCAGCCACCACGACGGCATCAAAGTCATCGAGCTTGGCAGCAACCTTGGGATCGTTCACATCGGCACCCAGCTCAAACACAATACCCAGCTCGCGCATAAGTGCCACGCGACGCTCGACCACGGACTTCTCGAGCTTCATGTTGGGAATGCCGTACATGAGCAGGCCGCCCGGGCGGTCGTCACGCTCAAATACCGTCACACGGGCACCGCGACGTGCAAGCTCCCATGCAGCCACCAAGCCAGCCGGGCCAGAGCCAATCACAGCGACCGTGGGCGCATCCTCCCCTGCCGGCTCAAAGCGGCGCGGACCGCCGTTGGCCCACTCATGGTCGCTGATCGCGCGCTCGTTATCGTGAATCGTCGTGGGCTGGCCGTCGACCGAGCCCAGGTTGCACGCGGCCTCGCACAGCGCCGGGCACACACGGCTCGTGAACTCGGGCATGGGCGAGGTGAGTGACAGACGCTCGGCAGCCTCGTCCCAGCGGCCGCGGTACACCAGCTCGTTCCACTCGGGAATCAGATTGTGCAGCGGGCAGCCACTCGGACGCGCCTTGCCAAAGCTCGCACCCATCTGACAAAACGCCACACCGCACATCATGCAGCGGCTCGCCTGGGCACGGCGCGCATCGTCGTCGAGCTCCACGTACAGCGGATCGAAATCGCGGCTGCGCTCCTCCACGGGGCGCAGCCCGTGGGTCACGCGATCGATATCAAGAAAAGCACCGGGCTTACCCATGGCACTTACGCCTCCTTCTTGGTCGAAGCAACAGAGCTGGCGGCGGGCACAGCGCCAGCGACACCACCCGCCGCATCAAAGCGAGCGACATCGGCGGCGTCGGCGCGACCGGTCACGATGTCAAACGCCAGCTCCTCGGCCTGCTCATGCGCCTTGCCGACGGCCTCGGCGGCGGCGACAATCGCCAGCACGCGCTCGTACTCGGTCGGAATGACCTTCACAAAGTGCTTGCTCATCGTCTCAAAGCTGTAGAGCAGCTTAATGCCGCGAGGGCTCTGCGTCGCGTCCACGTGCTCCTGGATGAGCGCACGAATCTGCGCCAGCTCGCCGGCCGTCGGGGCCTTGAGCTCAACGCTCTCGTGGTTCACACGGGCATCGAGCGTGCCGTACTGGTCAAAGACTGTCTCT
>CABSMV010000200.1 GCA_902478935.1 uncultured Collinsella sp. | reverse complement strand
CGAGATGCTCAGGAGTCTCGTGGGCTCGGAGATGTGTATAAGAGACAGCTCGAAGCCAGCTCACGGATGCTCTCGTGATACACATCGTTAAACGAATCGAGCGGCGAATCGATGCCGTAATGATGGTAGTACCACCAGTAGCAGGGGTAATTGTCGTAGAAACCGTCGGCCTCGCGCACCTCGGGAGGCACCGCCTCGGCAAGCTGACGCAGGACTTCCTTCGAAACGCCCAGCGCCACACCCATCACCAGCAGCTTGTTCCACAGCACCAAATCGCCCGGGACGGCTTCCTTTAGGCGCGTGAAGTCCTCGAGCCAATGCTTGAGCGCCTTGCAGCGGGCCGCTACCTCGGCACCTTCCGGCGTAAAGCGGCGGAACGTAAGGCCCACGCCAATACCCACCAGCACAATCGTCACCGAGATAACCGCGGCGATAATGTTCGCCTGTGCGCCGTCGGTAAAGAAAATGGATCCCATGGGAACAAAGGCGATCAGAATACCAAGAACCAGGCAGAACACCATTGCGACAATGCCGTCCGAGGCAACGTACTCGCTATCGGCCAACTTGCCCTTAACGGTGTTCTGATAGTCCTCGAGCTTGTCGCCCACGGGCGTAGCGTGCTGCTTGACGTAGTGCCGCAGCTCGTCAAACGTGCGCGAGCGATCGCCGTTCTCGTCGGGCTTAGCACCGGCAAAGAAGACCTTGAGCACCATGTGGTCAATGCCCTTGGCCGACTTCCAACCCGTATCACTCACCGTCACGCGATACGTCTGCTCTTCTTTTTCACACCCCAACAGACCCTTCTTGGCCTTGGTCACGGTCGCCTGCTCCAGCTTGATCACACGGTCGTCAGTAAGCTTCATGAGCGTGGCGATATATGCCTGATCGGGCACCTCGTTCCAGCTCATGAGGGCCGAAAGCACGGCGGGATGGTCGGCCGAAGGCACATCGCGGAAATATTCGTCCTGGAAAAGCGGCTTGGGCTTGCGGCGGCGCAGCTTGAGCACAACGATTGTGCCGGTAAAGGCCACCGCCGCGACAACACTTAGTACGGCAAGTACATTGGCAATCATGCGAGCGTGAGCGCGGCGGGCGTTAGCTTCGTCGGCCCATTCTTTCTCTTCGCTCAGGATCGTTGACATGCGCTCCTCGCTCGAGGCGGAAAGCCATGGCACCCAGTCGCTGGGGAAGGCGATGCGTGCCTCGGCGAATTCGCCCTGATGCACGCAGGGAATGGTATAGGTGACCATGGGCTCGTCCTCATCGAGTGACACGTCGCCCGTCAGCGGACCGTGGCCCCATGCGCGGAAGTTATCGCCCTTGACGGCCGCCGTCCCGGCAGCGGCATTTGCGAAGTACACTTCCATCTCGACATCGTCGGAATCCGCGGACCAGCCGTCACCTACAAATTTCCAGTAGAGCTCAGCGGTATCGGCCCAGTTCATGACCGCACCGGTCATGGTGTAGCTCACGTAATAGATCACGCTATCGCCGCTCTCGTGGGGGCTGAAAACCTTGATCTTTACGCCGCCGTCGGACTGCTCGACCGTGTAGACGCCAGAGTCACCCTTGTTTGCGCTATCGACTTTGTTGAACGCGGTGTCCTCTTCCTCGACGCTCAGCACGTCGACACCCGCCGCGCCGCCCTGCTGGTTGGTGCCCGCATTGATCTCCCAAAACACGCCGTTGATGTCGTCATCGAAATCGAACTGGCGTCCCTCGACAACGGTCAACGAGCCATCGGCCTCGACCGTGGCGCCGATGTAGGTTTGGCTCATGGAGTAGCCGTCGGCGTGCGCGGCGGCAGGCAGCATCAACAACGCAAGCGCGACGAGCGCGCAGACGGAAGCAAATCGCGCGAATAGGCGGCGCTGCCGACAGGTCTTGGCAACGGGGGCGTTCATAGGCCTGTCTCTTATACACATCTGA
>CABSMV010000199.1 GCA_902478935.1 uncultured Collinsella sp. | reverse complement strand
AGAGACAGGTGAAGGACCTCCCTGGTGTGCGTTACCACATCATCCGCGGCACTCTGGACGCTCAGGGCGTGCAGGGCCGTATGCAGTCCCGTTCCAAGTACGGCGCCAAGCGCCCGAAGCAGAAGTAAGGCTGCGACCTTGAAATGAGCTTTGCCGAAAAGGTTTGATATATATTTTTGTGTCATTCACCTCTTTGGCAGGCCGGAACACGATGGGGGAGAGCCCCATTCGCGAGTACCTATGATTTCTAAATTATAAGAAGGAGGGAAGCAAAGTGCCCAGAAGAGGTAATGTTCCCAAGAGAGAAGTTCTGCCCGATCCTATGTACAACAGCGTCCTGGTGACCAAGCTCGTCAACAGCGTGATGCTCGACGGCAAGAAGGGCGTCGCCCAGAAGGTCGTCTACAGCGCGTTCGACATGATCAAGGACAAGACCGGCAACGAGCCTCTCGATGTTTTCAACCAGGCCATGGAGAATATCATGCCCAGCCTGGAGACCAAGTCCCGCCGCGTCGGCGGTGCCACCTATCAGGTGCCGATGGAGGTCCGTCCCGCCCGTCGTCAGACCCTCGGTCTGCGTTGGCTGACGGCCTATGCCCGTGCCCGTGGTGAGCGCACCATGGCCGAGCGCTTGGCTGGCGAGATCATGGATGCTGCCAACAACAGCGGCAGCGCCGTGAAGAAACGCGAAGATACCCACAAGATGGCCGAATCCAACAAGGCATTCGCCCACTTCCGCTGGTAACGGAGGAACGAGAGAATTATGGCAAGAAAAGTCTCTCTGGAAAACACCAGAAATATCGGCATCATGGCCCATATCGACGCTGGCAAGACCACGACTACCGAGCGTATTCTGTACTACACCGGCGTCAACTACAAGATCGGCGAGACCCACGACGGTACCGCCACGATGGACTGGATGGCTCAGGAACAGGAGCGTGGTATCACCATCACCTCCGCTGCCACCACCTGCTACTGGAAGGGCAGCAAGAATCAGTTCCCGCAGACCCGCTTGAACATCATCGACACCCCGGGCCACGTCGACTTCACCGTTGAGGTCGAGCGCTCCCTGCGCGTTCTGGACGGCTCTGTGACCGTTCTCTGCGCCAAGGGCGGCGTTGAGCCCCAGTCTGAGACTGTGTGGCGTCAGGCCGATAACTACAAGGTCCCCCGCATGATCTACGTCAACAAGATGGATATCATGGGCGCGGACTTCTACAACGTTCTGCACATGATCCACGACCGTCTCAAGTGCAACGCTGTCCCCATCCAGCTGCCGATCGGCTCTGAAGATACCTTCAAGGGCATCATCGACCTGGTGGAGATGGACGCTGATATCTACTACGACGAGCTCGGCAAAGACATGCGCGTCGAGGAGATCCCCGAGGACATGCTCGAGCTCGCTCAGGAGTATCGCACCAAGCTCGTTGACGCTTGCGCCGACCTGAACGACGAGATCATGGAGTTGGCGCTCGAAGAGAAGCCCGTTCCTCAGGACCTCATCCGCAAGACCATCCGTCAGGCCACCATCGACAATAAGATGGTTCCTGTCACCTGCGGTACCTCTTACAAGAACAAGGGCGTTCAGAAGCTGCTGGACGCGATCGTCGACTACATGCCGTCCCCCGTGGATATCCCCGCGATCGACGGTGTGAACCCCGATACCGGTGAAGAAGATGTCCGTCACGCGGACGATAACGCTCCGTTCTCCGGTCTTGCGTTCAAGATCGCGACCGACCCGTTCGTCGGCCGACTGTCCTTCGTTCGCGTGTACTCCGGTATTCTGAATACCGGTACCGCCGTTCTCAACTCCACCAAGCATCAGAGAGAGCGCATCGGCCGCATCCTGCAGATGCACGCCAACCACCGCGAGGATATCGAGTGCTGCTACGCCGGCGACATCCTGTCTCTTATACACATCTCCGAGCCCACGAGACTCCTGAGCATCTC
>CABSMV010000198.1 GCA_902478935.1 uncultured Collinsella sp. | reverse complement strand
TGTATAAGAGACAGCCCAACAAGAGCAGGCGCAAGCTGCCACACAGGTAACTATCGATCTATCGGAGCTCGAACGCAGTGGCCAACACGAGCCCCTAGCGCAAACGGGCGACACGCGACAGTTCCTGGCAGCAGGAATCGCCGCGGCAGGCGCAAGCGCCATCGGCCTAGGCCTGCGCATCAGACGCAGCCAGTAGCCGCACAGATCGAGACCGTCCAGACGGGTAAGGAGAACCCATGGCATCAAAGAACCTTTTGCCCGTTGCCGCGCTCTGCAGCGCGCTTGCCACCGGCATGCCCGTCGCCGCTCTAGCGACACCCGCCGTGGACGTCCCCTTACCTGCCGTCAGCCGTCTCGCCACAAACCAGACGAGCGCCATCGCGCGCCAACGCTTCTCGCTTGCGCAGGCAAGCATTTCGACCTCGGGGTGCCTCCGTCGCCGCGCAAACAGCTCGATAGTCGTGGATACCGAGCGCTCGCGCACAACGGACGGCCCCCTAACGGGATGCGTTATCTGCACATGGCGCGCAGCTGCAAGTGATGCCGATGGCGATTCCTGCGACATGGAGCTGCGCCTCGACATCGCCCTGTCCGATGACTCGGCGGACGGGGCAACAGTCGCCTTCGACAGCACGTTTTTCGAAGACGGAGGAGGTGTATGCCTGGGCTGCGTCCCCTCGAGCGCCGATGGCACGCAGCCCGCTATCTCATTCACCGCATCGCTGAAAATGACTAAGGCGGGCACCGACGCCACGGCAAATGGCGAGATCCCTCTGATGTTCTACGCGAGCGGCACAGAAAGCCAGGAGACTCGAGGCAAGCAGCGGACCGGATCGCTCAGCCTGACGCGAGGGGCAAATCCCGGTCCTGTCGATATCAGCACCCAAACACAAGATGTGCATCACGTCTTTGCCGATCCGGCACTCCTCGAGATGGAATGGAACGGAGCGGGAGCGGTCGGACTCGCTCCCTCGACAGGTGACATCGCAAGCGACTCCAGCGAGAACAGCGGTGAAATGGCGCCTGGAGACGATGGAACACCAGGCGACATAACACCGCCATCGAGCGGTCCTTCAGCCACTTTCAGCGAGCCAAGCGAAACAACCGCCGCAGTGAACGGCACGCAAGCTGGCGAAAACTTGGGGTATCCCATGCCGGCAGACATCGACGAGGGCAATTGTTGCATGATGGTCGCGCTCGACCGCACGGAAACCGTCGACGCCGCGAGCATTGAGGTCGTCGCCGCCGATAAGCCCGTCCGCAAAGCAGCCATTATCGCATTCCCTAAAACCGTCGAAGTTGTTTTTCTGCCATCGGGCGAGGTCGTAGCCCCCACCCTGCTCACCTTGCTTGGGGCAAAGGGCACGGCCAACCAAATCGACAACCTCACGGTCGCCGACCCTGCGACCACCGCAAAACTGCACCTGTATGCCGTAACCTCGGACGGAGGCAAAACCGAGGAATTCGACGGTGAGAACCTCCTGAGCAACCGAATACTCCATAGAATGGAAGACGTCTCGTATCAAATTGAGCTCGAGGGATTTGACCGAGCTCGAGATGCCGATATCATCGCCGCGGCCATTGAGTCCCCGCAGCGACTCATGACGCTGCGCTTCGATTTCAGCCCCTATGTCGTGATGGGAGGCTGAGACTTGGGCACCAAATGCCGTCATTAATACCCCTTATATAACGTATAGGATGAGTCGTGACGCACCCTGCAGCCCGTTCTGTTACGATTGCCAGGTTGGCGTCAATATGGGAGGGCTCATGCCGGGTTTGGGAACGATCATCAACGTCGCACTTTTGATTGCGGGCGGGCTGCTGGGCCTTATAGGCGGACGTTTTATCACGCCCCGCATCCAAGACACGCTCATGAAAGCGTCAGGACTGTGCGTTTTGTTTATCGGACTGGGTGGCACCATGCAAAAGCTGCTCGTCGTTGACGGGAAACCGCTGGCGA
>CABSMV010000197.1 GCA_902478935.1 uncultured Collinsella sp. | reverse complement strand
CGTCGGCAGCGTCAGATGTGTATAAGAGACAGCATGAGCAAACCGCCGATGCAGGGGATGCACCGACGCTCGGCCTCGAGCATGAGTCCCGTGCGGGCGGGGTTGTAGACGATATCGATGACGCCCTCGAGCGCGTCGAGGCCCTCGAGCGTGCAAGGCGCGTCGGGGCAGTGGGGGAACATACCGGCAGGCGTGCAGTTGACGAGCAGCGCGGCGTCGGACTGCTGTGCGATGTTGCCGTAGTTGACCTCGCTCGCGCGTCCCACGGGCACCACGATCGCGCCCAGGCCGCCCAGCACCATACTTGCCGTGGTGCCGGCGCCGCCGGTGGCTCCGAGCACGAGGACCTTCTTGCCGGCAATCTCCACACCCAGCTCCTCGACCAGGCACTGGAAACCGAAGTAGTCGGTGTTGTCGCCGCGCAGACGGCCATCGGGCAGACGCGTGATCGTGTTGACGTTGCCCATGCGTTCGGCGAGCGGGCTCAGCTCGTCCAGGTAGTCCATGACGGCGCGCTTGTAGGGGATGGTCACGTTGGTGCCCTCCCACTCGTCGCCCGTCATAAAGGCCGCGAGGTCTTCGGGCTCGCGCTCAAAACGCACGTACTCAAGCCCCGCGAGCTCCCTGTAGATGGTCGGGGTGTAGCTGTGGCCCAGCACGCGGCCCAGGACGCCGTAGGGGCGGGTTGTGGCGACGTCTGTCATCTAGAGCACCTCCGTGTAGCTGCCAAAGTAGGTGAAGCTTTCGCACACGTCGTCAATCGAGTCGAGCAGGTCGTCGAGGGCCTTGCTACCAAAGGGGCAGTCCAGATCGAAGTAGAACATAAACTCAAAGTCGCGACCGGGGATGGGGCGGCTCTCGAGCTTGATAAGGTTGATGTTGAGCGCATAAAAGCGCTCGAGCACGCGGTAGAGGGCGCCCGGTTCGTTGGCCGTGGTGATCATGAGCGAGGTACGGTTGGCGCCGGGGTAGACGCGTGGATCGCGGCTGATGACGACGAAGCGCGTGTAGTTGTTGTCCGAGTCCTGAATGTTGGGCTCCAGCACCTCCAGACCATAGAGCTCCGCACAACTGCGCGAGGCGATGGCGGCGACGTCGGTGCGCTCGGAGTTGGCGACCATCTCGGCCGACATAGCCGTGTTGGGATACTTGGTGGCGTGCAGATCGTGCGCCTCGATAAAGCCGGCGCATTGCGCGATGGCCTGACCGTGGCTGTAGACCTCACGAACGTCCTGGAGCTTGGTGCCGGGCTTGACGAGCAGGTTATGGTCGATCTTGAGGCGCAGCGAGCGCACGATGTGGAAGTCGAACTGTGCGAGCAGGTCGTAAACTGCGTTGACCGAGCCGGCGGTGGAGTTTTCGATGGGCAGCACGCCAAACTCGCAGAAGCCGTCTCGCACAGCGCGCATGACACCTTCGAAGGTCTCGAAGAACGCGATATCGGGCACGGCAAAGAGCTTGCACGCGGCGATCTGGCTGTAGGCGCCCTCAACGCCCTGGCAGGCGACGCTGGCAGTCTGGGGGAAGGGCGTGTCGAAGGCCTCGGCAGTGGCGTGGGCCTTTTGCGAGACCGTGATGCCCTTGAGCTCGTTGATATAGCGCTGCTGCTCGGCCTTGCTCATGCTCATGAGGAGGCGGAACAGCGTGATGGTCTGCGCCTCGTAGCGCTCGGGCGCGCGGCCGGCAAGATTGTTGAGCTTGGAGCGCTCGCGGGCGGGGTCGAAGACGGCCTTGCCCATCTCGATTTTTGACTTGGCGACCTCGGTGGCAATGTCCATACGCTCGACAAAGCTGTTGAGGAACGTGGTGTCGATGCCATCGATGGTCTGGCGAATATCGGCAAGGTCCATGGAGGCCCCTTTCACGTAATGACAGAGTTGATGGGCAACTCAGGTGAGTCGGGTTAGAACTGGCCTGCGTCCTCTAGGAGGGCGTCCCAAATCGCGAGCAGCAGACGGTGGACATGGA
>CABSMV010000196.1 GCA_902478935.1 uncultured Collinsella sp. | reverse complement strand
AAGAGACAGGCTTACCAGCAGCCTCGACAGACAGGGCCTTGGAAACACCAACGGAAACCATGGGCTTACCGGCGAAACGCTCAGCCTGGACATCCTTATCGGCTGCGACGACGACGGCCTTGGCACCGGCGATCTCGCTCGTGGTGAGCTCGTTCTCGACACCGACCTGGCCATGAGTCTCGACCTTAATGGTCAGACCTCGCTCGGCAGCAGCCTTCTCCAGCGCCTCCTTCGCCATGAAGGTGTGCGCAATGCCGGTCGGGCAACCGGTCGCGGCGATGATGTCAAACTTAGCCATGTGTCCCTCCTTCTTGAGTACAGCGCCCGCGGGCGCTCCCCTACACGCGCTTCGATGCGCGTTTTTCCACACTTGAAAGATACCAACCTACCGTCCGCGTGAGAAGAGACAAGGCGCAATTCTCCGGTGAAAGGTTCTTTCATAACCGTAAACGGCAAGTGAAAGTTTACCATCAACACTTGAAACGGCAAGGTGTATCTTGTAATTGAAAATGCCCGTATACTATGGCATTGCAAATCAAGCTAGATTTTCATGCCAACCAGGAGCCATCCATGACCGATAGTAGCAAGAGCGCACTTTCCCTCATTAGTACCCATCAGGGATACAGCGAGTCCGAGCAGCGCATTGTCGACTATATATTGGAGCACCAGTCCGAAGCGCCACGCCTCACGGCCGCTCAGCTCTCGCGCGCTGCCGCCACGTCCGAGGCGACCGTTTCGCGCTTCTGCCGCAAGCTGGGCTTTGGCAGCTTCCGCAGCTTTCAGTTTTCGTTGGCGAGGGATTTGGAAAGCCAGCGCAACGAGGGCCTGACCGACGAGGTCTCGCTCGATAATATGGAGCAGAGCCTAAAAAATATCCTCGCCGCCAAGGTGAGTGAGCTTAATGCGACCATCGACGGCATAGATCACGACACGTTGGCCGCAGTTGTACACGCGCTTAAGAATGCCGGCGTTATTGAGTTCGCCGCCGTGGGCAATACGAACGCGGTCGCGCTCGATGCGACGTTTAAGTTTTCGCAGCTGGGCCTGCGCTGCATGGCGAGCACCATTAGCGAGACATCAATCGGCTTTGCGCTCACGTTACGCCCGGGTGACGTCATCGTGCTAATCTCAAACTCTGGCAAATCGCGCCGACTGAATCGCATGGCAAAAGCGGCTCGCAACTGCGGCGCAACCGTAGTCGTCATCAGCAGCGATAGCAAGTCTCCACTTGCGCGCCTCGCCGACTACACCTTTAATACCGTCAATCACGAAGCGCTGCTGACAACGGGTGACTTCGCGTTCTCCAAGATGAGCGCCACGATGATCATAGAGGTCGTCTACAACTTCCTGCTGCCCGAAATCGAGGACGCCCGAGAGCACATCAGCTACTATGAGGAACTCATCCAACCGGATAAGGTCGTGGAGTAAAACGCGAAGTGGGACAAAAAATTCAGTCTATTTTGTCCCACCAACACCGCTGATACGACCTAACCTCGAGCTTCTTCAAGCATCTGCTTGGCATGCGCCAAGCTCGCCTCCGATTGATCGCCGCTCAACATGCGGGCGATCTCGGCGGTACGCGCTTCGCCGGTTACCTCGTCCAAATGCGTCTGGGGAACATCGCCCGGTTCCTTACTGACAACATAATGTTTGTCGGCCATGACCGCAACCTGCGCAAGGTGCGTTACGACGATGACCTGATGAGTAGCGGCAAGATCGGCCAGCACACCAGCAAGAGCACGAGCCGTAGAGCCGCCGACACCGGCATCGACCTCGTCGAATACCAGAGTGTCGACGCCGTCCGCATTGCCGAGGACAACCTTGCTTGCCAGCATGACGCGGCTGAGCTCGCCGCCCGACGCAATGCGGCGCAGGGGGCGCGGCGTCAAACCGGCACCGCTGCGGTATAGCAGCTCGTAGCTCGAAGGACCAACCGGCGTCCACTCAGCACGGGGAAGATCACGTGACTCCCAGACGAGCTCGGCGCCGCCCATCTCCAGGCGAGCC
>CABSMV010000195.1 GCA_902478935.1 uncultured Collinsella sp. | reverse complement strand
AGCGTCTGTTCCGCCGCGGCGATGCCTGCCGTCTGATCAAGCGCTGCAACGACTTTGGCGCCGGCGGCGTCTCGGTCGCCGTGGGTGAACTTGCCGACGGCCTGTATGTCGACCTGGACACCGTGACCAAGAAGTACGACGGCCTGGATGGCACCGAGCTCGCCATTTCCGAGTCCCAGGAGCGCATGGCCTGCGCCGTCGCCGACGGTGACGTCGAGGAATTCATGGGCTACGCCGCCGAGGAGAACCTGGAAGCAACCGTCATCGCCGAGGTTACCGCCGAGCCGCGCATGCGCATGGCCTGGAACGGCGTCGCCATCGTCGATCTGTCCCGCGAGTTCCTCAACTCCAACGGCGCGCCCAAGCACCAGGTCGCCCACGTCTGCGCCCGCAGCGTGTGGCAGCCCAGCTGGGCCGGCACCACGCTTGCCGAGCGCATGACCTCGCTCGTCACCGATCTTAACGTCGCCTCCAACAAGGGCCTTTCCGAGCGCTTCGACTCCACCATCGGTGCCGCGACCGTGCTCATGCCCTTTGGTGGCAAGACGCAGCTCACTCCGAGCTCTGCCATGGTCGCCAAGTTCCCCGTGGACGGCGAGACCACCACGGCGAGCGCTATGGCATGGGGCTTCAACCCCTATCTGATGGAGGCCGACCAGTTTGCGGGCGCCTACCTGTCCGTGGTCGAGTCCATCGCCAAGCTCGTGGCCGCCGGCTTTGAGCACAAGCGCGCCTATCTCTCCTTCCAGGAGTACTTCGAGCGCCTGCGCACCGAGGCCGAGCGTTGGGGCAAGCCCATGGCAGCCGTCCTGGGCGCCCTTATGGCCCAGGTCGACCTGGGTGCCGGCGCCATCGGCGGTAAGGATTCCATGAGCGGCTCGTTTGAGGACGAAGCCGGCGAGCTCAACGTTCCGCCGACCCTCATCAGCTTCGCCGTGGCCGTGGGCAAGGCGGCCCGCGCCGTCTCCCCCGAGTTCAAGGGCCTGACGCACCGCGTTGTCCGTA
Source organism: uncultured Collinsella sp. (assembly GCA_902478935.1). GTDB lineage: Bacteria > Actinomycetota > Coriobacteriia > Coriobacteriales > Coriobacteriaceae > Collinsella. The sequence continues at coordinate 1,028 of CABSMV010000195.1, read as the reverse complement.
TCGCCCCCGCCACCTATGGCGAGGACTACCGTCCCGGTGCCCAGCAGCTTCTCGCCGCATTTGACGCTGTCGAAGCGCTCACCGCCGCCGGCGACGCCCTGGCCGTCTCCACGCCCGGCTACGGCTGCGGCGCCGAGAGCCTCTTTAAGATGTGCGTCGGCAACCAGATCGGTATCGAGCTTGCCGAGGATGTGGACGTGGAGAGCCTCTTCACCCCGCTCTATGGCAGCTTTATCGTCGAGCTCGCCGAGGATGCCGAGCTGCCCGAGGTCGCCGACGACGTTGTCGTCGAGCCTCTGGGCACCACCGTTGAGGGCTATGTCATCGACACCGGCTCCGAGGTCATCGAGCTCTCCAAGCTCCAGGAGGCCTGGGAGAGCGGCATCGAGGGCGTCTTTGCCTACCGCAGTGCCGGCGAGACCCCCGAGGTCGAGGCCATCGACTTCCGTGCCAAGGATATCCACGTGTACGGCGGCGCCAAGATCGCCCGCCCGCGCGTGATCATCCCCGTGTTCCCCGGCAACAACTGCGAGTACGATAGTGCCCGCGCCTTCCGCGCCGCCGGCGCCGAGGCCGACACCTTCATGATCAACAACCTCACGCCCGAGGCCGTCGCCGAGAGCACCCACGAGCTTGCCCGCCGCATCCGTGCAAGCCAGATCGTTATGATCCCCGGCGGCTTCTCGGGCGGCGACGAGCCCGACGGCTCCGCCAAGTTCATCACGGCGTTCTTCCGCGCTCCCGAGGTCACCGAGGCAGTCCGCGACCTGCTCAAGGCCCGCGATGGCCTGATGCTGGGCATCTGCAACGGCTTCCAGGCCCTGATCAAGCTCGGCCTGGTGCCCTACGGCGACATCGTCGACGCCACGCCCGATGCGCCCACGTTGACGTTCAACACCATCGGTCGCCACCAGAGCCGTCTGGTGCGCACCCGCATCTCGTCCAACTTGTCCCCGTGGCTGTCGCAGTGCAGCCTGGACGACCCCTACACCGTCGCCATCAGCCACGGCGAGGGCCGCTTTGTCTGC
>CABSMV010000194.1 GCA_902478935.1 uncultured Collinsella sp. | reverse complement strand
TGCGCGAACTCGTCGGCCGTAAATACCTCGGCATCACGCTGGCGATCTGGGCCACCTGGTTCTTCGTCAACTTCTCGTACTACGGTGCGTTCACCTGGATGCCGTCGCTGCTTGCAGACCAGTTCGGCTCGCTCACGAAGTCGTTCGGCTACACGCTCGCCATCTCGATCGCGCAGCTGCCCGGCTACTTCCTTGCCGCATTCCTCGTGGAACGTTGGGGCCGGCGCAAGACGCTGAGCGTGTTCCTCGCCGTCTCCGCGCTCGCCGCGTTCCTGTTCTCGCAATCCGCAACGGTGGCGCAGGTGCTGTGCTTCGGCATGCTGCTCTCCGCCTCCAACCTGGGTGCGTGGGGTGTGATGTACGCGGTGACGCCGGAGATCTACCCGACCCGCATGCGTTCCACCGCAGCCGGTGCAGCCGCCGCCGTGGGCCGTATCGCCGCCATCGTGGCGCCGCTTCTCGTGCCGTGGTTCCTCACGATGTCCGGCGGCAACAAGTCCGTCGCCTTCATCGTCTTCGCTGTCGCCTTCGTGCTCGCCTGCGTCGCCGCGCTGTTCCTGCCCGAGCGTACCGGTGAATCCCTGGAGGATTAATCTGCAGACTTGGTCGTTCCTTGCAGACTGTGTCCACTGAACGACCATAGTTCATGCCAACTTTGGTCGTTTACCTGACAACAATGTGGGTAAACGACCTTTTTTGTCTCTACTATGGTCGTTCTATGGACAGATTGCCCGCTCAACGACCATATATGCCAAGCTCGGTCGTCGACGTGCAGACAGACTGGTGAAAGATATGCCGAGCCACTCCTCAGGCGAAATAGGACGAATAATTATACAACGCTGTCACACTGCGAGAGTACGATTGCGATGGTTTGCGAGTCAACGCAACACCTATACGTATGCCTGAGTGTGAATCACATCATAGGAATAATCAAGAGAGGCTTTGAATGGCTGTTCGCGGCGATATTCGAAATGTTGCAATCGTAGCTCACGTCGACCATGGCAAGACCACGCTGGTCAACGCCATGCTTCAGCAGTCCCATGTGTTCAACGAGCGCGAGGAAGTGCCGGACCGCGTCATGGACTCCAACGACCTGGAGCGCGAGAAGGGCATCACCATCCTCGCAAAGAACACGGCCGTCGAGTACACCGGACCGCTTGCCGAGAAATACGGTCACCCGGAGGGCATCACGATCAACGTCATCGACACGCCCGGCCACGCCGATTTCGGCGGCGAGGTGGAGCGCGGCATCTCGATGGTCGACGGCGTCGTGCTACTCGTCGATGCCTCGGAGGGCCCGCTGCCACAGACCCGTTTCGTGCTGCGCAAGGCGCTCGAGGCCAAGCTGCCGGTCATCCTGTGCGTGAACAAGGTGGATCGTCCCGACGCTCGCATCGAGGAGGTCGTGGGCGAGGCCTCCGATCTGCTGCTTGGCTTGGCGCAGGATGTGATCGAGGAGGGTGTGGACCTCGACCTCGACTCACTGCTCGACCTGCCGGTGATCTACTGCGCCGCCAAGGTGGGCTATGCCTCCGAGAACCAGCCGGCCGATGGCCAGCTGCCCGACAACGACAATCTGGAACCGTTGTTCGACGCGATCATCAAGAACATCCCGGCCCCCGAATACGAGCCGGGCGCACCGCTGCAGGCCCATGTGGCGAACATTGACTCCTCCGACTTCCTCGGCCGTCTCGGTCTCGTGCGCATCTACAACGGCACGCTCGAGAAGGGCAAGACCTACGGCCTGTCGCGCGTGGACGGCTCCATCGAGAACTTCCGCGTCTCCGAGTTGCTGCGTACTCAGGGTCTCGACCGTCTGCCGGTCGAGTCCGCCGGTCCCGGCGACATCGTGGCTGTCGCGGGCGTCAACGACATCATGATTGGCGAGACGATCGTCGATCCGAACGACCCGCGCCCGCTGCCGCTGATCCACGTCGACGACCCGGCCATCTCGATGACCTTCGGCACCAACGACTCCCCGTTGGCCGGCACCGAGGGCAAGGACCACAAGCTCACCGCCCGCATGATCAAGGACCG
>CABSMV010000193.1 GCA_902478935.1 uncultured Collinsella sp. | reverse complement strand
TCGGAGATGTGTATAAGAGACAGGGTAGAGGCACTCCTCGTAGGCAAGCCGTGCGCGCGCGATATCGCGCTCTGCCATACTCGATGGAAAGTGGATCGAACGCAACGCGCGGGCATTGCTCATGAGCTTCCGCTTTGCGCGCAGCGGCGCGGGAATCGGATCGAACGGATTGCCGACGACCTCGAGCGCGCCGCTTACGATGCGGCGCATCCACGCCTGGCTCACGCCATCGCTCACGTAATGGACCGGCAGGATGGTGCCCGCAGCACGCCCGTCATCGAGCTTTTCAAAGTGCGGCGAGGCCATCTGCTTAAAACCGTAGGCAAACTCGACCTTGCCCATCACGGCCAGGCGGTCGCCCTGTTTAAGCTGCTGGGCAATCCAGGGCTGGCGGAAAAAGGCGACCTGCAACACGCCCGTCTCGTCCACCAGCGATACCTCGGTCACCTGCATGCGCGGACGCGGCTGCTTTTGGACGATGCGGTCGACCATGGCGATGATGGTGCACACGGTACCGATGGGCGCCATCTCGATGGACCACGAGCGGGTAAAGTCGAGGTATCGATGAGGGATATGGAGAAGGAGGTCCCCCACCGTCTGAATTCCCAGACGGCGAAGGGCCTCCTCACGTTTACCCGAAACATATTTGAGTCGCGCGATATCCTCGTCGAGCGCATTGCTCTGGGCAAAGCGCTCCGAGACGCGCGGCACGGAGCGCAGCTCGGACATGGGCAGTTGCCTACTCGATCGAGAAGATCACGGGATAGAGCGGCTGCTCGCCACGATGGGCGTCGATCTCCAGGTCGGGCTGAGCCTCCTCAATAGCGTCGACGATCTCCTGGAAGGCCTCATCGGACAGCTCCTCGCCGGCCAGAATCGTCAGCGCGTCGCCCTCCTCTTCCTCCTGCATGCGGTTGATGCAATCGAGCGTGACCTGCTTCACGTCGGAGCCGACCACGTCGATGGAGCCGGCGATGATACCCATGACGTCACCGGAGTGAATCGGAGAGCCATCAGATGCGCTGGAGTCGCGCACGGCGCGGGTGACCTCGCCATCGCGGACCTCGCTGATGGCGTCGACCATGGCGGCGACGGCGTCCTCGAGCTCGGAATCGGGCAGGACCGCGAACAGCGCGGAGAACGCCTGCGGAACGGTCTTGGTGGGAACGACGGCAACCTTCTTGTCCGTGCAGGCAGAAGCGGCAGCCTCAGCAGCCATGCGGATGTTGCCGTTGTTGGGCAGGATGATGACCGAGGTCGCGTTGACCTGGTCCACCGCGCCCAGCAGGTCTGCAGTCGAGGGGTTCATGGTCTGGCCACCGGAGACGACCACGTCGACGCCAAGGGACTTGAGGATGTCGGCCTCGCCGGAACCGGCGGCAACGGCGACAAAGCCCAGCGCCTTGGCGGGCTCGGCGGCCTTTTCCTGATCCTCGTGGATCTTGGCGGTACGGTCGTGGGCCTCCATCTCCATGTTGTGGATAAAGACCTCATAGATCTGACCGAGCTGCAGCATGTGCTCGAGCACCAGGTTGGGGGTGTTGGAGTGCACATGAATCTTGTAGTCGGGGTAGGCACCCACGAGCAGCTCGCAGTCGCCCATGGAGCCTAGGAACTTAAGGCACTCGTCCTCGTCAAACGGGGCGTCTGCCTTAAAGAGGAACTCGTTGCAGTAGCGGAACTCCGAGCCCTCCCAGTCGTCGTTAGCCTCGATCTCAACACGACCAAGAGCGGCATCGCGGGCAGAGCCGGCGGAGTCAAACGTAGCGGAGAAATCCTCGACCACGGTGCTGCGACCAAGCGCGGCGGCAACAAAGTTCTCCAGGAAGATGGCAAAGCCAAAGGCGCCGGAGTCGACTACGCCGTTCTCTTTGAGGACGGGCAGCAAGTCGGGCGTGCGGGCGACGGACTGGTACGCCTCGACGACGATAGCATCGAGCGCATCCTCGGCCGAGAACTTCTTCTTCTCGCACTCATCGGCCTTGGTCGAGACATCGCGCAGGACCGTGAGGATCGTGCCCTCGATGGGCTTGCGGACAGCCTGGAAGGCTGTCTCTTATACACATCTGAC
>CABSMV010000192.1 GCA_902478935.1 uncultured Collinsella sp. | reverse complement strand
GAGATGCTCAGGAGTCTCGTGGGCTCGGAGATGTGTATAAGAGACAGCGCCAAGAAGGGCGTCGTCGTCTTTAACTCCCCCGGCGCCAACAGCAACGCCGTCAAGGAGCTCGTCCTGGGCATGCTGGTGCTTTCGAGCCGCGGCGTCGTGCAGTCGATGAATTGGGTGCGCGACAACGCCGACGACCCCGAGATTCAGGTCGATGCCGAGAAGGCCAAGAAGGCCTTTGTGGGCCGCGAGCTCAAGGGTAAGCGCATCGGCGTCATCGGTCTGGGCAACGTGGGCTCCAAGGTCGCCAACACCTGCGTCGATTTGGGCATGAACGTCTACGGCTACGATCCGTTCATTTCCGTCGAGCACGCGTGGGTGCTGAGCCGCGAGGTGCAGCGCGTGGGCACGCTCGAGGACCTCTGCCGCGGCTGCGACTATCTCACCGCGCACGTGCCCAGCAAGGCCGACACCATCGGCATGATCAGCACCGAGCAGATCAACCTGCTGGCCCCGGACGCCGTGCTCATCAACTACGCACGCGAGACCATCATTGACGAGGACGCCGTTGACGCCGCCCTGCGCGAGGGCAAGCTGAGCTGGTTTAGCTGCGACTTTGCCACGCCCAAGACCGTCAAGATGCCCAACACGTTTATCACCACGCACTCGGGCGCCGGCACTGGCGAGGCCGAGGCCAACTGCGCCGATATGGCCATCAGCGAGCTCAAGGATTACCTGGAGAACGGCAACATCGCGCACAGCGTCAACTACCCCGCTTGCAGCATGGGCAAGGCGCGCGCCGCGAGCCGCATCGCCTGCCTGCACGCCAACGTGCCCAACATGATCGGCCAGATCACGGCCACCCTAGCCAAGGACAACGCCAACGTGCAGCGTATGACCAACGAGTCTGCCGGCGAGAACGCCTACACCATGTTCGACACCGACGAGCACCTGGATAGCAGCACCATCGAGGCGCTCAAGCAGATTCCGTCGATGTATCGCGTGCGCGTGATCAAGTAGCGCCGGCTGATCTGACGGGCAGTTCCCCATGTGGCCTGCCCGTCACTGACATTGAATGCCCACGGGGGCGCCTTTCGCACGAGAGGCGCCCCCATTTTTGTGAGCGCTCCATTAAATGCACCGGGCCGCTTCTTGGCATACAATCTGTATGTTTACCTAACTATCTGTGAGGTTCCTATGGTTGATACAGATTTTGCTTGGCGGCTTACGCAAGGGCTCGTGCGGATCGACAGTTCCGACCCAGGTGCGTATGAGGGCGAGATTGAACGCTATATCAAAGCGTTGGTTGAGGCTCAACTGGAGCGGTTGAGCCATCCGGTGCTCCATGCCGTGCAGGTTGAGGAACTCGAGGTGCTGACCGGACGCCACAATCTCATGGTCACCGTGCCCGGTTTGAGCGACGAGCCGCGACTCGTCTATATCTGCCATATGGATACCGTTACCTTGGGTGATGGCTGGGATGCGGACACTGCGCCGCTCGGAGCAATCGTGCGTGACGATAAACTCTACGGCCGTGGCGCCTGCGACATGAAGGGCGGTCTGGCCTGCGCCATTGCCGCACTGGTCCATACGCTCGAGCGCGTGGCGGCGGATAGCGCGCTGCCCCGCCGCGGCTTTTCGCTCATCTGCTCGGTCGACGAGGAGGACTTTATGCGCGGCTCAGAGGCCGCGATCGATGCCGGCTGGGTCGGCTCGCGTGAATGGGTGCTGGACACCGAACCCACCGACGGACAGATCCAGGTGGCGCACAAGGGGCGCACGTGGTTCGAGATTGAAATGGCTGGCGTAACGGCGCATGCGAGCCAGCCGTGGAAGGGCGCGGATGCCGTCGCCGCCATGGCCGAGGTCGTGTGTTCGCTCCGTCGCGCGTTTGTGGCGCTGCCCGCGCACGATGAACTGGGGTCTTCGACCATCACGTTTGGCCAAATCGAGGGCGGATATCGCCCCTATGTCGTGCCCGACCATGCCAAGGTCTGGGTCGATATGCGCCTGACCCCGCCGACCGATACAGCCGCCGCGACGCGCATGGTAGAGCAGGCCATCGCCGGCGCCTGTCTCTTATACACATCTCCGAGCCCACGAGACTCCTGAGCATCTCG
>CABSMV010000191.1 GCA_902478935.1 uncultured Collinsella sp. | reverse complement strand
TGTCGAGGAGTTTAAGCTCGCCGACCCCACGGTGCGCGACGAGGAGACGGGCGAGGCCCCCATCGACGATCCGCGCTGGCTGCCACCGCATACCCAAACGCTCATCTACGCGCAGGCCATGCGTCGGGCGCTGGGCCTAGATACCCGTGCTGCGCTCTATTTTTCGACCAAGGGCGGCAAGCCGGCGTTGCGCGGTGCCGCGAGCGCCGAGCTGCTCGAGGAAGAGCGCGGCGACGGTCGCATCCCGGGCCTTAAGAAAGGTTTCCCCGGCGAGGGTGGCAGCATGGACTTCGACGCCCTGCTCGATCGCGTTGAGGCCGGCATCGCCGAGCGCCTGCGCGAGCTCGAGGCAGGCAACGTTGCCGCCGTCGACCCGACGTCGGCTCAGGCCGCGCATGCGCGCTGCTCGTATAACCACCAAGGAACGTTTGTAAGGAGGGACGTGTAGACCATGGATCTTTCGACCTTGATGCCGCAACAGCTGCAGATCGTCAAGACGCTCGACCGTCCGCTGTTTGTCTCGGCGGGCGCCGGTTCGGGCAAGACCTTTACCCTCACGCGCCGCATCGTCTACGCGCTCTCTCCCGAATCCGGTCCGTTCGTTGAGCATCTGGACCAGGTGCTCGCCATTACCTTTACCAAAGATGCCGCGGCCGAGATCCGTGACCGCGTGCGCCGTGCGCTTATCGACGAGGGCATGGACGAGGAGGCCCTGACCGTCGACGATGCGTGGATCTCGACCATTCACGGCATGTGCTCGCGTATCCTGCGCGCACACGCGTTGGAGCTGGGCATCGACCCCGAGTTCACGGTGCTCACCGATACCGACGAGCTCATGGACCAGGCTGTTGAGCATGTGCTGGCCCGCGCGACGGCACCCGATGCCGCCCCCGAGCTCGCCGCATCGCTCAAGGCCCTCTATGCCTGGTATCCCATGGCGGGCGAGGGCGGTCCCTTTGGCGCCGGCACTACCATCAAGGGCCTGGTGCGCGAGCTGCTGGAGCTCTCGAGCCAGCTGCCGGGCGGCATGGACGACGTGAGCGTGGCGCGCGGCCAGGCCGACACCTCGGCGTTTGCCGATGCCTATCGCGCAGCACTGGGTGCGAGCAAGGCCGCGACCGAGAAGGCACAGGTGGCGCTCGATGCCATCGATGCATTCGAGGCCAGCGGCAAGACCATGGCCGATGCGGCGCGACTCATGATGTCGTGCACCATGCCGCGCGCGAGCAAGGCATTCCCTAAGGAGCAGGTCGAGCTGCTCAAGGCCGAGGCCGCCGATGCATTTATCAATATCGTGCTGGCCTGCGGTGGTCCCGCGCTCGATGCACTGGTGGGCTTGGCCCGCTCTGTAGAGGCTGAGTATCGCGCGCTGAAAGCTGCCCAGTCCGCCCTCGATAATAACGACCTGCTGCGCATGGCCTACGAGGCCCTGCGCGATTACCCGGCCATCCGAGCGGCATACGAGGGCCGCTTTAAGATGGTCATGATTGACGAGTTCCAGGATACCGACCAGATGCAGGTCGATCTAATCCGCTACCTGACGGGTGCGGGGGAGCGCGCGCTGTGTACCGTGGGCGATGCACAGCAGTCGATCTATCGCTTCCGCGGCGCCGAGGTCGAGGTATTCCGTCGCCAGGAGCGCAAGGTGGGCTCGTCTGCCGCGCCCGAGGCGACTGCCGTGACCGACACCCCCGCCGGCGAGCTCGTCAAGCTCGTGCGCAACTTCCGCAGCCATGACGAGGTACTGCGTTACGTGGCACGCGTCTTCGACGGCGATGACGGCGGCCTGATGCAGGGCTTTTTGGACCTTGAGGCGAGCGACGGCCGCAAGGACACGCTGGTGGCAGATGCCTCGCGTCGCCAGGCCCTCTTTGTTGCCGGCGGCAGTACGCAGGAGCGCACACAGGCCAAGGCCCGTGCGATCGCTGAGCGATTCCGCGCGCTTGCCGATGCCGGCCAGCCTCAGGGCGGCATGGTGCTGCTGCTGGGCCGCATGACCAACGCCGACGTCTACGCACAGGCCTTCCGCGACCAGGGGCTCGACTGCGTCATCGCGGGCGGCTCGGTCTTTGCGCAGGCTGCCGAGGTGCAGACGGTGCGCGCCCTGGTTTGTGCACTCGCCAATCCTGTCTCT
>CABSMV010000190.1 GCA_902478935.1 uncultured Collinsella sp. | reverse complement strand
TGCTCAGGAGTCTCGTGGGCTCGGAGATGTGTATAAGAGACAGTTCTGGAACAGCTCGACTTGCTTGTGACGATTGATATTCGTTGGTCCGAGACGGCGCGTGCTTCTGACTTCGTGCTGCCCGACGTGACGTATCTGGAGGCCGACCGCGGTGTGGGCACAGTCGTGGGCGTCAACGATTCGCGCGTGTTCTACCGCAACGCCGTGCTGCCCGTGCAGCATGACGGCACACGTCCCGGTCGGGAGATTTTTGCCGGTCTGGCGCAGGCGTGTGGCGTGGGCGAGTATTTCCAGTTTACGTCTGACGATCTGACGGCTGCCCAGGTGGCGCCTTTTGGGATCGATCTGGACGAGCTCAAGGAGCGCGGCTGGGCCGATACGGGCGTGGCGCTGCCGTCGCGCACGGGTGAGCCGGTGATTCCGCTTGCCGGCGGCAAAATTGCGCTGGCAAGCGACGTATGGGAACGAGTCGGCATGGGTCGTGTGCCCAACTGGATTGCGCCCATGGTGGAGCCCGGCCCGGGGATGTTTCGCCTCATTAGTGGCAACCGTCCCTTTGAGTCGCACACCTCGCGCAGGCTTGCGGCTCAAGGTGCCGCCGAGGCTGGATCGGACCTGGATGCCGTGCAGATGAATGCCGATGCTGCTGCGCACATGGGCATCGCCGACGGCGAGATCGTCGAGCTCGTGAGCGATATGGGCCGCGACCACGTGCGCGTGGAGACGACGCCGTATCTGCATCCGGCGTGTATCTTTACGTCGGCCGCCCCCGGCGGACGTTCGTTTGGCGCCGATGCCGGCGGCGCTCAAGCCTTGGGCGTCGGCCCGCTCGACCATACACCGTTGCGTTGGGACCCGTTGACGGGCGCCGCGCTCACTCAGGAAAACGCCGTTCGCGTGGAAAAGATCGCGGCGCGCGAGGATAATAGCGATTGATTGACTCAGCCGATCGAATTGGCTGATAGTTTGACGTTCGAACGATTGATTCACCTTTGGTTTTGAAAGGCCGCACATGAGCGATAGCCAGAACATGTCCGATGAGGTACGCGCCCGCCTTCGCGCTATTCCTTCCGTCAACGAGCTGCTTGCCGAGTGGCCGGTGGTGAAGGCGGCGGGGGAGACCTGCGACGCGGTGGTGCATGCCGCCGTCACGGCCGAGCTCGACGAGGAGCGCGCCGCCATTCGCGCCGGCGCCGCCCCGCGCTCTAAGCGCGACCTGGCTTCGGCCATCGAGTGGCGTGCGCATCGCTCTGCGCTGCCGAGCCTGCGCCCAGCAGTTAATGCCACGGGTGTGGTCATCCATACCAACTTGGGCCGCGCCCCGCTCGCGGAGTCGGTCGCCAAGGCCGTGGCCGAGGTTGCGCGCGGGTACAGCACGCTCGAGTACAGTGTGGACACTTGTTCGCGCGGGTCGCGCAAGGAGCACGCCGCGCAGCTGATCCGCTCGCTCACCGGTGCCGAGGACGCGCTCGTGGTCAACAACAACGCCGCCGCGGTACTGCTGGTGCTGGCGACCCATGCCGCAGGCAAGGAGGCTATCGTCAGCCGCGGCGAGCTTGTCGAGATCGGCGGCAGCTTCCGCATCCCCGATGTCATGGCGGCTTCGGGCACCAAACTCGTCGAGGTCGGCGCCACCAACCGCACGCATTTGGACGACTATGAGCGCGCCATCACGCCCGATACGGCGATGATCCTCAAGGTCCATCCTTCCAACTATCGCATCGAGGGCTTTCACGAGGAGGTGGGCTCTCGGGAGCTTGCCGCTCTGGCCCACAAGCATGGCCTGCTGTTCTACGAGGACCAGGGGTCGGGCGCGCTGTTGCCCGACGACATCTTGGTGCGCGGCGGCGAAGAGCCTACGCCGGCTTCGGTTGCGGCGGGGCTCGATTTGGTGTCGTGCTCGGGCGATAAACTGCTCGGTGCCGCACAAGCGGGCATTATCATGGGCCGTCGCAATCTGGTCCAGGCCTGTGGGTCACATCCGCTTATGCGCGCCCTGCGCCCGGGCAAGCTCGCGCTGACGGCGCTCGAGGCCACGCTGCGTATCTACATGGACGGCGCCGATGTTGCCCATCGCGATATTCCGGTGCTCAGCATGCTCTGTCTCTTATACACATCTCCGAGCCCACGAGACTCCTGAG
>CABSMV010000189.1 GCA_902478935.1 uncultured Collinsella sp. | reverse complement strand
TACACCCTAGAGTTCGTCGGCAGCGTCAGATGTGTATAAGAGACAGTGCCAGAGCCGCGTGGTAGCGATTCTTGCCCGCGAGCTGGGCTGCGACCCCAGCGAGGTGCTGTTGGAGGATGCCGGTTCTTGGCTGGTTGAGGGACCGCTGAAGGGGGTGCGCTAGGATGGCGACGTTTGATATGCGCGACGGACGCGCGGAGGCCGGAGCTGTAGCGTCGGTGTCGACGCAGGCCTTCGACGTGGTCGTCATCGGCGGCGGACCCGCTGGCATGGCGGCTGCGCTTGCCGCACATAATGCCGGCGCCCACGTGGCCATCGTGGAGCGCGAGCAGCACCTGGGCGGAATCCTCCGCCAGTGCATCCACCCCGGCTTTGGCCTGTCGCACTTTAAACAGGAACTCACCGGTCCCGAGTACGCGCAGCGCCTTATCGACCAGGTGCACGCAACCGACATTGCGCTGTTCTTGGACAGCATGGTGATCGGGATTGATTCAGGCGAGCCTACAGAAGACACCGCGGTCCATGCCGTCACGCTCATGAGCCCTGCCGGCATGCTGCAGCTCACCGGGCGCGCGCTCGTCCTTGCCATGGGCTGCCGTGAGCGCACCCGCAGCGAGATCAAGATTCCCGGTAGCCGTCCCGCCGGCGTATTTACGGCCGGCCTGGCGCAGCGATACATCAATATCGAGAACCTCAAACCCGGCTCGCGCGTCGTCATTTTGGGTTCGGGCGATATCGGGCTGATCATGGCACGTCGCTGCACGCTCGAGCGGATTTCGGTCGAGGGCGTGTACGAGCTCATGCCGTACGCCAACGGTCTGCGCCGCAACGTTAAGAACTGTCTGGACGACTTTGACATTCCGCTGCATCTGTCTACCACGGTCACGCGCGTGATCGGACGCGACCGCGTGGAGGCCGTCGAGGTGAGTCAAGTCGACGAGCACCTGGCGCCCGTTCCGGGGACCGAGCGCATTGTTCAGTGTGACACACTGCTGCTTTCGGTGGGTCTGATTCCCGAAAACGAGCTTTCGGTGGGCGCGGGCGTTGAGCTTGATCCACGCACGCGCGGAGCCGTGGTGGACCAGAGCCTGCAAACGGGTGTGCCGGGCATCTTTGCCTGTGGCAACGTGCTGCACGTGCACGACCTGGCCGACAACGTGACGACCGAGTCCGAGAGGGCTGGCGCAGCTGCAGCGGCGTACGCGCTGGGGACCGGCGCGGGCGCCGTTCCGGACTGCGAGCTCACTGTCTCCCCTGCCGGCATTGCGGGATACGCGCTGCCGGGACGCATTACGGCTGTGGCACTCACCAAACTCAACTTCCGCGTCCGCCGACCGGTCGACGCCGCCCGCGTGCGCATTCTGGCAGGCGACGAGAAACTATTTGCGGGCAAGGTCCGCGCGTTTAAGCCGAGCATTATGGAAAGCTTCCCACTGCCGGCAAAGGTCATCCAACAAGCGCTCGACCTAGGTGCCAGCGAGATTGTCCTATCCGTCGATCCCGTCGAGGAGGCATAAACTATGAGCAATAACGCAATCGATACGCTGCAGTTCAACTGCACCACCTGCCCATCCGAGTGCCTCCTGACCGTAGAGGTGGAGCGCGACGCCAATGGCGCCGTGGTGGAAGTGCGCTCCGTAACCGGCAACAACTGCCCGCGCGGCGATAAGTTCGCACATCAGGAACTCACCTGCCCCATGCGCGTGCTCACCACCACCGTGGCCGTCTCCGGAGGCGACGAAGCCCTGCTCCCCGTGCGCACGGCCGAAGCCATCCCGCTGACGCTCCACGCCCAGACCATGGACCTCATCCGCGGCCTAGTCGTCAACGCCCCCATCCGCATGGGCGACGTAGTCCTAGAGAACCTCCTAGACACCAACATCAACCTAATCGCCAGCATGGACATCGACCGAGTCTAAGTAGCTAATTGGGGACGGGGCTCTTTTAGCTACCCCGCCATCCACCCCGCCCTCCTCCGCAGTTGCGGTGAAATACGGACTGTTTTATGGCTTCAGGCCGCTAAACGGGGGTGCGGACAGAAAGTTGGACCGCGGGGCGGTCCGGACTGGAGGTTCGCATGTACAGCAGGGAGAAGGTCGAGCTCTTCCTCCTGGCGACGGAGGACGGCATGGGGCCCACCGCCGCCGCGAAGTTCGCGGGGGTCTCGGTGGGCGCCATGCCTGTCTCTT
>CABSMV010000188.1 GCA_902478935.1 uncultured Collinsella sp. | reverse complement strand
CGTCGGCAGCGTCAGATGTGTATAAGAGACAGCGCCAGACGTTCTCGAACTGCTCCTTGTCGAGCACGTGGTCGCGCTTGGCGGCGACATCGGTCACCGTCACGCGGTCGGTGCAGGAGTAGCACGGGTCGAGCGAGCCGACGATCAACGCAGCGTCACCCACGGTGTTGCCGCGGAACATGTAGCGCAGGACCGGCCAGTTGCTGTACGTGGCGGCCTTGGCGCGCCAGCGGTAGCACTTCTGGTTGTTGCCGAGCATGGCCCAGTGCACGTCCTCGCCGCGCGGCGCCTCGGTGGCGCCGATGGCGTACTTGTGCGGGGTGTACTCCCAATCCGTGGTGAGGATGGGGCCCGACGGGCAGTTCTCGAGCATGGTCTCGATCATGTCGATCGAATCGTAGACCTCCTGGATGCGAACGGCGGTACGGCCGAAGGCATCGCAGGTGTCGGCCGTAGCGGCGTGCATCTTCTGGACATCCGGATCGGCGTAGCCGTCGAAGGGATGGTCAAAGCGCACGTCGCGGGCATAGCCCGAGCCACGCATGAGCGGGCCGACCGGCGAGAAGTCGCGAGCGATCTTGCGGTCCAGAATGCCGATACCGCTCGTACGCTCAATAAAGTTGGGCGTGGAGAGCAAGACGTCGACGAGTTCCTGAACCTCGGAGCGCAGCTGGTGGATGGTCGTGAGCGTGGAGAGCTTCTGCTCGGCCAAAATGTCGCGACGCACGCCGCCGATCACGTTGAGGCCGTAGGTCTTGCGGTGACCGGAGAGCTTCTCGGCCAGATCCATGGACTTCTCGCGGACGCGGAAGAACTGCTGGAAGCCGGAGTCGAAGCCCGTGTAGTGCGACGCCAGGCCAATGTTGAGCAGATGCGAGTGCAGACGCTCGACCTCGAGCATGATGGCGCGGATGTACTGGGCGCGCGGCGGGACATGGATGCCCTGAGCGCGCTCGACGGCCTCGGCATAGGCCACCGAGTGGGCGCAGCCGCAGATGCCGCAGATGCGGTCGGCGAGGAACGTCACGGCGTCATAGTTCAGGCGCGTCTCGGCGACCTTCTCCATACCGCGGTGCACGTAGAACAGACGGTAGTCGGCGTCGACGATCGTCTCGCCCTCAACGAACAGGCGGAAGTGGCCGGGCTCGTCGGAGGTAATGTGCAACGGGCCCATGGGGACGAGCGTCGTCTCCTTGCCCTTGGTATCGGCCAAGAACTCGTAGTTTTCCATGTCACTCGCGGGAGCGGGACGGAAACGGTAGTCCATGGAGTCCTTGCGCAGCGGGTACAGGCCGCTGGGCCAGTCATCGGGCAGCACCAGGCGGCGACGATCGGGCAGACCCTCGGGGATCAGGCCGAACATGTCGCGCAGCTCGCGCTCGCCCCACACGCAGGCGGGGACGAACGGCGTCACGGACGGGAACGTCATCTTGGCGGGATCGACCTCGGTGCGCACGGTCACCCAGCCGGGATCCTCCCCCTCCATGGAGATGACGTAGTACACGGCGTAGCGGCCGCACAGGCTGCGCTCATCGTTGCCGATGATCACGGGAATCCAGCCGTAGCGCTCGTAGTACAGGTAGTGGACGGCCTCGGGCAGACGGTCCAGCTTGACGGTGATCGTCAGCTGGTCCTCGCACTGCCATTCGACCTTCTCGATAGCGCCCGGCACTGCGGCGCGCAGGGCCTCGACGTGGCTTTCGCAGCGACGAGCGTAGTCCTTCTTTTCAGGTTCTGCCATGGTGCTAATTCACCTCGCTTGTCTTGGTCTGGGAGCTGAACACCATGCGGTAGAGAGGGGCCTCGTGGAGCTCTTCGACGCTCTGGTTCAAAACGACGGACGTTGCATCCTCGACGCCGCTCGTAATGGCGACCGGGGTGGCGATACCGAACCACATGACCACGATCGCGAGGGCGATCTCGGGGATGA
This sequence comes from uncultured Collinsella sp., assembly GCA_902478935.1. Taxonomy (GTDB): domain Bacteria; phylum Actinomycetota; class Coriobacteriia; order Coriobacteriales; family Coriobacteriaceae; genus Collinsella. The sequence goes on along the minus strand of CABSMV010000188.1, from coordinate 290 downwards.
TCATGAGGGCGGGCACCTCGTGGCGCTTCATGCCCTCGGGCGCCTTGCCGAAGATGGACTTGAGCGCAATGCCGGTAAGGGCAAAGTACACGCCGGTGAGGCCGATGGCCACGAGCACGACCACCCAGATGGGACCGGACTGGATGCCGGCCACGAAGGTGAGGAACTCGGAGATGAACAGGGCGAACGGCGGGAAGGCGGCGAGCGCGAGCAGGGCGATGATGGTGAGCGCTGCCGTGACAGGAGCGATCTCGACGACGCCCTTGATCCTGTCTCTTATACACATCTGA
>CABSMV010000187.1 GCA_902478935.1 uncultured Collinsella sp. | reverse complement strand
AGATGCTCAGGAGTCTCGTGGGCTCGGAGATGTGTATAAGAGACAGGCACATGGAGAAGGTGCTCCAGGCGCGCGCCGAGGGCGTCGACGTCCAGGGCTACTTTATCTGGAGCCTGCAGGACCAGTTCTCGTGGGCCAATGGCTATAACAAGCGCTACGGCCTGTTCTACATCGACTTCGACACGCAAAAACGCTACATCAAGCAGTCGGCACTCTGGTACAAGGAGCTCGCCGACACTATGGCGGACGCGCAGTAGCGCATCGCCTCGCTTTCCCCCGAGAAGGGAGCGGCCCTATGCGATACAAACCCAGCCGCTCCCCTCTCTCCCCCTGGGACCGACCCCGCCTGCACCCGGGCTTTTAGCAAGCGGGAGACCATATAGGTTTTCAACGTCCATGCCATTAAGATTTCATGCAAAGAGGAGCGTGAACTATGGAATCGATCGTTAAGTTCTTGGAGAAAGGTCAGCCGTACTTCGACAAGGTCTCTAAGAACATCTACCTTCAGGCCATTAAAGACGGCTTTTTGGCAGCAATGCCCATCATCCTGTCTTCTTCTGTCTTCCTGCTTATTTCGACCCTGCCGGGCGTTGTCGCCACGGTCGGCGGCTTTACGCTGCCCGACTGGTGGAACGTCGACGCCGTGAACTTCTGCAACAAGGTTTACAACTTCACGATGGGCGTCGTGGGCATCATGGTCGCCGGCACCACCGCAAGCGCGCTGACCGGCTCCAAGAACCGCCGCATGCCTGCCGGCAAGGCCATCAACGCCACGAGCACCATGGTCGCCGCCATGTGCGCTATGCTCATCTTGGCCGTTACCCAGACGAGTGCCAAGATCGACGGCGCCGATGTCTCGGTGTTCTTTACCGACAACATGGGCACCAAGGGCCTGCTGAGCTCCTTTGTCGCCGCATTTGCCACGGTCAACATCTATGCCTTCTGCATTAAGCGAGACATCACCATCAAGCTGCCCAAAGAAGTCCCCGGCGCCATCGCCCAGAACTTCCGCGACATCTTCGCCTTCAGCTTCTCCATCCTGTTTGTCGCCGTCATCGACGTTATCTGCCGCACCTGCTTGGCCGTCCCGTTTGCCAACGTCATCTCCACGCTGGTGAGCCCGCTGTTCGCCGCTGCCGATTCCTACGCCGGCCTCGCCCTCATCTGGTTCATGATCCCGCTGTTCTGGTTCATGGGCATCCACGGCCCCTCGGTCGTTAAGCCTGCCCTCAACGCCGCGCTGTTTGGCAACATCACCACCAACCTCGCCACGCTGCAGGCCGGCGGTCACCCCGCCCTCGCCCTGACCGAGAACTTCGGTAACTACATCGGCGAACTCGGCGGCACCGGCGCCACGTTCATTGTCCCGATCATCTTCCTGCTCTTTATGCGCTCCAAGCAGCTCAAGGCCGTCGGCAAAGCCTCTGTCGTACCCGTGATGTTCGCCGTCAACGAGCCGCTGCTGTTCGCCGCGCCCATCATCCTCAACCCGTACTTCCTGATCCCGTTCCTGTTTGCCCCCGTGGCCAACGTCCTCATTGGTAAGTTCTTCATCGACTTTTTGGGCATGAACGGCTTTATCTATGCCATGCCGTGGGCACTCCCCGGACCGATCGGCACCTTCATCGACACCAACTTCCAGCCGATCTCTCTGGTCCTGGTTGTCGTCCTGCTGGTCGTTGACTTCTTGATCTACTACCCGTTCTGCAAGGCCTACGACAACGTCCTGTGCAAGCAGGAGGCCGAGACCCTGGCCGAAGAAGAGGCCGAGGAGACCAAGGCCGTCAAGACCGCTGCCGCCCCCGCCGTTGAGGCTCCTGTTGTCGAGACCGCTTCTGCCACCGAGGCCTCCGCAGCTCCGTCCGCCCTTAAGGGCAAGGATCTGAGGGTTCTGGTTCTGTGCGCTGGCGCCGGCACCTCTGCACTGCTCGCCAACGCGCTTAAGGAAGGCGCCGACGAGCTGGGCATCGACATTACCGCCAACGCCGGTGCCTACGGCAGCCACTACGCCATCATGGACCAGTACAACGTCATCGTCCTGGCTCCGCAGGTTCGCACCTATTACAACGAGATGAAGGCCGACACCGACCGCCTGGGCATCACGCTGCTGTCGCCCAAGGGCAAACAGTACATCGACCTCACTAAGGATCCCAAGGGTGCCGTCGCCTGGATCGAGGAAAACCTCAAGGCATAAGACGCTGACGCCACCTGCCGCTCGCAGACAAAAAATGGCCCGTGCATCGATGTGAACTGCGCCCCAAATCTTGGACGCCCATAATAGC
>CABSMV010000186.1 GCA_902478935.1 uncultured Collinsella sp. | reverse complement strand
GTGGTAGTGCGCTGCGTGAGGCCCTCGCGGGTGAACATGCGCACGCCGTTCATGGTGATGGTGCCAAAGACGCCGACGGTCGCGCCGCCGATGACGGGCTGCGGGATAGCGGAAAGGACGGCAGAGAGCTGCGGGAACAGACCGGCGATGGCAAAGACGGCCGCAATGATCACAAAGACCCACTTGTTGACGACCTTGTTGGAGCAGATGATGCCCACGTTCTGGCCAAGGGCGCTGGTGGGAAGACCGCCCAGCAGACCGCCGACCATAGAGGTGAGGCCCTGGGACACGATAGCGCCGGAGAGCTCGCGCTCGGTGGGCATACGGTCGATGGAGCCCAGGCAGGCGGCGGAGACGTCACCGATAACCTGGATGGCAACCATGGGGAACACGACGGCGAGGGTAATGCAGACCTCGGGATCAAACTCGAGCGCGTAGGGCATGAGCTTGGGAAGAGCGAAGACCTGAGCGGTGGCGACGCTGGAGAAGTCGATCATGCCAAAGGGGATGGAGACGATCATGCCAACGATCATGCCAAAGAACACGGATCCCAGCTTGAGCGTGCCCTTGCCAAAGTTGGCGAGCGCAAAGACCACGGCGAAGGTGATAAGAGCAACGCACCAGGCCTGCGGGGTGCCCCACAGCGGCGTACCCATACCGCCGGCCATATACTTGACGGCCGTGGGATACAGCGAAACGCCGATGGAGAAGATGACCGTACCGGTCACGACGGGCGGGAACAGCCACTTGATCTTGCTGTAGGCCAGACCAAAGAGGACCGCGACGGCGCCGCCGACGATCTCGCCACCCAGCAGCGCACCAAAGCTAAAGCCCGAGGCACCCATGGCCTGCAGGGCCGGCAGGAACGCGAACGAAACGCCCATGACGATGGGCAGGCCGCCGCCGATGCGACGGAAGGGAGCGAAGGCCTGAAGGGCCGTGTCGATCGCCGAAAGAATGAGCGCGACCTGGATGATGTCGGTACTCTGCTGGCTATTAAAGCCGTAGACGCCGGCCATGATGACCGCCGGGGTAATGATGCCGGCAAACGATGCCAGTACGTGCTGAAGGGCACACGGGATCATTTCCTTAACGGGAGGCATGCCTTCGCGAGTGAACAGGGCTTCAGTGCCGTTCGTAACCGTCTCCTGGGTCATTTGACCACCAATCCTCGAAGTAGTTGTTTTCGCATCTGACGCTCTATTGTGACGCAGTGCGGGGTTGAGGTTGTGCCTTCATTGCATATCGTATTAAAGATGATTCTCATTCTCAATAATAATTTTTTGTTATCAGACTATTCTTCAGCTGAAATTACGCATTTCCGCAGGTCAGGAAAGTGTCTGGTCAAAATAACATCTAACTTTTCTTTTGGTCAACCGTTTACCGCTAAATTCCTACCGTTCGTCTGCATTACGTAATGTACCTGCGGATATACGAGATGATGGGCAGCGTGTTACCATGAGAAAAAATTGTTATGAACATTTCCGATTTCACTCAAAGGAGTTGCCCGTGAACGAGACCGTACGCCGCTTTTTGCCGATGGTCGATTTTCTGGAGCAGATACTCGGCAAAAACAGTGAAATCGTGCTGCACGATTTCTCGGATCCCGACCACGCCATCGTCGATATTCGCAACGGCATCGTGAGCGGCCGCAAGGTCGGCGGTCCCGCCACCGATCTGGCACTCAAGATCATGCACGACGCCAAGTATCGCGACCTGCCGTTTATTACGGGCTACGAGGGGCGCGGTGCCGGCGGCAAGACGTTGGAGTCAGCGACGTACTTTATCCGCGAGAATGATGAGATCGTCGGTATGCTCTGCGTCAACACCGACCTCTCGACCGTGCGCTCCATCAACGCCATGGCGCAGCAGCTCATGGCGTGCTTCGACGCGGCGCCGACGCGCACGGAGCCCGCCCCTATCGAGGTCGAAAGCCTTTCGGAGTCTACACAGGAGCTCATCGACCGCAGCATTGCCGAGTTGCTGAGCGCGCGCGGGCTGGATGTAGCGTCGCTTGGTCAGAGCGACCGCGTGGACGTCATTCGCCACCTCAACGGTAACGGGGTGTTCATGCTCAAGGGCGCCGTGGCCTGCGCCGCCGCCGCGCTGGGCATCTCTGAGCCCAGCGTCTACCGCTACCTGCAAAAAGTCCGCAAGGAAGGCTAACGAGCAAAATGGAGTGCGGCTCCACAAGCGATCCGTCACTTGATAAAAGACCCTGCAGCTCGCACTGAACTGCCTCCCATTTCTTGGACATGAGAAATGGGAGGCTTTCTTTATGCGCGT
>CABSMV010000185.1 GCA_902478935.1 uncultured Collinsella sp. | reverse complement strand
TGGCAGAGCGCGATATCGCGCGCGCACGGCTTGCCTACGAGGAGTGCCTCTACCTGCAGCTGGCGCTGCGCCTGCGCAACGTCGGCGGCCTGGTCGATGTGGTTCCCTATGCCCACACCGCGGGCGAGCACCTGGCCGCGCTTAAGCAAGCCCTGCCGTTTTCGCTGAGCGACGAGCAGGAGACCGCGTTCCAAGATATCCTGCGCGATATGTGCGATGGTGGGCGCGTGATGAACCGCCTGCTGCTGGGCGATGTCGGTACCGGTAAGACCGCCGTTGCCGCCTGCGCTCTGGCTGTGGCTGCCGATAGCGGTACGCAGGCCTGCGTTATGGCGCCCACGGGCGTGTTGGCGCGCCAATATGCCGATAAGACCGGCCCTCTGCTCTCGCAGGCGGGCATGTCCTGGGCGCTTCTGACGGGTGCCACGCCGGCCTCAGAGCGCGAGCAGATCCATGCCCAGCTTGAATCGGGCGAGCTCGACGTCCTCTTTGGAACCCACGCGGTGCTTTCGGATAACGTTGCGTTCAATCATCTGTCGCTTGTCGTCATCGACGAGCAGCACCGGTTTGGCGTTGGCCAACGCAACGCCCTACGCGCGAAGGGCCCCGGTGCGGACCTGCTCGTTATGACGGCGACACCGATCCCGCGTACGCTGGCGCTTTCGGTCTACGGCGATCTGGACACGAGTATCATCCGCCATCGGCCCGTCCCTGGCGCTGGCGTGACGACACGCGTGCTCACCGAGTCGAGCCGCGACCTCGCCTATGGCGCCATCCGCGAGGCGCATGAAAAGGGTCAGCAGGCCTACGTGATTTGCCCGCTCGTGGAGCCGAGTGACTCGGCCGATGAGCTTGAAGACGTGCCCGGCATCGCCCGCGACGACGAGGGCCGCGTGACCGTGCCTGTGCCGCTGCACGATACGGCGACCGAGCTCGATCGCCTGCGTCTGGCGTTGCCGGGTCTTGCCATCGAGCGCCTTCACGGCCGTATGCCAGCGGGAGAGAAGGATCGCGTGATCGACGCCTTCAAGCGTGGCGAGATTGACGTGCTCGTCTCGACTACGGTGGTCGAGGTGGGCGTCGACGTGCCCAACGCCACCGTCATGGTCATCGAGAACGGTGAGCGGTTTGGCTTGGCGGCGCTGCATCAGCTACGCGGTCGCGTGGGCCGCGGCAGCGTGTCGGGCACGTGCCTGGTCATGACGCACTCCAAGGGCAACGGCGGCGCCTCGGCGGCGCAAGACCGTCTCCAGTCGCTCGAAAAGACTTCGGACGGCTTTACGCTCGCCCAGATGGACCTGCGTCTGCGCCACGAGGGCGAAATCCTGGGGTACCGTCAGCACGGTGGCGTGACCTTGCGCTTTGTGGACCTGGATGCCGATGAGGACCTTATCGAATGGGCCCATTTGGACGCGGTCGAGCTCTTGCGGTATGCTTGCAACCTTGACTCTGTGGCGACGCGTCCCTTGCGCGAGGCGGTCGCCATGCGTTATCGACATATCTTTAAGGAGGTCAGCGGAGGATGAGAATCATCGGCGGCGAATGGCGCGGTCGTAAGATCGAGGAGCCCCGTGGTCGCGATGTCACCCGCCCCACGACTGATCGCGTGCGCGAGGCGTGCGCATCTATGGTCATGTCGGCATTCGATTTCGATTTGGACGAGGTTCGTGTGCTGGACGCCTTTGGCGGCTCCGGTGCCTTAGGGTTAGAGATGCTCTCTCGTGGGGCCCGCTCGCTCACGACGTTTGAGATCGATCGCAACGCCGCGCGGCTCATTACCAAGAATATCGAGTCGCTCTGCCGTGACCGTGCGCGTTGGCGTGTGGTCACGGGCGACATGCTGGCAAGTGCCTCGCGCGGTCGTGTACCGGGCGGCCCCTTTGATTTGGTCCTGCTCGACCCGCCCTATGCTTTTGGTGCCGAGCCGGTCGAGGAAATGCTGCAGAACCTGGCTCAGCAGGGTCTGCTTGCGCCTGGCGCTTATGCTCTGTTTGAGCATGCCTCCGCCGATGCGGGCGCGCATCCGGCAGGCTTTGAGACTGTACGTGAGAAGCGCTACGGCATTACCTCGGTCGACCTGCTTCGTTGGGTCGGCGATGACGACGGTGAGGACGATAGTGCCGTCACCGATGCCGATAACAACGATGCCACGACGTTTCAGGAGGACGCCCATGAATGACACCATCAACCGCGTGATCGTCCCGGGCACCTTCGATCCCATCACGTTTGGCCATATCGATGTGATCCGCCGCGCCCGCCGCATCTTTCCCAGTGTGATCGTCGCTGTTGCAGAGTCGCAGGGTAAAAACGGTGTGGGCACCTGTCTCTTATACACATCTCCGAGCCCACGAGACTCCTGAGCAT
>CABSMV010000184.1 GCA_902478935.1 uncultured Collinsella sp. | reverse complement strand
ACCCTAGAGTTCGTCGGCAGCGTCAGATGTGTATAAGAGACAGGTACATGCCGCCCACGAGGCACAGGTCGCAGTCTTCGCGCGCCTCAAGCAAGTTAAACACCGAAAGCGAATTGGTCACGATGCGCAGGCGAAACGCCGGCAGCATCGAGGCCATCTGCTCAACCGTGGTGCCCGTACCCAAAAAGATGGTCGAGCCCTCCTCGATGAGCTCAACGGCGCGGCGCGCGATCTGCAGCTTTTCCTCGGCATGCTTGGTACGCTTTTCGCTGTGCGAATACTCGTGGCGCAACATAGCATGTGGACGGCCCTGCGCGCTACGGGCTCCACCGTGCACGCGCTCAATCTCACCTAGGCTCGCAAGCTCCTCAAGATCGCGGCGGATCGTCATATCCGAGACGCCCAGTGCGTCCGAGATCTCCTTGACCGAGACCGTGCCCTGTTCCTCGAGCAGCTGACGAACCTTATCCTGTCGCTCCGCCTTAATCACGATGAATCCTCGCCGTTCTTTGCGCACATATCATTCAAACAGTAACGAACAAATTGTATCAGACTCGTGCGCGTCAAAAATCAACGCCAGCACAGCTCCAATCATCACTTTTTTGAGAAAAATACCCCCTGCTTTAGTGGGGTGTAGTGATAATCTCACCTGTTCGCGCTACAGTTTGTCGGAAATACCTCGATGTTAGGAACCAAATGATCACTTCCGAGCTTTTCGGCACCGCGCCGTGCGGTACCCCCGTTCATCGTTACACCCTCAACGGGCCCGAGATCTGCGTTCGCATTATGGACTATGGCGCCACCGTGCTGGGTATCGATGTGCCCGACATTCCCGGCAACGTGCGCGATGTGGTGCTGGGCTTCGATAAGCTCGAGGATTACTTTGACAACCCCGCCTGCTTTGGCGCGACCATCGGCCCCGTGGCAAACCGCACCGCGGGCGCCACGATCACCATCGACGGCACGGACTGGCATATGCCGGCCAACGAAGGCGTCAACAACCTGCACAGCGATCTTGAGCATGGTCTGCACAAGCGCGTATGGGACGTTGAGCTCGACGAGACTCACAACGCCGTGCGCATGACCACCTCGCTTAAGGATGGCGAGCTGGGCCTGCCCGGCAACCGAATCTTTACGGCTGTGTTTACCGTTACGCGCACCGGCGTCTTCCGCATCGAGTATGGTTGCGAGAGCGACCGCGCCACCTACGTGTCCATGACCAACCACACGTACTTTAACCTTGCCGGCCATAACGCCGGCATGGACTGTGAGCACTTCTTTATCGCCAACGCTGCCCACTACTTGCCCATTAACGAGCAGAACATCCCCACCGGCGAAATCGCTCCGGTCGAGGGAACACCGTTTGACTTTCGCGAGCTGCGCCCCGTCGCACCCGGCATGGAGGCCGACGACCCGCAGATTAAGCAGGCCCGTGGCTACGATCACTGCCTGTGCATCGATGGCTATCAGTACGGCCGCAACCTGCGTCGCGCCCTACATGTCGAGGAGATGTGGACCGGTCGTGAGCTGGACTACTACACCACCGCCCCGGGCGTGCAACTCTACACCGGCAACTGGCTGGGCGACGAGCACGCCAAGGACGATGCCAACTATGGCTGGGGCGCCGGCTTTGCCCTCGAGGCCGAGATGTACCCCGACACGCCGCACCAGCCGCTGTTCCCGCAGGGCATTGTGGGTCCGGGTCACCCCTACAGCAATATGATCGAATACCACTTTATGAGGCACTAGGCCCACAACGCGACATCTCGCACAGCAACGCCCGCCGGCACCACCGCCGACGGGCGCTGCTTCATGCCTAAATCCTTCTTTTCGATGCCACCGAATTGGTGACATAACAAAACTATGCCGAATTACTACGATGAACCCACTATGTCCGACCACGCGCTGGTTTATATAAAATTAGCAACTCGTCTACCTGCGGTTTTATTCTCTGCAAATTTGGCATGCTCGGCGATAAGCAATTCATCGTAGTAAACCGGCATAGTTTTGGCGGACAGCGCCACACAGATCCCCTACGAAGGCAAAATGATCCGTTTTCCTCCGTCCCCAAGGGATCAGTTGAACAGATTGCCGATGGGGTCGGGGGCGGAACTGGGGAGATAGCGGATTTCTAGTTCTATGCCGAGCTTTTGCAGCTCTCTGAGAACAGCGACGTCTGTGTCGTCTACGGCAACTGCGGGCGTTGCGGGACGCTTGCCCTCCCCTGCCTGCATATGACCAATGCTGATCTTGGTGATCGGCACACCGCCCTTAACCAGCGCGAGCGCATCGGAGGGTGAGGCCACCATGATCAGAATCAATTGGCGAGGCGTTGCGGTATGAATGACGTCGATGGTCCTTTGCAC
>CABSMV010000183.1 GCA_902478935.1 uncultured Collinsella sp. | reverse complement strand
ACGGTGGGGAAGTCGTTGGTCGTGAGCGGCCATACGCTGCCGTCGGCGAGCGTGACCGTGCTGGTGTCGTGCTCGATCTTGTCGAGTAACAGACGGTCGGTCATATCGAACTCGGGGTGGCGCTGGATAATCTGGCCCTCGAGCTTAAAGAGCAGCACATTGATGGCCTTGATCAGCGGGGTGATGGACTCACCGGCGGTGTAGGTAGCATCGGCAAAGGCGACAAGCTCACGCAGCGAGATGCCGTAGTCGTTCTCCAGGATCTCGTAGTTGTCGTAGCGCAGGTTGTTGCGCAGTACCGTGGCGATGCAGGCGGGCTCACCGGCCGCAGCGCCCATCCATAGCAGGTCGTGGTTGCCCCACTGGATGTCGAGCGAATGGTAGGTGAGCAGGCGGTCCATAATCTTGGCAGCGCCGCCGCCGCGGTCGAAGATAACGCCCACCAGGTGCAGGTGGTCGACGGCCAAGCGCTTGATGAGCGAGGCGAGTGACTCGATAAAGTCGTCGGCGCTGGCGGTCTCCAGGATGGACTCCACGATGCGCTCGTGATAGCGCACGCGATAGTTGTTCTCGTCCGGGTGCGTGTGCAACAACTCGTCGATGATATAGGCGTAATCGCGCGGTATGGCCTTACGCACCTTGGAGCGCGTGTAGCGGCTTGAAAGCGAACGAGCGACCATGATGAGCTGGTCAAGCATCGTCTTGTACCAGGTGGGCGAGTCCTCGCGCTGGCTGCGGACCAGCTCGATCTTCTCGTGCGGGTAGTAGATGAGCGTGCACAGCTCGCCCTTTTCGTCAAAGGTGAGCGTGTCGCCAAAAATCTCGTCGACATGCTCGCGCACGACGCCCGAGCAGTTGTTGAGGATGTGCATAAAGGCTTCGTACTCGCCATGCACGTCGCTCATAAAATGCTCGGTGCCTTTGGGCAGGTTGAGGATGGCCGAGAGATTGATGATCTCGGTAAACGCGGATTGTTCGGTGGGGAACTGTCTCGAAAGCAGGCGCAGATACTTGAAGTCTTGCGGGTTGCGATCGAATGCGACCATGAAACACCTTCCGATGGGGCTGGTAAAACTGATAAACAGCGTCAAACGTTTACCAGTATGCGCCGCTTTTGTTTCGATTTTGCGCCAGCGGCTGAATTGTCGGATGAACGGTTTGGTAAATCGATTTAGTTGAGGTAGATATGGCGGTTGAGTGGAGACGACAGAGGGTGTTTTCTCAGATATTTTTGCGTGGGGCCGGTGGAGACGATGGTGGTAAAGATGTTCACTATTTTTGGTTCGATTTGGTAAATAGTGGACATATGTACCGCATGTAGGCTCACTGTGCGATAATTTGCGCAGCAATGAGTAAGGAGCCTCATATGAGTGATTTTGTCCTGACCTGTGAATCCGCCGCCGACCGAACCCGTGAGTTCTTTGAATCGCGCAATATTCCCGTCGCGTATTTTCATTACGAGATCGACGATGTTGTCTATACGGACGATCTGTATCAGTCGATTACGCCGGACGAGTTTTTTGCCCAGATTGCCGCGGGCGCCATGCCCAAGACGTCTCAGGTGAGCGTGGGTGAGTACGAGGAGTTTTGGGAGCCGTTTGTTGCCGAGGGTAAAGACGTGCTGCACCTGACGTTGTCGTCGGGTATTTCGGGCACGTATGGATCGGCCTGCGTCGCGGCGCAGATGCTTGCGGATCGCTATCCCGAGGGCGGCAAGGTGCGCGTCATCGATTCGCTGGGGGCGTCTTCGGGCTTTGGTCTGTTGCTGGAATATGCCGCCGACGTGCGCGATAGTGGGGCTTCACTCGACGAGACGGCCGCTTGGATTGAGGAGCATAAACTCAACCTGCACCACTGGTTCTTCTCGACCGATCTGTCGAGTTACCTGCGCGGCGGTCGCATTTCGGCCGCGAGCGCGATCATCGGCACGGCGCTCAAGATTTGCCCGCTTATGACGGTCGATTGCGACGGTAAGCTGGCACCGCGTGAGAAGATTCGCACCAAGAAGCGCGCGATTTCCGAGATGGCTAAGACCATGATGGCACACGTGCAGGGCGGTGCGGATTATTCGGGTAAGTGCATCTTGTCCCATTCGGCGTGCCGCGAGGATGCCGAGGCCGTTGCGGCGCTGATTGAGGAACAAGTTCCGCGGCTCAAAGGCAAGATCGAGATCAACAATATCGGTGCTCTGATCGGTTCGCACACCGGACCTGGTACGGTGGCGCTCTTCTTTATGGGTGACAAACGCGTGGATTAACTTGACCCATCACGTCGCGCACGATTGCTCAAACGAAAACGGCCCGCCTCACGTTTGTGAACTGCGCCCCAAATCTTGGACGCCCATAATAGCGACTAGGCCGCAAGGGC
>CABSMV010000182.1 GCA_902478935.1 uncultured Collinsella sp. | reverse complement strand
GCGACGCTGCGCGTGCTAAGCGAGGGACGCCGAGTGACCAACTCGCTCTTCTCGGTCAACTTGATCCAGGAAGAACCCGCCCAAGGCAAGGTCTTGCCGTGCGAGTATGAGCTGGTGTTTACTGACGCAAGCGGCAACGAGGTGAGCGATACAGTCAAGGCGCATGCCAACAAGACTTCTGCTAACTCGCAGGAGCGCGTCGTGCATGCCAAGTTTGCGCTGCGTGCAGCGGATGGATTCTCGGCCAAGGGTCCGTACTATCTGGTCTGCCGCGAGCGCGAAACGGGCAAGATCGTTTGGCGCGAGACGTATACCATCGCTGTTTCGTTTGCCCCTGTTGCTGATTTTGGTTTTTAGGAGTGTGCCCTATGTTTGATAGCCATGACGACGATCTGTGGGAAGTTCCCTCGATTGATGCGGATGTGCCGGTACGGGCTGCGGTGTCTGCAGAGGAGGCCGTGACTGCCATGTCCGCTCTGGAGCCGGTGGAGACTACTGCGCCTGTTGAGGTTGCGGTGCCCGTCGAGGACGAATCCTCGACCGATGGCTATGCCCAAGCCGTGGCTGAGGCTCCCGAGGACGACGGTTACGACATGGATGGCCTTGACGGCAAGCTGCTCGAGCACTTTGGCGGCAAGATCGTGCGCAAGGACCTCACGGCCCTTATGAAGCGTGGCGCCAACGTGCCCACTTTTGTGTTGGAGTACCTGTTGGGCATGTACTGCTCAACCGACGACGAGGATGCTGTGGCGGAGGGTCTGGAGCGCATCCGCAAGATCCTCACCGATAACTACGTGCGTCCCGACGAGTCCGAGCGCATTAAGTCCAAGATCCGCGAACTGGGCCGCTTTACCATTATCGACAAGGTGACGGCTAAACTCGACGAGTACAAAGATATCTACGTGGCGTCGTTTGCCAACCTGACCATCGAGCCGTTTGTGATGCCGGCCGAGTACGTGCGCGACTATTCCAAGATTCTGCAGGGCGGCATTTGGTGCATTATGAGCATCGAGTATCGTCATCCCGTGGATGAGGAAGACGAGTTTGGCATGGAGGTCTTTGGCGACGATGCGCCGCGCCGCTCCAAGGCCAAGCGCAAAAAGCGCGGACCCGAGGACTCTCCGTTTAGCGTGGCGTCGCTCACGCCCATCCAGATGCCCAATCTGGACCTGGATGCCATGATCGACGAGCGCCAGTACTTTACGCGCGACGAGTGGCTCAATATGCTGCTGCGCTCGGCTGGCTACGAACCCAGCGAGCTTTCCGAGAAAGAGCGCCTGCACTTTATCGAGCGCATGGTGCCGCTCATCGAGCGCAACTACAACCTGTGCGAGCTGGGTCCCCGCGGCACCGGCAAGAGCCATATCTACAAAGAAGTCTCGCCCTACGCTATTTTGCTTTCGGGTGGCCAGACCACCACGGCCAACCTGTTCGGCCGCATGAACTCCATGCGCGCCGATCGCGTGGGCTTGGTGGGCCATTGGGATTGCGTGACGTTTGACGAGGTCGCCGGCATGCGCTTTAAGGACACCAACGCCGTACAGATTATGAAGGACTACATGGCGAGCGGCAGCTATGCGCGCGGCCGCGACCAGATTAACGCCGATGCCTCCATGGTCTTTGAGGGCAACATCAACGACACCGTGCAAAATGTCCTTAAGACCACGCACCTGTTTGATCCGTTCCCGCCGGAGTTTAACAACGATTCGGCCTTCTTCGACCGTATCCATTACTACTTGCCGGGCTGGGAGATTCCCAAGATGCGCTCGAGCCTGCTGACCGGGCATTATGGCCTGATCACCGACTGCCTGTCGGAGTTTTGCAAGGAGATGCGTCGCAAGGACTTTACGTACCATATCGACCGGTACTTCCGCTTTAACAGCGACTTTAACAAGCGTGACGAGATCGCCGTGCGCAAGACCTTTAGCGGTCTGGCCAAGCTGCTGTTCCCCGACGAGGCCATGGACAAGGACGATGTGCGCTGGCTGCTGGACTACGCCATCGAGGGCCGTCGCCGCGTAAAGGAGCAGCTCAAGATTATGGCGGGCGTCGAGTTTATCGACGTTAACCTGGGCTATATGGATGCCGACAACCCACAGGACGTGCACGTGGTGCGCGTGCCCGAGCAGAGCGAGGACACGCTGATTCCCGACGGGCCGCTGCTGTCCGGCCACGTGTTTGGCGTGGGTAGGTCGCAGGGCGGCGAGGTTGCCGTATACAAGCTGGAGAACAAGGCCGTCGCCGGCGAGTGCAAGTTTAAGCACGAGGGCGTCGCCTTTAACAAGCCGGTGCGCGATACGCTGGAGGCCGCGTTCGACAACTTTGTGAACCTGGCGAACCGCGTGGCGCCGGGCATGCACATTGGCTCCAAGGATTATCTGCTGTTCTACAACTGTCTCT
>CABSMV010000181.1 GCA_902478935.1 uncultured Collinsella sp. | reverse complement strand
GGCAGCGTCAGATGTGTATAAGAGACAGACCACATCGTGGTAGGCGGGGTGCGTAAACAGGCGCCAGCCGCCGGCGACCTCGCGCAGCTGAAAGCCGCGGTTGGCCTCCTCGTACTCAACCTTGAGCTCGGCCAAAAGCGACGCACACTCGCCGGGGGCGATATCCAGTGCGCCGGCCAGCGCGGGCGCGCTCACTGGGTCGCTTGACACCAGCAGCAGCGCCTCGAGGGCGCCTTTGAGGCTGTTTGCCTCCAGCGTGGAAAGGGTTGACATGGTTGCGGCTCCTATTCGGTGAGCTCGGGGCCCTCGCCGGGCACGTAGGCCTCGGCTCCCTCGACGCGGTTGATGCAGATGGTACCGAAGATCTTGTCCTGGCTCAACGTGAGCGAGCCGCGCTTGGCAAGCTCGAGCATGGCCAGGAAGGTGACGACGAGCTGCTCGGTGGTGGCATCGCCGTCCAACAGCTCGCGGAAGGTGCAGGTTTGGTGCGCCATGGTAAAGCGGTCGACCGAAGCCACCGTCAGGTCGAGCGGCACGCGATGGGGTGCCACGTGTTCGGCCTCCAGCAGGAAGGTCTGTCGCTTGCCGTCCAGGTCGGCGCAGATGACGGCGAGACCGCGCAGGGTGATGCCGGCCAGATAGTCGGGCATGAGCCCCAGGAACTCGGGGTCGGGGCCGGCCACACGCGGGTGCATACGGCTTTCGGCCTGCATGCGGGTACCGAGGGCCGCCGCCGCGCCCTTAAACTGTTTGTAGGCGATCAGGCGCTGAATCAGGACCTCGCGCAGGGCGTCGCCGTCGAGCGCGCTGAGCTCCTCGAGATCTTCGTCGAACTCGTCATCGTCGTCATCGACTTTGCGCGGGGCCTCCTGCGGCACCAGAGAGGCGGCCTTGATGTCCAAAAGGGTTGCCGCGACCAGCAAAAAGTCGCTCGCCACGTCCAGGTCCAGCGCCTCGATGCGCTCGGCCTCGGCAAGGTACTGCTCGGCCACCTCGCTGATCGAGATAGCGCCGATATCTACTTTTTGACGGGTTACCAGCTGCAGCAGCAGGTCGAACGGTCCGCTGTAGACCTGCGTCGACACGCGATACGACATCTTCGACCTCCTTTGACGGCGCCTTCGCGGCGCGGTTTGGGTGCATGTTGCGACCGTTTTGCACGGTCGACCTGTAAGTTTACCTTAGATGCCGGCGATTGCGAAGTTGAGCAGCTGCTCAGCTAGCGGATACACGGTAACGTCGAAATAGCGGCCGATCACATCGATGCCGGTCCACATGGGCAGCAGGTAGAGCACCAGGATGAGGATGGGCATTGCGTATTGTTGTAGACGGTAATAGTTGTTGAGCGCCTTGCCATTGAGGAAGGGCACGATGATCGACGAGCCATCGAGCGGCGGAATCGGGATGAGGTTGAAGAACGCAAGCGACAGGTTGACCACGATGAACGTGGCGCCGAAGTTCATGATCTGTGATGCCACGGCAAAGGACATGCTGACGTAGAGGTTGCCGTATGCCGTGTGCATGAGGGCTGCGGCAAGACATGCGAGCGCGATGTTCGATGCGGGGCCGGCAACGCTCACCAGGACCTCGTCGCGCTTGGGGTGCTTGAGGTTGTTGAGGTAGACGGGCACGGGTTTGGCGAAGGCGAACACCGGACCGCCGGCGGCAAGCATGAGCAGCGGCAGGATGATGGTGCCAAACGGGTCGATATGGTTGAGCGGGTTGAGCGAGATGCGGCCGCGCGAACGGGCCGTCTTGTCGCCGAGAGCCCGGGCAGCGGCGGCGTGCGCACTCTCGTGGATGACGATGCCCACAATGACGGCGACGGCACTCGCGAGCAGGTTCATGAAGTAGCTGCTGGACATAACGATCCCCTAGCGGACGCGGCGCGAGGCGCGCGTGAGCAAGTAGTCGGCCACAAACAGGATGACGGCCACGATGGCGTAATCCAGGCGGAAGACGCCGCCAAAGGGAGAGGTGATGACGCCGTAGCCGGCGATGGCGCTCGGCAGCGCGCGCGAAAGCTCAACGACAAAGCCTACGATCTGCAGCTTGGCGGTGAGGCCGCTAAAGCACAGCAGCACGGTCATCGCGCTCATAAAGATGCCGCAAATGCGACAGGCGATGGCGATGATGCTCATCGCCACGGCAGCGGCCTTACGAGAGTTCACGCGCGGTCTCCTCTTCGATCTGGGTGGAAAGCTCCAGCCATTCGTCCTCGAGCTTGGGTAGCTCTTGCTTAAGGCCGTTATATTCCCCCAGCGCGGCGTTGAACTTGTCCTGATCGGCATAAAGCTCTTCGCTTGCCATCAATTCCATAAGCTCGTCATAGCGGGCGCGCTTTTTGTCGAGCTCCGTCTCGATCTTCTTGAGTTGGTTGCGCACGCCCTTGAGCTTTTTGTTGAGCGCAGCACGGGCCTGGGCCCTGTCTCTTATACACATCTCCGAGCC
>CABSMV010000180.1 GCA_902478935.1 uncultured Collinsella sp. | reverse complement strand
CGTCGGCAGCGTCAGATGTGTATAAGAGACAGCCTTATAACCACCGCCGGTGAGGGTCTGGGCGAGCGCCCCGAGCCAATCCTTTCGTCGCGCACGACCGAGAGCGATGCAAATGGCAACACCCAGTCGCAAGATCAGCAGGCACAGGCGGACGGCACGCAAGACAGTTCTACCTCTGCCAATTCGTCCTCGAACACCCAAAGCCAATCGCAGGGCACCGATTCCTCTACGGCCAACAGTGGCGCGCCGTCCGGCACGACCGACTCAAGCCAAACGACTGACGGTTCGCAGCCGAGCACGGGCGGCCAGACGAGCGACACCGCTTCGGGAACGGGCACAGCAGACAGCAGCAACACCAACAGCTCGAACAGCTCGAGCGGAACCGCGTCCGGCACGGCATCTGACAACTCGAGCCAAGGCACGGCATCGGGCAACTAAGCACATTTGCCTCTCATAGATAACCGACCTGTACAACGGGCGCGAATCGAAAGCGGTTCGCGCCCGTTTGCCTTGGGCGCCGCCATGGCGAACGCTATGCGATGGTAAGATGCTTTACATGTGTAAAGAGGAGATTTGCCATGAGCAAGACAATAGTTAGGCCCACGCTTTCGCTGGGCAACCACATCTATCTGTATCGCCTGCTGCGCGACGCGATTGGGTGCGGCAAGCAAACGTTTATGACACAGGTCGAGGAGGCGCTCGCCGCCGGCGACATGACCGCTTATGACCTGGGCTTTGAGTCCACGCGTGAGCTGCTCGAGGAGCTCGACGACTGCATTAAGCTGACCGTCTTTAAGGGCGGTCGCCTGTATGCCACCGTCATCGCCAACGAGGCTTGGGATGCCGCCCTTGCCAAGGGCGAGGACAAGCCCAAGGCAGCCAAGGGAGCCAAGCAGTCCTACAAAAAGAAAAAGCGCGGCGAGAAGGACCTCAAGGCCGTGCGTCCCAAGCACGTTAAACGTCCCAAGCCAGAAACCATGGTTGAAGCCGTGCCGGAGCCCGAGCCCGAGGCAGAGATCGAAGTCGCTATTGAGGTAACAGCAGAAACCGAAACCGAAATCGCCGCATCGACCGATCCCGAAGTCATATCCGAGCAGGAAGCCACTGTGGAGCTCAACGAAGCGCCCAAGTCGACAACCGAAGAAGCCGCTGACCAGCCCGAGACGTCTGCGTTCCAAAACAGCGATGTCTTTGGCAACGAGGCCGAGGACGATCAGTCCGACGAGCCCGCAGATCAAGACGCTACCGAGTCGGCGCCGGAGCCCGAGACGCCGCAGCCCGCCATCTCGCTCACGGTCGTCTATGACCCCGAGAACGCCAATGCCGGCATCACCACCATGGCATCCACGCCCATCGAGGTAAAGTCGAGCGTCGAGAATCAGAGCGCTCCGCAAGTCGAGCTCGACACCGCGGCCGTAGACGCACCCGCTATCGTCGAGTCTGCAGATTCCGCGGCGATGCCAAAAGTGGGCACCGAATCAGTGCTCGGCACCGAACCCGTGCCCGTCGTCGAGGTGACGCCCGTCAATGAGCAGGCCTTCGCACCGGCGATGGTACCGGCCCCCGCACCCGTAGCGCCCGCCATCCCCGAGGACTTCCCCGTCGATTTCGCAACTGAGGTCTTCTGCCCCGGTCCGTTGCTACACCAGCTGTCGACCTATCTCCCCTACGGCGCCGATACCCTCGGCATCGTCGGCGAGTACTACTGGATCGCCCGCGAGCGCGGTACCATCGAGGCCGCGCGAAACCGCGCAAGCTTCCCCCTGCGCTACACGCAGGACGGCGAGCGCCACGAGGTTGCCGTGCGCATCCGCCGCAACACCACCGGCGGTCTCGGAGCCACCTGGACCATCGATAAAGTCGAAGAACCCGAGCAGTAACGACAAACGGCTCAAATCCAAATCAGGATTTGAGCCGTTTTTATTTGTTGATGTTGCGTAACCAACAGCGAGCGGGCCGCAAGTGCCCCAGGTTGCCGTGAAAGAGGAGCGACGCGTACTTCGGTACGCGAGCGACGGCTTGAACGGCAAGATGGGGTGCTTGCGACCCGCGCAGCGTCGAGCAGTTACGCGGTTTGGAAAACCGCGTAACGATCTAGTCGCGCGTCAGCTTACGGTGGATACGATGCGGCTGGGCCGCGTCCTCGCCCAGGCGCTCGATGCGATTGGCCTGATAGGCCTCGAAGTTGCCCTCGAACCAATACCAGTTGCCCGGGTTCTCGTCGGTGCCTTCCCACGCCAGGATGTGCGTGGCGACGCGGTCCAGAAACATACGGTCGTGACTAATGACCACCGAGCAGCCCGGGAACTCGAGCAGCGCCGCCTCGAGTGAGGACAGCGTCTCGACGTCGAGATCGTTCGTGGGCTCGTCGAGGAGCAGCAGGTTGCCGCCCTGCTTGAGCGTGAGCGCCAGGTTCAGACGATTGCGCTCACCACCGGAGAGTACGCCAGCGCGCTTCTGCTGCTGTCTCTTATACACATCTCCGAGCCCACGAGACTCCTGAGCATCT
>CABSMV010000179.1 GCA_902478935.1 uncultured Collinsella sp. | reverse complement strand
CTACACCCTAGAGTTCGTCGGCAGCGTCAGATGTGTATAAGAGACAGCGGCATGTACCGTCGCCGCACCGCCGCTTTTGTGGGACCAACGGCCGAGGATACCCTGCGTGCGTTGGGCATCGACGCGGCGTTTATCGGCGCCAACGGCATTCTGGATGGCGATGTGTCTACGTCCAATATGGACGAGGGCCGTATCCAGCAGCTCGCCTTTAGCAAGGCAGACTCGCGCTACTTGATCGCCGATTCAAGCAAGATCGGCAAGCGCGACTTCTACACCTTCTGCCGCCTGGACAGCTTGGACGCCGTGGTGTGCGAGCCGGGCATCGCCGCCGAGAATCGCGCCGCCATCGAGGAACACACGCAGGTCATCTGCTAGCTTAGGTATTACAGATCTAGATATTTCGAACCGGGTGCCCCCGTTCATCTCAATCTGTAACAATTGGGGCCGAAAATCCCTGCTAGATGTTACAGATTGAGACAAACGGCCTGCTCGGACCCACCAAAACAAAAAAGCCGCATGCGATCCCGTGGAGGGACTCACATGCGGCCGACAGGGGGTACGCGGCTTGAATTAGGCCATGAGCAGGCCGGTCTCCGCGACGTTCTTGTACCAGTACGCGCTTGCCTTGGGATAGCGCTTCTGGGTCTCAAAGTCGATGTAGAACAGGCCGTAGCGCTTGTTGTAGCCGTTGGTCCAGGAGAACTGGTCCTGCAGCGACCACACAAAGTAACCGTCGATGTTTACGCCGCCGTCGATTGCCTTGAGGATCCATGCGAGATGCTGACGCATATAGTCGATGCGAGGGGCGTCGTCGATAAAGCCGTCCTCAAAGTCGTCCTTATAGCCCATGCCGTTCTCGGTGATGTAGATCTTCTTGTAGTTGGGGTAATCGTTCTTAATGCGGAGCAGCAGATCGTAGAGGCCCTCGGGATAGATAATCCAGTCCCAATCGGTGGTGGGAACGCCTTCGCGCACGCATGCCTCGCCCACGCCCTTGAGGAACCAGCGCGAGGAGCCCTTGTCGCCGGTGCCATTGTGGTTGATGTCGTTTTCGCCCTCGGCGGCACGCAGGAACTGGCACTTGTAGGTGTTGACGCCCAGGCAATCGTTGTAGGGGAGCGCTGCGGTCAGCGCGGCGATGTCCTCGTCGCGGACGTCGAGCTCGCCGCCGGCGATATGGGCCAGCTTGGTCGCAGCCTCCATGGTGTCGGCTGCATAGTGGCCGCGGAAGGTGGCGTCGAGCACCCAGCGGTTGTTGATGACGTCGGCCATGCGGGCGGCCTCGCAGTCGGCAGCGTTGTTGGGGTCGAGGGGATACTTGGGCTCCAGGTTCTGGACAATGCCGATCTCGCCCTCAAAGCCGCCCTCATGGAAGGCGACGACAGCCTTGGCGTGGGCCACCATCATGTTGTGCATGAGTTGGAAGGCCTTGTCCAGGCGATACTTCTCGCCGTGCGGCCAGTTGCCAACGATAAAGCTGCCCTCGGCGGTCGCGGGAATCTCGTTAAAGGTAAACCAGTGCTTGACCTCGGTGAACTCGGCAAAGCAGAACTTGGCGTACTCGACAAAGGCATCGATGGTCGTGCGCGTCAGGAAGCCCTCGCCGCCGTTCTGGTAGAAGACCTCGGGCGTATCGAAGTGATCGAGCGTGACATAGGGGATAACGCCGGCTTTGTTGCAGGTGGCGAAAAGCTCGTGATAGAAAGAGACGCCCTCGGGGTTAATCTCACCAGTGCCGTTGGGGAAGATACGGCTCCAAGCGATGGAGACACGGATACCGTTGATGCCGAAGCGCTGGCACAGGTCGATATCGACCGGGTACTTGTTGTAGAAATCGCTTGCGGGGTCGGGGGAGAAGCGACCCTGAGCTGCCAGGAAATCGTCCCAGGGCACTTTGCCCTTGCCGTGCGTGCGGGTCTCGCCCTCAACCTGGTAAGCGGCGGTGGCGCCGCCAAACACAAAGCCGTCGGGGAACTGCATGGGGTTGGTCATGAGTCATCCTTTCTGTGGGATACGAATAGGGAGAGGTGCCCGAACTGGGGGATCCGGGCACCAACAGAGGGAGGAACCTAGTCGAGGTTCTCGCGGAGCCACTTGATGGCGCCAGCGGGGTCGCGAGTAAGGTCGATATATTCCTTACCGCGCGGGGCGAGCAGCTTAATGCCCAGGCGATCGGTGTCGGCCTTCATGTCGTTGTAGTAGCTACGGACCTGCGGGGCAAGCACGATGACGTCGTACTGATCCATGATGGCAGTGTGCTGGCCATAAGCGCCTGCGGAGGAAGCAATATTCTCTCCGGTCTGCGCAGCACCTTCCTTGATGGCGTTGGCAAGCATGGCAGAGGTGCCGGCGCCGGCGCACAGGACGAGGACCTTCAGGCCATCGACGTCCTTCTTAGCGGATGCGTCGGTGGCGGGCTCGGGCTGATCGGCGACAGGCTTGCTGTCGGCGGCGACAACGGTCGTCTCGACGGAAGCGGTAGTCTGCTCGACAGCGGGCGCAGAGGCGGTGGCGGCAATGGC
>CABSMV010000178.1 GCA_902478935.1 uncultured Collinsella sp. | reverse complement strand
GATGTGTATAAGAGACAGGCTCCAGGCGAGCCATCTGGCGGCCCACCTCGTGGCAGAAGCGCGGGGCCGCCGTATTACGGGCGCACTTAAGTGCCTTGGCAGCGGCAAACAACTCGTGCTCGGCGCTCCCGAGTGCCTCACGCGCCTTTCTGATCTGTTCATCGCCATCATCGACCAGGGACAGCAGCTCTTGCGAGCGATCGCGCATGGCAAAAACATCGTCCATGGTGGGACCCCACTGACGCAACAGGCCCTTGAGGTCGGAATACCGCTCACGCATGCGAGCGAGCTCGCGCGGGTCGAAGGCGACGCCATCGCGATAGGCACGAAGCTCGTTCGCGCAATCCTCAAGGGAAATACAGGCATCCGAAAGCGCATCGGCAATATCGCCCAGTTTGCGATCGACGGTAGCCATGCGGGAAAGCTCTGCCACGGCGCTGTTCACGGCATCGAGCGCTCCCCCTTCGGCGGCAAGCGATCCATGGGCATCGTTAGCCGTGGCAACCAGTACCTCGGCATGTTCGGAGCGCGGCAGCAGTTCCTCGAGTTCCTCATACTCGCCCGGTTTGGGGTCGACCTCGCCGATGCGCTCGAGCGCAAAGCGCGCTTCCTCGACGCGGCTCCCCTGCGCACGCGAGGTCTCTTCGACACGTCGAACCTCCTTAGCGGCAGCTCGCGAAGCCTTAAAGCAGGCGCGGTAGTGCTCGAGCGCCTCGAGTGCAGGGCGCCCTGCCCAGGCATCGACCATCGCAACATGATGCGCCGGATCGAGCAAGCGCTGGTGCTCGTGTTGGCCGCACAGATCCATCATCACGCCAACGCGCTCCGAAAGCTCGCGCACACTGGCGATGCGGCCGTCAATCTTCACGCGGCTGCGGCCCTCGGCAGAAAGACTGCGCTGCACGGTGAAGCCCTCCGTGTCGTGCGGGCCGTCAAACAGGCGCGCCTCGACGCTCGCCAGCGCCTCGCCCTCGCGCACCGTAGACGAATCCGCGCGCTCACCCAAAATAAGCTTGAGGGCCGAGAGCAGCGCGGTCTTGCCGGCGCCGGTCTCGCCGGTCAGGACAGTCAGGCCAGCACTCGGCAGCAGCGTCGCCTCGCGAATGAGCGCAATGTTAGAAACCTGCAGCTCATCGATCATGACGGACTCCGTAGAATACGCGGCTCACCGAGTTATAGAAGCTCTCGGGGCCGTAATCGAGAAGCAGCACATCTCCGGGCCCGCGGCGCACCGCCACGCTCTCAACGGTGCCATCGCAGGTAATAAACTGTCCATCGATAGCGATTGCCGGAACACTCGGACGGTCATCAGACATAAAGATTTCGACGACATCACTTGGCGAAGTCAAGAAGGCACGGGCCTGAATGGTGTGCGGTGCAATGGGTACGCAGACCATGCCCGTATAGTCGGGGCTCACGATGGGGCCGCCGGCACTGAGCGCGTAACCCGTAGAACCAGTCGCCGTGGACACGACCACGCCGTCGCCACGCAGTCGGTCGATATGGTGGCCCGACACCGTGATGTCGAACTCGACCATATCGGACAGGGGGCCGCGCGTAAGCGCCATGTCGTTGAGGGCAAAGGTGCGCACGACATCCTTCGTACCGTCTTCGCGCACGGACACGATATCCGCGGCGATGGTGGCGCGACGGCTCACGTGCAGCTCGCCGGAAAGGGCGTCGCTCACGACCTGCAGAATGTCGCGCTCCTCGGGGCTCGCAGCAGTTAAAAAGCCCAGGTGACCATAGGAAAGACCGAGGATAGGAATCTCGCGATGGTTGAGGATGCGGGCAGCGCGCAGCAACGTACCGTCGCCGCCGAGCGTAATGACCAGATCGGAGCCGTCAATATCAGGCGTGCTTTGAATCTTCGATCGCTGGTCGGCAGCCCATGCGACCTCATAGCCCTGGCGCGTCAGCCAAAGCTCGAGCATCAGGCCGCTCTCGACCGCCTCTTGCTTGTAGTAATTGGGAACCAGAAAGACCTTCATAGCGTTGCAGCTTTCTCGCTCAAAACCGATACCTGGGATTGCAGCACGTCTTGCGAGCGGTCGCCAGATTCAAATCTCGTGCCGTACAGGAAAAACTCAACGTTGCCCTTGGCACCATGAATGGGCGACACGCACACATCGACCGGGAACAGCCCCTTGGCAGCAAAGAGCTCAACCGCCGCCACGAGCGTATCGCGGCGCACGGCGGGATCGGTCACAATGCCGCCCTCGCCCACCAGCGCAGCCGGCGCCTCAAACTGGGGCTTTACGAGCGTGCAAAAAGAACCTGTAGGCGCCAGGCATGCCAGCACCGCATCGATAATGTTCGCGATGCTGGTAAACGAGACATCACACACAGCCAAGTCGATAGCGCCACCGTATCCAAGCTCGGGCAGCTGCGTCACGTTGGTGCGCTCATGCAGCGTCACGCGATCGTCCTGACGCAACGACCAATCGAATTGGGCGCGACCCACGTCCACCGAGACAACGGTCGAAGCCTGTCTCTTATACACATCTGACGCTGCCGACGAACTCTAGGGTGT
>CABSMV010000177.1 GCA_902478935.1 uncultured Collinsella sp. | reverse complement strand
CCCTTGCGGCCTAGTCGCTATTATGGGCGTCCAAGATTTGGGGCGCAGTTCATTCGACTACCCGTACCGCCCATCCGATTCTGTATTAAAAAACCCGCCAGGCTGTTGTAAAAATGGACATCAGCGCTACTATAGTTCCACTTGCACTTTGTCCCAGTGCAGTGTTTCCAGCCATTTTTATACTGGGGGTAATGATATGAAGGACATCACCATCAGCCGCAGGAGCCTTCTGGTCTCCGCCGGCCTGCTCACGCTCGCCCCGCTCGCCGGATGCGGCGGCAACTCTGGTTCCGGCTCTGCTGCCGCCGGTTCCGACTACACCATCGGCGTTCTGCAGCTCACCGAGCACTCCGCACTCGATGCCGCCAACGACGGCTTTGTCAAGGCCATCAAGGAGAGCGGCCTTAAGGTCAAGATCGACCAGAAGAACGCCCAGAACGACCAGTCCACGTGTAAGTCCATTGCCGACAAGTTTGTGGGCGACAACGTCAACCTGATTTATGCCATCGCCACACCCGCCGCGCAGGCTGCCGCCGGCGCCACGGCCGATATCCCCATCGTGGGCTGTGCCATCACCGACTACGCCGCCTCCGGCCTGGTCCAGGACAACGACAAGCCCGGCACCAACGTCACGGGCGCTTCCGACCTCACCCCGGTCGCCGAGCAGCTCGAGATGATGCAGAAGGTCCTGCCCGACATTAAAAAGGTCGGCCTACTCTACTGCACCGCCGAGTCCAACTCCGACGTCCAGATCAAGGCCGCCAAGAAGGAGCTCGACAAGCTGGGGCTCGAGTACACCGATTTCACCGTCTCGAGCTCCAACGAGATTCAGTCCGTCGTCGAGTCTGCCGTGGGCAAGGTCGATGCGCTGTACTCCCCCACCGACAACACCATCGCCGCGGGTGCCTCGCAGGTCGGCCAGATCTGCAAGGAGAACAAGCTTCCCTTCGTGACTGGCGAGGAGGGTATGTGTAAGGCCGGCGGCCTGTTCACCCTCTCCATCAACTATGAGGACCTGGGCTACGCCGCGGGCGAGATGGCCGTCAAGATCCTGAAGGGCGAGGCCAAGCCTGAGGATATGCCGATCAAGCACCTCTCGAGCAAGGACCTGGTCGTCGTCAAGAACGACGAGATGGCCGAGGCCCTGGGCATCGACCTTTCCGCCCTGGACGCGTAATGCCATACGCGGTATGCGTCTAGAGCCCGTGCTCGCGCTTTAGCCGCGTTATTCAATATCTGAGCCACAGGGGCGGGCGCTGTAGACCGGCGTCCGCCCTGCTTGTTTCAGGTAAAACAAAACGTCTGTCCGCAGCTCTTCTATGCATTGTTACCGCTATTATGGTGAATCACGTGTCCACCCTATCCTAGGAGGTATGAAGCATGCTCATTGCATTGCAGGGCGCCGTTTCGCAGGGCGTCCTCTGGGGCATTATGGTGCTTGGCGTGTTTATCACGTTCCGCCTGCTCGACATCCCCGATATGACCTGCGACGGCAGCTTTGCCCTCGGCGGCTGCGTCTGCGCTGTGCTCATCGTCAATAACAACGTCGACCCGCTGCTCGCCGTGCTGGCCGGTATGTGCGCCGGCGCCATCGCGGGTGCCGTCACGGGCATTTTGACCACCGTCTTCGAGATTCCCGCGATCCTCGCCGGAATCCTCACCCAGATCAGTCTGTGGTCCATCAACCTGCGCATCATGGGCAAGTCCAATACGCCCATTCTTGCCAAGGGCACCGTGTTCTCGGCCGTCAGCAATATGACCGGTCTGCCGCAGTCCACCGTTGCCATCATCTTGGGCATCCTGCTCGCCGTGGCTATCGTTGCCATCCTGTATTGGTTCTTTGGCACCGAGATCGGCTCGGCGCTGCGCGCCACCGGCAACAACGAGTACATGATCCGCGCTCTGGGCGTCAACACCAACTCCACCAAGATGATCGCCCTCGTGCTCTCCAACGCCCTCATCGGCCTTTCGGGCGCACTCATCTGCCAGAGCCAAAAGTATGCCGACATTGGTATGGGCACCGGTGCCATCGTTATCGGTCTTGCCGCCATTGTTATCGGTGAGGTGCTCGGCCGTCTGCTGCCCGGCGGCCTCACGCAGTTTAGCGTCCGTCTTGCCTCCGCCGTCTTTGGCTCCGTGGTCTACTTCCTTATCCGCGCCATCGTGCTGCAAATGGGCATGGACGCCAACGACATGAAGCTGCTCTCCGCCGTGATCGTCGCCGTGGCCCTGTGCGTGCCCGTGGTTTGGGAGCGCTATAAGCTCCGCAGCTCCTACACGAAGGGGGATGAGGCAGATGCTTAAGCTCTCGCACGTCAAGAAGACCTTTAACAAGGGCACCGTCACCGAGAAGCGCGCGCTCACCGGCGTCGACCTCACCCTAAATGACGGCGACTTTGTAACCGTGATCGGCGGCAACGGCGCCGGCAAGTCCACGCTGCTCAACATGATTGCCGGCGTGTACCCGCTCGATTCGGGCGTTATTGAGCTCGACGGCACCGACATCTCGCGCCTGAGCGAGTCGCAGCGCGCCAAGTACCCTGTC
>CABSMV010000176.1 GCA_902478935.1 uncultured Collinsella sp. | reverse complement strand
CTGAGAAGCCCAAGCGCGGTCGTAAGAAGTCCGCTAAGGCCAAGGCGTCCGAGCAGCAGGCCGAGGCCGAGCTGCAGGGCGATTCCAAGGCCGAGGCCAGCGATGATACTGTGGCTAACGCCGACGCCGCCGCAACCGATGGCGCCGCGCCCGCCGAGGCCGAAGACGACGCTCGCCCCAACCGTCGCCAGCACAAGCGTAACGACGAGCGCAACGAGCGCAAGGACGAGCGCAACAACGACCGCCGCAACCGCCAGCGCGATCGCAAACAGCGCAACAAGGAGCGCAACGCCGCCCCCACCGAGCCCACGCTTTCGCGTGAGGAACTCGCGGCCATGAAGGTCGCCGAGCTGCGCGAGAAGGCCAAGGAGTTCGAGATCGAGACGACCGGCAAGAAGAAAGCCGAGCTCGTCGAGGAGATCTACGTCACCGCCGCGAAGGCCGAGGGCTTCCGCGACATCAAGGGCATCCTGCAGATTCGTCCGGACAGCTTCGGTATCATCCACGCCCACGGTTACATGAAGTCCAACGACGACGCCTTCGTCCCCGCCTACCTCATCCGCTCCGCGCGTCTGCGCACGGGCGACGTCATCGAGGGCTCGCTTCGTCCTTCGCGCGGCGGCGACAAGCGCGCCGGCCTTGCCAAAATCACGACCGTCAACGGTCTAGACCCCGAGCAGATTCGCAACCGCCCCAAGTTTGGTGACCTCACCCCGGTCTATCCCAACGAGCCGCTGCGCATGGAGCACGGCAAGGACTCCATTACCGGTCGCGCCATCGACATCGTGTCGCCGATCGGCAAGGGTCAGCGTGGCTTGATCGTGTCTCCGCCCAAGGCCGGCAAGACCACGATCCTCAAGAAGATCTGCCAGTCCATCTCGATCAACAACCCCGAGGTGCACCTCATCTGCCTGCTCGTCGACGAGCGCCCCGAAGAGGTCACCGATATGCAGCGCTCCATTAAGGGCGAGGTCGTGGCCTCGACCTTCGATATGCCCGCCGACAACCACACCCGCGTGGCCGAGCTCGTCATCGAGCGCGCCAAGCGCATCGTGGAGCTGGGCGGCGATGTCGTGGTGGTGCTCGACTCCATCACGCGTCTTGCCCGCGCCTACAACTTGGCGGCGCCCGCCTCGGGCCGCATCCTTTCGGGCGGCGTCGATTCGGCGGCGCTGTATCCGCCCAAGCGCTTCCTGGGCGCAGCCCGCAATATCGAGAACGGTGGCTCGCTCACCATCCTGGCCTCTGCCCTCATCGACACCGGTTCCAAGATGGACGAGGTCATCTTTGAGGAGTTCAAGGGCACCGGCAACATGGAGCTTAAGCTCGACCGCGACCTGGCCGACCGCCGCATCTTCCCGGCTATCGACCCCGTTGCCTCCGGTACGCGTAACGAGGACCTGTTGGTTGACGAGCAGATGCGTCCGTTTGTCTTTGGCCTGCGTCGCATTCTTGCCGGCATGAACAACACCGAGCGCGCGGCCGCATCGTTTATCAAGGGTCTTAAGGGCACCAACACCAACCAGGAGTTCCTGGTGCGTTCGGCCAAAAAGCACAGCGACTACGAGCAGACGTTCTAGGTTGTCATCCACGCGCAGCGATAGTCATCAGTGCAATAAAGGGTCGGGGCTTTGAGCGTCGGCCCTTTTCTATATTGCCGCTCCGCGCTTTTTTGACCATAAGACTGGCAAGCAGCAGGTTTCCCGTTTCAATCCGACATCGTCGCTTGCAATCGACAGGGCGGTTTCGCATAATAGCTTTTAAGCTTCGCGACGGAAAACGCAGATGAAACGAACCATATACCGTTGCTTTGGGGCATAGCCCCGCTTCATCTTCTCTCGCGCAGCCAACTGAATGATGCGATTTGGGTGCTGGAAGATGGGGAGAGCTCATGGCTTCTTCTGATGCAACACAACGAGCAGTCCTTGCCGGACTTTCGTGCGGGATCGGCCTTGCCGCTCCCGTGGTTATGTATGCCGCGACGCTGCCGTTTTCGTCTGTGAACGAGACGGTCGTGGCGTGTGCGGTTCCCTTCGCCGTGGGCGCGGTGGCGGGCGTGGGTATCTATGCCGCCTCGCTGGGTATTTCCGAGTACCGTGCGCAGCGTGAAGAGCGTCTATTCCAGCCTGATGCCATGGGCGGTGCCGCCAATCTCAATCAGCATCAAAGCGAGTTCAAGACCGCCTCGATTCCAGCTCAGCAGCAGGATGCGACTCCTTACGCTGCGGCTTCTGCTTCTCAGGCTCAGGCGGAGCAGTCTACCTCGGCATTCCTTTCCGGCCTGACTGGTGCGTTCCAGCGCCGTCATGCCGATGATGGTGTCCCTACCATCGCTCGAGCCGCAGATGCTATGGACGAGGACGAGGCTTGGTCCATGATCGACAGTATGCTCGACGACGATTCGCCGGTGAGCTGCGACCCTGCACACTCGCGCGACGTCTATCAAGTCGCCATCGACGAGCTCACCAACGGCGGGCAGACCGGCTCCTTCAATCGCGACGACATCGCCGCCGCGGCACGCGCCGTGTCTGGCTCCCAGGCCGCCCCTGCGGCTGTCTCTTATACACATCTGACGCTGCCGACGAAC
>CABSMV010000175.1 GCA_902478935.1 uncultured Collinsella sp. | reverse complement strand
AGCTGGAGGGCCTGGAGCCCGATCTGGCTGCGGTATTTGAGCATGCTTCGGACCAAGTCGTTGAGGCTAACGCGGCCGTCGAGGAGGCGCGTGCCGCCGAGGGTGATGCAGCCGGCGAGATCGCCCGTCTTGAGGGCGAGCGCCGCTCGCTGCTCTCCGAGATCGGCCGTCTGGAGCAAAGCGCCAACAATGCCGAGGTCGAGCGCGTGCGCATTTCCAAGCGCCGCGAACAGGCCGCCGAGGCCGTTCGTGCTGCGCGCCCGCGCGTTGACGAGCTCACTCGTTCGCGTGACGAGGCCCGTGCGCAGGCAAGCGACTTGGGGCTCCAGATTGCCGAAGCCAACGATGAGCTCGATCGCGTACGCCGTGACGATTCCGAGGCCGCCGGTAAGCTCGCCGATGCCAAGGTGCGTCTGGCCCAGACGAGCGAGCGCCTGCGTTCGCTGAAGGGCCGCGTTCCCGATCTGGAGCATCGTCTGGAGGGTATCGACCGCCGTATCCGCGGAACGCGCCAGGCTTCGCGCTCGCTTGAGCTGCTGCGACTGCGCGTCGATCCCATGCACGAGCGCTACTCGGCCCTGCTGGAGCGCGCCTCGGACTGGGCCGCGCGCCTGCGTGACCAGGCCTCTCTGGAGGAGGCGGACTCCGCTTCGCTCAAGAAGACCATTGAGGATGCCAAGGCAGAGGTTGCCCGCGCTAAGGAGCGAGTCGATACCGCCTCCGCCACGCAAAACGAGTTCAAGGTCGCGCGTGGCAAGCTCGAGGTGCAGGTAGAGGCCGCCATTAAGGCCATTACCGCCGATGGCACCACGGTACTCGAGGAAGCGCTCATGCTTCCGGCGCCCACGGACCGCGATGCCGCCGAGCGCGAACTCAACCAGCTTGTGCGCCAGATCAACAACCTTGGTCCCGTTAACCAAGTTGCCATGGAGGAGTACGAGCAGCTTAAGCGCCGCGCCGACTACATCGAGGAACAGCTGGCCGATCTGGAGAGCGCGCGCAAGGCGCTCACCAAGATCACGGTGGCCATTGATCGTAAGATGCGCAAGGCGTTCCTGGTGACGTTTGAGAAGGTCGACGCGAACTTCCGCGAGATCTTCGCAATGCTCTTCCCGGGTGGTCAGGCTCATCTGGAGATGACCGATCCCGAGCATCCGGCCGAGACGGGCATTGAGGTCGTGGCACAGCCGCGCGGCAAGCGCATCACCAAGATGATGCTCATGTCGGGCGGCGAGAAGAGTCTGACGGCGCTCGCCCTGCTCTTTGCCGTGTACCGTACGCGCACGGTGCCGTTCTATGTGCTGGACGAGGTTGAGGCGGCGCTCGACGACGCCAACCTGTCCAAGCTCATCGGCGCCCTCGATGTGTTGCGTTCCGATACGCAGCTCTTGGTCATTTCGCATCAGCGCCGTACTATGGAGGACGCTGACGTCCTCTATGGCGTCTCGATGCAAGCCGACGGCGTCAGTCGCGTCGTCTCGCAAAAACTCGATCGCGAAACCGGAAAGGTCGTGAATGCATAATGGGATTCTTTGACGCTCTCTCGCGCGGACTTGAGCGCAGCCGCGAGGCACTCAACGAGGTCTTCTACTTTGGCGGCGAGGTCGACGAGGACTTTTGGGAGGACCTGGAGGACACCCTCGTCATGGGTGACATGGGTGCCGAGGTCGCCATTCAGGTCTCTGATGACCTGCGCGACGCCGCGGCCAAGAAGAACCTCAAGACCGCTCCGCAGCTCCGTCGTGTTCTGGCCGAGCAGCTCGAGCAGCACTTTGTGCCCATCGAGCGCGATCCGTTTTCCGATACGCCGAGCTGCGTGCTGTTTGTGGGCATTAACGGTGCCGGCAAGACCACGACGGTCGGTAAGATCGCGAGCGCCATGGCCGCCCGCGGCAAGAACGTCGTGATCGGTTCGGCCGATACCTTCCGCGCTGCCGCTATCGAGCAGCTCGATGTGTGGGGCCAGCGCGCTGGCGTCCCCGTCATCAAGCGCGACCGCGGCTCCGACCCGGCAAGTGTTTGCTACGACGTGCTCGACGAGGCCGACAAGCGCGGCAGCGACCTGGTGCTCATCGATACCGCCGGTCGTCTGCACACGAGCCCCGAGCTCATGCGCGAGCTTGCCAAGGTGGTCAATGTGACCCGTAAGCGCGCCGCCAATATGGCCGCCGGCCCCATGCCCGTCTATGTCGTGCTCGTGATCGATGCCGCAACGGGCCAAAACGGCCTCAACCAGGCGCTCGAGTTTAACGAGGCGCTTGGCCTGGACGGTATTATCATGACAAAGCTCGACGGCACGGCAAAGGGCGGTATCGCCATGGCCGTGGCCGAGAAGCTTAAGCTCCCGATCCTGCGCGTGGGCGTGGGCGAGCAGGTCGATGACCTTCAGGAGTTCAATGCCAAAGATTTCTGCCGCGCCCTGGTGGGCGAGTCCAATTAAGGAGTGACTAGTGTTTGATTCTCTGAGCGATCGCCTCAACGACACATTTGACCGCCTGCGCGGCAAGGGTAAGCTGACCGAGGCCGATATCACCTCTGCCATGCGCGACATTCGCATGGCGTTGCTCGAGGCCGACGTCAACCTGTCTCTTATACACATCTCCGAGCCCACGAGACTCCTGAGCATCTCG
>CABSMV010000174.1 GCA_902478935.1 uncultured Collinsella sp. | reverse complement strand
GTATAAGAGACAGGATGTGGATTTCGAGACGGGCCTGATCTCGATCAGACACTCGGTGGCGTACGCGAAGGGAATGGGTTCGTTCATCAAGGACACCAAGACCCATGACGCCAGGGGTATCCCCATCGACCCGGTCGGCCTACTCCCCTTCCTGAAGGAGACCCACGAGATCGACTGCGGAAAGCTGCGCTTGCGCGGCCTTACCGGGGCGGTCGAGATCGGGGACTGCTACATCCTGTCGGAGCCGGGCGCGACCTTCGCGACGACAAGCTATATCCGCAGGGCGTTCAAGACGTTCTCGGAGACCAACGGCCTCATGGGCACCAACGACGAGCTGATCACGTTCCACGGCCTTCGCCACACGTTCGCAACGCAGTGGATCCGCCAAGGCGGCGATATCAAGGCGCTCCAATCGATCCTCGGCCACAAGGACGCCATGGCGACGCTCAACGTCTACGCCGACATCGAGCCCATCTCCAAAATCCATAACATGCTGCGCGCCACGCCGTGCCTTTGGCGCGGGCACCTCGGGCCGAGGGTCGATCCGGGTCCCATGTTCCAACAGAGGATCCAGGAGTCCATCGAGACGCTCCAGGCGTTCGGCTACGGCATCACCGAGCCGGACGACCGAAATATCGCCATACGCGACGTGAAGACGAACAGTTGGCTCTAGCTCACCGAGTACGCGGCAGTGCTGGGCCCATCCCAACTGAGGTCACGGTGGTCCGATAGGGGCGCCGCCCGCGGCATGCGCCGCGGAGCGGTATCCCCTACCGAAGGGCGGGGATGCCCTCCGCTTCCAGTTCGGAATCAGCCGTCGGAGGCGTTCGGCTGACTGCGGGAACGGCCTGTCCGCTCAATGTGTTCGGCTGAGATCGGAAATCAACCCAACACGAGCCGGACACGCGCCAGACGGCTCTTCCCCGTACGGCCTTCCCCCTTACGCTCATGTTGCAGGCATGTAACGCCGCAGCGAGCGCGCCTTTTTTGCGCCAGACAGGTACAATGATGAACACTGTACCGTAGCGGAGCGCCCCGCGCGCGCCGCAATCACGCGAAAGGGTTTCCCATGGCCGAGATCTCGTCCTCCCGTATCGTCATCACCGTCCTTGGCAAGAACCGCCCCGGTATCGTCGCCGGCGTCACCCGTGTTCTGGGCGAGGCCAACGTCGACATCCGCGACATTACGCAGTCCATTATCGAGGACATCTTCACCATGACCATGCTGGCCGACACCGCCGAGTCCAAGCTCGACTTCGCCGAGCTGCAGAAGGCCCTGGCCGAGGCCGGCGAGCTTTCGGGCGTCAACGTGTCCATCCAGCGCGAGGACGTCTTTAACTTTATGTACCGCCTGTAGCGAACAAGCCGCTCGGGGCAGCTTGACGTCATATCGTCCAAGCGCGCGGCCCCCAAGCGGACCGGAGAGGAGCGCGCATGGCCTACGACGCCAAGAAAATCTACTACCGCTTCGACGATCACCTGAGCCGCCTGGTTCTGGATTACGAGGCGAGCCGTCAGATTTCGCCCGAAAGCGAAAACCTCTACCACGGCCTGCCGACCGACCCGTACGACGAGGGCCTGTTTGTCGAGCACAATGTCAAGCGCGGTCTGCGCAATGCCGACGGCTCGGGCGTGGTCGCGGGCCTTACCCGCATCTCGGACGTGCACGGCTACAACAAGGTCGGCGGCAAAGTTGTGCCCGATCAGGGCAAACTCACGCTTCGTGGCTACAGCATCGAGGACCTGGTCAACAACGCCCAGGCCGAGGATCGCTATGGCTACGAAGAGGTCGCCTACCTGCTCATCACGGGCTCTCTGCCCACCAAGGAAGAGCTTGACGGTTTTTGCGAACGTCTGGGCGCTTTTAGGCACCTGAGCGACGAGTACGTCCGCGAGTTCCCCATGACCACGGTGTCGTCGAGCATCATGAACGTGCTTCAGCGCGCCGTGCTGCTGCTCTACGCCTTCGACGCCGAGCCCGACGCCATTACACCCGAGCACGAAATCGACGTCGCCATCTCCATGCTCGCCCGTCTCCCCCGCATCGCCGCCTTCGCGCATATGGCCTCGGTCGCCAAGCGCCGCGGCTCCGAGGTTCATGTACCGCACCCCACACCCGGCCTTTCCACCGCCGAGACCATCCTGCAGGTGCTCCGCGGCGGCATGGCATTCACCCGCGACGAAGCCATGCTGCTCGACGTGATGCTCATGCTGCATGCCGAGCACGGCGGCGGCAACAACTCCACGTTCGCCTGCCGCGTGCTGTCCTCCTCGGCCACCGACACGTATTCCGCCTACGCCGCGGCTATCGGCTCGCTCAAAGGCCCGCGCCACGGCGGCGCCAACGCCAAGGTCGTGTCCATGCACGAGGATATCCGTGCGCATGTCTCCAATTGGGAGGACGAGGACGAGGTCGCAGCCTACCTGGGCAAGATTCTCGACAAGCAGGCCTTCGACGGCACGGGCCTCATCTACGGTATGGGCCACGCCGTCTACACACTGAGCGACCCGCGCGCCGAGGTGTGCCGCCGTTACGCGCGCACACTTGCCGCCAAGAAGGACCTGGGCGAGGAGTTCGCGCTCATCGAGCGCATCGAGCGCCTGGCCCCGCAGGTGATGCGCGATCACGGCATGACCAAGCCCATCTGCGCCAACATCGACCTGTACACGGGCTTTATCTACAAGATGCTCGGCGTGCCCTGTCT
>CABSMV010000173.1 GCA_902478935.1 uncultured Collinsella sp. | reverse complement strand
ATCTTGAACACCTTTCGCTCTTAACTAGGTGTCCAATTCATCATACCCACTCCACCGGGGTGTGCGCATGTGCGACCTGGACCGCGCCGCACGCGACGTGATTGAGGACGCAGGCTACGGCAAGTACTTTACGCATCGCCTGGGCCACTCGATCGGTCTGCAGGACCACGAGCCTGGTGACGTCTCGCTCGTCAACGAGCAGGTCGTAGAGCCGGGCATGACGTTCTCTATCGAGCCGGGCATCTACCTCCCAGGTCGCACCGGCGTCCGCATCGAAGACCTGGCCCTGGTTACCGAGTCCGGCGTCGAGATCCTCAACGCCTACCCCCACAATCCGCTCCGCCTAGACTAGCCAATATGACAAAGGGACAGCCCCTTTGTCATATTGCGATTACGCCGCGCCACGAAAACGGCCTATCTACTACGTTTAACCCGCATGGGTCGACCATGAGGGTCTTTTTTGAAAATCAGCAAGCCGTCTACCTGCGGTTTTGATTTCACGATTTTCCGTGTGGTCGAGGGTAGTCGGTAAAACGTAGTAGATAGGCTCATTTCGTGGCAAGCGAGTCAACTCGGGGCACAGGGTAGCAAAAAGCCCCGTCTCAAATAGACTGCTTTTGAGTTGCGGTGATATACGGACTGTTTGAGGCTTCTGGCTTGTAAAACAGTCCCTATTTCACCGCAACTGATGAGGGGATGGGTTAGCGCAACAGGCCGGCTACTTCGCCGGCTAGGGTGATGGTGCCGGCTGCTACGAAGGGCTCGCCCGTGGCATCGAAGGCGGCGAGGGCCTCGGACACGCTGGGGTACACGCCCACAAGCTTGTCCGCGTCCACTAGGGCAGCGAGCTCCTCTGCCGGCAAGGCGCGATCGGAATCGGTCTGGGTCACGACCACGCGGGGGAACGCCGGAACCAAAACGTCAACGATACCCGCCACGTCCTTATCGGCCAGCGCGGCGCACAGCAGCGTGGGGCGATTCTCTACGCAGGGATCGATCTCGTCCAGCGCGCTCACAAAGTTCTCGCAGCTCTGAGGGTTATGGCAGGCATCAATCAACTTGAGCGGATCAGTTCCCAGCACATCAAATCGGCCCGGTGTGGGGCAGCCCATAAGCGAAGCATCCAGTGCCTCGTGGTCGAGCTCGCGGCCCAGATAGCCCTCGCACAGCATAATCGCGCACGCAGCATTCTGCGGCTGATACGCCGGCTTGACCATGCTCGACGTATAGATCGCACGCGGCGTGGTGCAGCTAAACTCAACCGTATCGCCCACGTGCTCCGGCACCTTGGTCGTGGCATGGTTCACCACGAGCGGCACGATGCCGCACGCACGGCAGCGAGCATCCATTACGCGCTGAACGCTCGACTCGTGCGTACCCTCACCCAGCACAACCAGACGTCCGGGCTTGATGACCGCAGCCTTCTCACCCGCAATGGCCTCGAGCGTATCGCCCAAAATACGTGTGTGATCGAGCCCAATGCCCGTAATGGCGACGGCGACGGGATCGGTCGCACTCGTGGCGTCCCAGCGCCCGCCCATGCCGACCTCGAGCACAGCAACATCCACGCGAGCCTCGGCAAACACCACCAGCGCGGCAGCCGTCAGCAGGTCAAACGGCGTGATGGTATAGGCGCGCTCCCCCGCCGCCACACGACGCGCATTCACGCGACGCCCCGCCTCGAGAGCTGCCGAAACACCACGGGCAAAGGCCTCGTCGCCCACAACGTGCCCGTCAACCTCCATGCGCTCGGGATAGCGCACCAGCTGCGGCGACGTATACAGCGCGGTCTTGAGTCCCTCACCACGAAGAATGGCAGCCGAAAAACGCGTAGTCGAAGTCTTGCCATTGGTACCGGCGACCTGAATGCAATCAAAGTACTCGTCCGGACGCCCCAGCTCATAGAGCATATCGATAACCGTCTCGAGCAGAGGACCAGCATCCCCAGAAATCCGCCCCGTATCAGCAGCAAGCCCTACAGCCTCATCAAACGAAAGCAGCTCAAACGAGAAAGGAACGACATACGACCCAGAACGCTTAGCCATAACCCAAAGTCCCCCATAACAGAAAAGAGGCCCACCAAAAAGAATGAGCCCCTTGTGTTGATAATATCAGCCTTTATCCGCTTGCAGCAAGATCAAGGCCACAACCAAGTGGCCCCAACCTACCAGTTGTAAACAACCACGTAAGCGAACTAGGAGCGGCCCGACGCTTTGCTCGCCGCAAGTTCCGCACGCAAAGGACAGCACTTAATGTGCTGTCCGTCTTGCGCAGGACTGTCCGCAGTAGCGAGCAAAGCGTCGGGACGCGCCCCTCAGTAAGATTTACGAGAAGTCTGCAACCTGAGCAGTCAGCGCCGCCAGGATCTCCTTGAGCTCAGCTGCACGATCCCTCTTCTTCTGGACCACCGCGGGCGCGGCCTTGGCCACAAAGCCCTCGTTGGCAAGCGTCTTCTCGCAGCCGGCGAGCTCCTTCTGGGCCGCGGCAATCTCCTTCTCCAGGCGTGCCTTCTCGGCCGAAAGGTCGACCTTGCCCTCGAGCACCACAAAGGCCTCGACGCCGCTGTCGACCACGGCAATGCTCGCAGCCGGCTTCTCGACGTCGGTACCCATGACCAGCGAGGCGGTGTTGGCCAGCGGCTCAATCGTGGAGCGCAGGCTCTCGAGCTTCTCGATGTCCTCGGCGCCGGCGCGCACGACAACGTCTGTCTCTTATACA
>CABSMV010000172.1 GCA_902478935.1 uncultured Collinsella sp. | reverse complement strand
GTGTATAAGAGACAGCCCGCGTTGACGGCAACGCTCGTCACGGCAACGATGATCGGCAGCGCCGTGGTGCAGTACAGGGCCACGGTAATGCGGCCATACGCCGACACATCGCGCGTCGCGGGACAAATGCCCATAGAGATGAGAATGGGCACGGCACGAATAATCAGCAACGCCACGATAAAGCCCGCGAGCAAGCCCGGGCGCGACGCCACGGCCGTCAGATCGATCTTTGCGCCCGATACGGTAAAGAACACCGGAATCAAAAAGCCGTAGGCCAGGCCGTCGAGCTTGGTCTCGAGCGTATGGTTGCCCTCGGGGATGATATAGCGCAGGACAAAGCCGGCGGCAAAAGAACCCAACACGATGTCGAGATCAAAGACGGCCGATAACGCCACGAGCGTGACCAAGATGAGCACCGTCAGGCGCACGAAGGTCTGCGACGTGGTGTCGGCGCGTTCCTCGACAAACGAAAAGAAGCGGCTGCCAACGCGCCTGGAACGACTTGGAACCGCGGCCAGCAGCACGCAGACCACAGCAAACAGGCCAAGAATTACAAGCGTCTGAATGCCGGTGCGGGCAGACAGCAGCACCGACATGGCGAGCACGGGACCGAGCTCGCCCCAAGTGCCATACGCGAGAATCGAGTCGCCCACACGCGTGCCGGTGAGCGAGCGCTCGCGCATGATGGGCACAAGCGTACCGAGCGCCGTGGAAGTAAGGGCAAGCGTCACGGCGATACCGTCGAAATGACTAACCGAGAACCACGGGGTAAAGCGCACGGCAAGCCAGGCGATACCAAACGTGACGACCCATGTCGCCAAGCCGTAGCGCCCCTCCACACCCGTGATGCTCTTGGGGTCGATCTCAAAGCCGGCAAGCAGGAACAAAAAGGCCAGGCCGAGCTCGGACACGAGCGAGACCTCGGCATCTACATGGATAATGTCGAGCATATGGGGTCCCAGCACCGCGCCGAACACGAGCAAAAAGACCGTCTCGGGAACGGGTTTTCCGGGAATCGCCGAGGCGATGAAGGGGCTTGCAAAGGCCACGAGTGCGATGATGGCGAGCGAAACGAATGCCATGTGATGCCTTTCTCTTGTTTGCGCTTCACTGTAGCACCCTCGCCGTCCTCAACGCGCCGCGAGCTGTCGTATCATAGTGACGTTTACAAACATGTGGCTCAAGGCGACCCGAGGCTTGCCCCGTAAACCGACCGCTGCCGCATACCGTACCGTACGCCCAACCGATCAGGAAGGCAGGAACCAATGGTCTCTCGTATCTACGTGGAGAAGAAACCCGGGTTCAACGTCGAGGCTCAGCAGCTCAAGGGCGAGCTGACCGAAATTCTCGGCATCAAGGGCATCGAGGCCCTGAGGATCATCAATCGCTACGACGTCGAGGGCATCGACGAGGAGCTTTTCCGCTCCTGCGTGCCGACCGTCTTTAGCGAGCCCCAGGTCGATGTGACCTACGACGAACTCCCCGCAAGCGATGGCGCCGTCTTTGCCGTCGAATTCCTGCCTGGCCAGTTTGACCAGCGCGCCGACTCCGCCAGCGAGTGCGTGCAGCTCATCAGCCAGGGCGAGCGCCCCGCCGTGCGCTCCGCCAAGGTCTATATGATCTCGGGCACTCTGGACGAAGCCGCCATCGAGGCCATCAAGCACTACGTGGTGAACCCCGTCGAGGCGCGCATCGCCTCGCTCGACCTGCCCGAGACGTTGCACATTGAGACACCCGAGCCGCAGCCTGTCGAAGTGCTCGACGGTTTCCGCGAGCTCGACGAGGCCGGCCTTGCCGCCTTTATCACCGAGCGCGGCCTTGCCATGGACGAGGCGGACATCGCCTTCTGCCAGCAGTACTTCCGCGATGAGGATCGCGACCCCACCATCACCGAGATCCGCGTGATCGACACCTATTGGTCCGACCACTGCCGCCACACCACCTTCGGCACCGTCCTGGACGACGTGACAATCGACGACGCCGTGGTGCAGCAAGCCTTCGACCGCTACATGGAGATGCGCCACGAACTCGGCCGCGACGCCAAGCCCGTCTGTCTCATGGACATGGGCACCATCGGCGCCAAGTATCTTAAGAAGACCGGCGTCATGACCGATGTCGACGAATCCGAGGAGATCAACGCCTGCACCGTCAAGGTAAAGGTCGATGTCGATGGCGAGGACCAGGACTGGCTGTTCCTGTTTAAGAACGAGACCCACAACCACCCGACCGAGATCGAGCCCTTCGGCGGTGCCGCCACCTGCGTGGGCGGTGCCATCCGCGACCCGCTCTCGGGCCGCAGCTACGTGTACCAGGCCATGCGTGTCACCGGCGCCGGCGACCCCACCGTCCCCGTCTCCGAGACGCTCGAGGGCAAGCTGCCGCAGCGCAAGCTCGTAACCACCGCTGCCGCCGGCTACTCCAGCTACGGCAACCAGATTGGCCTTGCCACCGGCCAGGTCAACGAGCTCTATCACCCCGGTTACGTGGCCAAGCGCATGGAGGTCGGCGCCGTCGTGGGCGCTACCCCGGCAAACCACGTGCGCCGCGAGTGCCCCGCCCCCACCGACAAGATTATCCTGTTGGGCGGCCGCACCGGCCGTGACGGCATCGGTGGCGCCACCGGCTCCTCCAAAACCCAGAACACCGAGTCCATCGAAACCTCGGGTGCCGAGGTCCAGAAGGGCAACGCCCCGGTCGAGCGCAAGCTGCAGCGTCTGTTCCGCCGCGGCGATGCCTGCCGTCTGATCAAGC
>CABSMV010000171.1 GCA_902478935.1 uncultured Collinsella sp. | reverse complement strand
ACCCTAGAGTTCGTCGGCAGCGTCAGATGTGTATAAGAGACAGGCTCCGAGCCCACCATGCGCTCGCCGTGCGCCATGGATGCCGCCGGCGAGTTGCCGGGCGTCGCCCACAGGTCCTGAGAGTCATCGGCTTCCCACATCACGCATCCATTCCGAGTCGCTTAAGCGCCGCGCCGAGCAGATCCTCGACACGCATATTCTGCCCATCATACCCGCTCAGAGCAACATCGGTCTCCTGCGGGCTAAAGCCCATGGAAAGGAGCGCCGCACGGGCATCATCGATGGCCGAGGGAGCAGCAGCGGGCACGGGCATCGCAACCTGGCCGGGAATCACGTCGACCGGCACAAAGCCCTTGTCCTTGGCAAAGGTGCTCTTGAGCTCCAGGATCAGACGCTGAGCTGTCTTTTTGCCCACACCGGGCACCTTGGCCATGCCCTTGTCGTCCTCGGCCATCACCAGCGAATACAGCTGCCCCACGGTATAGGTAGAAAGCACGGCGAGCGCCAAGCGCGGACCAACACCCGAGACGGACACGAGCCGGTCGAACATCGTGCGCTCATCCTTTGAGGAAAAACCGAAAAGTGTCATGGCGTCCTCGCGCACCTGCATACGCGTGTAGAGGCAGACCTCGCCGCCGGGCGTCGGCAACGTGGCCGCAGTGCTGCCCGAAATGCCGAGCTCAAAGCCAACGCCCGACACATCGACGACGGCAGAGCTCATCGTGGCCTCGACAAGCGTTCCATGGAGCTGGGAAATCATCAGTATCCGGTTCCTCTCTGTTGATAGAACTCGCCACCGGTGAGGGCGCGGGTGCGGCTGAGGTTTACGTGGCAGATGGCACAGGCCAGGGCATCGGCGGCATGGTCGGGATGCGGGTCGTGGTCGAGCTGCGTGAGCGTGCGTACCATGTAGGCGACCTGCCGCTTGTCCGCAGCGCCGGTGCCCACCACGGCCTGTTTGATCTGCATGGGCGTGTACTCGCCAATCTCGAGCGCACATTCCGAAAGTGCCACGAGTGCAGCCCCGCGGGCATGTGCCGTGGGGATGGCCGAGCGAACGTTGGCGCCAAAGTAAATGCTTTCGATAGCAGCGGTATTGGGGCGGTAGCGCTCGACGACATCCTTAAGGTCATGGGCGATATGCGACAGGCGCACCGCGAGCGGACTTCCGGCACTGGTCTCGATGCAGCCGTAGGCACGGCAGCGAACCTCACCACGCCGCTCCTCGATAATCCCCCAACCCGTATGAGCCAAACCGGGGTCAATGCCCAAGATAACCAAGCCGACCTCCCCTCGTCACCAGCACAGCACAAGGCAAGGCCCCGCGCATCATTCACGAACGTCTGTTCTAGAATAACACAACGCTAGCCCTATAAGTCAGCCGAGATCGAATTGTAGGTTGAGTATACGCAAGCGAGCGCCCGCCAGAGCGAGCAAGGTGCCTTGAAAGAGGAGGGCATTGACCTGGCGGTCATGTCCGACGATTGAAAGGCAGATTGCCGCTCTGGCGGGCGCGCAGCGACCTAGTTCTGAGAGAAGAACGGGAATTGTCGGGGATCAACCGGCGGATGCGGCATCGGGCCACCCTGGGGACTACCTTGCGAGCCGCCCTGACCGCCCATCATCTTATCGATGGCGTCCTGAACCTCGCCCTCGAACTTTTTCATTCCCTCGTGTAAACGACGCTGACCGTCCTCAGAGCGCAGCTCCTCCATTTGCTCGGGCGAAATACCCAGTAGCTCGCCCAGCACACCCATCATCTCGTTTCGCACGCGCTCGCTCGTATCCTCGTCAGCAAAACGGCGCACCTCGGCGCGCGCCAGCGAATCGACCGTCATACGCTCTTTGCCGTTAAGCCCCAGGTCGGACCACGCGAGCATATACGGCCAGGCACGCTCGGCAAACGAACGGGCCGAGACGATCGGCGCCATCGGCAACATGCGGCGGGCAGCCTCACCCTGTCGAACGAGCATCAGCAGCAGCGAGCAGGCCTCAGGCTTGCCAGCGGCCATCGGGATGTCGTCGAAAGATCGATTGCGGTCCACGTGCGCCTCGAGCGCGCCATCGACCTCACCCGGCTCAAGCCCGCCGAGCAGCTGTGCCGCACGGTCGAGCATATCGACCGGACCGTCGAGCGTCGAGAGCGCCTGCGCCAGCACGCGCTCCATACAATCTTCCACTGCGTTGAGCGTCACGAGCTCTTGGGGCACCACGGCAGACGTGCGGTTGCGCACACGCGCCACAAACTCAAGCGTCGACAGGTACACATCGCCAAAGGGCGCAAAGTCGCCCTGGTAGCCGCCGCAAAGCGCCGGCGCCGCCAGCGCGTACTCGGTTTTGGACAGCGGGCTCAGCGCCATCGCACCCAGCTCGAGCGCCGTATCCTCCAGCATCAGGCCCAGCGTGCGCGAGCGCAGACGCTCGGCATCGCCCGCCGACACGTCGCGATCGAGCACACGCGCCGCATCCGGTGCATCGCGCTCGACAGTGCGAATGTGCAGACGCTCGGCGATGGCGCGGACGGCGGCGCAGCGGGCAGCCTCGGCCTCTTCCTGCGCCGGCGTAAAGATAAGGTTGCGCCCCAGCACCAGGCCAATCACATTACGCGGGCCCAGAGCGTCGACGGCCAGCGCCGCCAGCAGGGACGACGGCAAGTCACCCTCGAGTGCCACCACAGCACGCGACGCACCGTGGGCTCGGGCGTTGTCGCGCACCTGTCTCTTATACACATCTGACGCTGCCGACGAACTCTAG
>CABSMV010000170.1 GCA_902478935.1 uncultured Collinsella sp. | reverse complement strand
GCGATCTCGAGTGTGCACGGGTCGGTAAACGCGGGCGTGCGGCCCGTCCGGTTGCGCACGAACTCAAAAATGGATTGGTTAGATAGAGGTGC
Organism: uncultured Collinsella sp.; assembly: GCA_902478935.1. Taxonomy (GTDB): domain Bacteria; phylum Actinomycetota; class Coriobacteriia; order Coriobacteriales; family Coriobacteriaceae; genus Collinsella. The sequence continues at coordinate 2,677 of CABSMV010000170.1, read as the reverse complement.
CGTTGATAGATAGGCGTTGTCCTCGTAAACGTATATGTTGTTCTCGAGCATGACAGGGACGCCATCGGCAGCACGCACGCGCTCAACGCAAATCAAGTCAGTTCCAACGGGAACACCAAAGAACTGTGCTTCGGTGGAATCCGCCGGCAGTATCTTTCTCGAAATGACACACGCCCCCGGTTCCATTCCGTTAACGCGGCATGCGTCCGAAAAACTCTGGACGTCATCCTTCTGGCGAATCTTGCGCTTGAGCTTGGGGGCATTGACAAACGTGCCTTTCCCCTGTCGCTTCGTTAGATAGCCCTGCTGGACGAGCTCCTCAATGGCGCGTCGCACGGTAACGCGGCCAACTTTATAGCTCTCAGCCAATTCAAATTCGTTGGGTATCCGCGCCCCTGCCTTGTAGGCACCGGAGTTGATTTCGTTTTTGATGATATCGATAACCTGTTGGTACAGCGGTATCGCTGCTTTACCGTCAGTTAGCCCTTCAGTCGGTGGCATATACCCTCTCCCAGCACAATTAAGTCTAAAGCGGGCTCAAGGGCATTCAACAAGCCCTTGAGCCCGCATTAGCATAAAGTATGCTTGCTGCCGCACCAAAATGTCGGGTATTTACTCATCAGACCCGAAAAACGCGCAACTACCGCACTCCTAAGAAAGCGTGAGCAGCTCCGGCAGCTGGTCGATAATCTTGTCCGCGGCATCCTGGCTAAAGCCAAAGCGTTCCTCGCGCTTGGCAATGACTGTCAGGCCGGCTCGCTTGCCGGCAGTGATGCCAGGCACCGAATCCTCGACGCAGCAGCAGCGATTCGCGGGCAGCCCCAGCAGGTCCAGCGCATGCAGGTAGATGTCGGGCTCGGGCTTGCTCTCCTTAAACTGCTCGCCACTCACCACATGCTCAAAGGCATCCGACAGCCCGCATGCGTTGAGCACTTCCTCGATGCTATCCATGGGAGACGAGCTGGCAAGCGCCACGCGAACGCCACGGCGCGGCAGCTCTCGAATCGTCTCCGCGGCGCCTGGGTTAATCAAAGCCTGATAGTCGCGCGGACGCTTATGCGCCCACTCGTCCCAACGGGCCAACGCTTCCTCGCCAGTTAAATGCCCCTTACCGGCGCGCTCAAACCAATCGACCAGCATACGCAGGAAGAACTGATGCGAGGTACCGACCTGCCCGTTCAACTCCTCTTGAGTCAGGTTAAGCCCAAGCTCCTTGGCAAACGCGGCAGTCTCGCCCAGGTAGTAATACTCGGTATCGACAATCACGCCGTCCATGTCAAAGATAACGGCGTCGAACGGAAATGCGGACACGGCACCCTCCCTAACAAAAGGGCGCCCGCAAGCAGACGCCCAAACCATGCACTATCGGCGATTTTAACCCAGCAGCTTATCCAGCGCCACCGCAATACCGTCTTCGTTGTTATTGGCGGTCACCATCTGGGCTACAGCCTTAACCTCATCGACGGCGTTGCCCATGGCAACACCGGTGCCGGCCCACTCAATCATAGACTTGTCGTTCTGGCCGTCGCCAAACGATACGACCTCGCTGGCATCGATGCCGAGCTTGGGCAGGGCACCCTCGAGCGCGCAGGCCTTATCGATACCGGGCGCCGTGTACTCAAAGTACCAGTCGGCCGTAAACATGCCCGAAAGCGTCTGCTTAAAGGGCGCATACATCTCCTCGTAATGCGCCTGCAGGTATGCCGGGTCGCCCGCAGTGAGTAGCTTGTCCACGGGATAAGCATCAGCGACCTCATGCAGGCTCTCCACCTCGCGAATCTTAAGATCGCACGCGTCGCGCTCATACTTGACGATATTCTTCTGCGAGCCGTCAGGCAGCGTGATCATGCAATGGTACGAGTCCTCGACATGCAAATCACGACCGAGCGAAATCATAGGGATCACGTCAAAATTACGCAGGTGATCAATCAGGCGATGCAATTCGTCGGCAGGCATAGCCTGATCGAACAGCACCTCGTCGGTCTGAGCGTCGACCACATGTGCGCCGTTAAAGGCCACCAGCAGACCGTCATGGTTTTGAAGGTCGAGCTCCTGCGCCAAGGCGTGCAGCCCCCATGCGGGACGGCCCGAAGCCAAGATGAGCTTAATGCCCGATTCCTGCGCCGCGAGCAGCTTCTCGCGCGTACGCGAGCTAATCACTTTCTGGTCGTTGGTGAGCGTACCGTCGATATCCATCGCGATGGCTTTGATTGCCATATGTGCCTCCTTGCATCGTTTTTATCGCGCACTATCTTATCCGAGCCGGGGCACGTTCGCACAGCGCGCGTATGACGGTTGCAAAACCACCCCATTTGAAACAAAGGCAAAAAAGTACTTGCAAAGACGCGTTCCGACATATAAGTTGATAAAAGACCGCCGTTGCGGTTTTAAGTAGATCGAGCATATGAAGTTTGAGTTTTAGCGTGTAAGAGAAGGAAGATCGGCAAAGTACAACCCCAAACGCAATGACAACTTAATGAGGTAACTGCCACATGTGAGGCACCCAGGGCATTGCTGTCTCGATTTTGAGCACGATGCCTTCCGCCTTGCATGGGCCGTTCCATCCCGCCCCTGCAGCAACTGCCTCATGGGCTCATTGAAAACCGCATAGCACCCAAACGTCAGCACATCACCCACGGCAAGCACATCACTCACGACAACCAACACATCAACAAAC
>CABSMV010000169.1 GCA_902478935.1 uncultured Collinsella sp. | reverse complement strand
GTACCTGGGCCGCCTGTTTCAGGACCCCATGCGCGGTACCGCTGCCGACATGCAGATCGCCGAGAACCTGGCCCTCGCCAAGCGTCGCGGCCAGCGTCGCGGCCTTTCGTGGGGCGTCACCAAGGCCGAGAAAGATGAGTACGTCGAGCTGCTCAAGCGCCTGGACCTTGGTCTGGACACGCGTCTCAACGCCAAGGTCGGCCTGCTCTCGGGTGGCCAGCGCCAGGCACTCACCCTGCTGATGGCCACGCTCACCAGGCCGCGCCTGCTACTGCTCGACGAGCACACCGCGGCCCTCGACCCCAAGACGGCCTCTAAGGTGCTCAACCTGACCGAGGAGATCGTCGACGAGAACCGCCTGACCACGCTCATGGTCACGCACAACATGAACGACGCCATCCGTCTGGGCAACCGTCTGATCATGATGCACGAAGGCCACGTGATCTACGACGTGGCGGGCGATGAGAAGAAGTCGCTCACCGTAGCCGACCTGCTGCAGAAGTTCGAGGAGGTCTCGGGCGGCGAGCTCGCCAACGACCGCATGCTGCTAAGCTAAACCTACCAAAAAGGGACAGGTTTATTTTGGCAGGTTTTATCTGCGCAAACGTCACAACCGCCGCAAAGGGACAGACGTCCTTGCGGCGGTTTTCGCATATTATGTCGATAATCCGATATTCAACCAGACATTCTGGCTAAGGACTAAGGAAACTGCCATGAAAAGACTCCCCCGCTTTGCGTTAGCCGCCGCGTTGTTTGCCGGCGCGCTCGCAGGCATCCCAAGCCTCGCTTTCGCGGGGAACCTGCCCGCCGCTATTGACGGCTCCGTGGCCGTCATGCACACCAACGACATCCACGGCAGCTACAAGTACAGCTACAACGCAAGCAAGGGCACCGGCACTGTGGGCTTTGATGGGCTGGCGGTTCTCTATAGCGCCCAGGGCAACGCCCCCGATCTTTTGCTCGATGCGGGCGACACCTTCCACGGACAGTCCTTCGCCACCATGAACGAGGGCAAGAGCATCGCCGAGCTCATGGACACCTTCTACGCCGACGGCTACGACGCGACCACGCCAGGTAACCACGACTGGAGCTACGGCGCGGACAAACTCCGCACCATGACCGGCTACAGCACCACTGGCACGCCCTTCGCCATGCTCTGCGCGAACGCAAAGTCTACGAGCGGCGTATGGAGCTCGAGCATCACGAAGACGCTCGATCGCACCTGGGAGGATAGCGAGGATCACTCCGCATTCGACTACAAAATCAAGGTCGGCGTCGTGGGCGCCATGGATGAGTCGCTAGGTTCCTCGCTGCGCGCGGACCTGGTCGCGGGTACGTCGTTCTCGAGTGCCGCGAACGCCATCAATGCCGAGGCAGAGCAGCTGCGCAAGGAGGGCTGCGATGTTGTTGTGTGTATCGCGCACACGCTCGACGCCAAGACCTTTGCCACGCGACTCCGTGGCGTCGATGCCCTTATCGCAGGCCACGAGCACATCAACCTTAACGAGAAGGTGACGGGAGCCGACGGCAAGACGATCCACGTTGTCGAGGCAGGCAGCGCCTTTGCCGAGGTGGGGCTGCTTTCCATTCCGTACAAGTACGACACCAATGGCACCGAGTCGACCGACGATGACACGGTCACGGTCCCTGCAGACGGCAGCGACGAGAAGCTCTACACCGCCAAGAACGTCAACGACCTTTTGGCGGACCCCGACAAGGGCTCCGACTACCAGAGCCGCCTTGAAGCCGTCCGCAACAAAATCAAGCCGCTCGACGAGGACTTTGAAAACGAATCGAACAAGGTGCTCGGCACATCCACCACCAACTATTTCTACGGCGAGGACGCCGCAGGCATGCATGGCTGGGAAATGGTGCGCACCACCGATTTCCGCCCCAGCAAGGAGGGCGACACCACCAAGGCCCAGACCATCGGCCACGTGATTTGCGGCTCCTATCTTGCCCTGACGGGCGCGGACCTCGCTATCGAAAACGCCGGCGGCATCCGCGGCGGCATCGCGGCGGGCAACGTGACCGCCGGCAACGTCATCGCCATCTCGCCCTACGGCAACACCGTTGAGACCTGGACCATGACCGGCGCGGACTTCCTCGCAGCACTCGAGCACTCGCTACAAATCAGCGACGATTGTAACGACAGCTACGAGCTTCAGCAGGCTTATGTGGCGGCCGGTCACACCGAGCAGGAGGCGCAAGACAAGTACAAATGGCGCGATGACTCTGGCAGCGTTCTCTCCTTTGGCGGCATCAACGTGACGATTGATTGGACGCAGCCCGAAGGCAAGCGCATTGTGAGTGCCACACTCACCAAAGACGGCAGCACGCTCGACCCCGCCAAGACCTATACCGTCGCCACCAACAACTACATCATTACCAACACGACCGACTTTCCCACCTTTGCACACGCCACCAAGTACACCGAGTGGGGCACGTGCGAGGCGGCGCTGAGGGCGCTGATTGAGCAGAACGGCCGGGAGAGCAAGATGGCCGGGCTCGCCGGCACCATCAGCTTTGGCTCCGCAGCCGTGGACCCCACGCCCACACCGGCCCCGACGCCTAAGCCCTCGCCTAAGACGGACACGACGACCACGAAGGTCATCACCAAGAAGACGACCGGTAAGCTCGCCGCAACGGGAGACCGCACGCTGGCAGTAGTTGGCGCGTGCCTTATCGGCGGCATCATCGTCATCATCCTCGGCATTATCTGGAAGCGTCGACGCTAAGCTACACCGCCGGGCCTTGCAGCCCCGCCGCGTAAACCTTATATCGAGCACAGAAGCCCGTCCGAATTTGAACTGCCTCCCATTTCTTGGACATGAGAAATGGGAGGCTTTCTTTATGCGCGT
>CABSMV010000168.1 GCA_902478935.1 uncultured Collinsella sp. | reverse complement strand
ACGCGCATAAAGAAAGCCTCCCATTTCTCATGTCCAAGAAATGGGAGGCAGTTCAATGCGTGATGCGCGGGCCATTTTGTTTAGACCGCACCCGCCCTCCTGTTCATCTCAATCTGTAACATCTAGCCGAGTTTTTGGATCCTAGCTGTTACAGATCGAGACAAACAGAACGCCCGAGCAGAAATATCTCAATCTGTAATATTTAGCTGAGTTTTTCGGTCCTAACTGTTACAGATTGAGACGAACGGGCCGAAAAACCCTACGCCCGCAGGTCCTTTACGCTGGAACGTTCGACCAACACGCCCGAGACGAGCGTACGGCTTCTGGAGCTCGGGGCTTCCAAACCCGCAACGACCTCGTTAAGCGCACGGATGCCCAGCTCGCGGTGGCGAAACTTCACCGACGTCAGAATCGAGTTGGGAATCGTCTTGTAGAGCTCATCGTCGAAGCCGATCACGGACACGTCGTCGGGCACACTGAGCCCTTTGTCACGTAGAGCCATCATCACACCGTTTGCCATGCAGTCGTTAGCAGCGAGGATCGCCGTGCAATCGGGTTTATCGGCAAGCACAAGGCCCGCGGCATAGCCACTATCCGCATTCCAATCGCCTTGCAGAGGCTCGGACGGCTCAATGCCACGTGCCTCGAGTGCCGCACGCCAACCTTTCATACGGCACTGGCTCGACAGCGACTCTTTCTTACCCGAAACGAAGTACACGTTCTTGTGACCGTGGTCCAAAAAGTACTCGCACGCCATACGCGCGCCGCCCTCTTGGTCGTCACTGACGGTAGAGCAGGTAGGATGTTCCATCGGTGTGATAATCACCGTCTTGAGGTCTTTCGGCGCCTCAAAGGTATCAAAGTCATCGACCATCTGGCGCAGATTGAAGATCATGCCATCAACAGGCAGCTGCGACATCCTGCGCGCTGCGTCGGCAAGGGTCATCTTCTCCCCTGCCCGCTTTTTGATCATCGTGAGCGCAAAGCCGCGTTCTTCGGCGGCATCGGCGATACCGTCAATCATGTCCACGGCGCCGCCCGACAAGTGAAACATCACCACGCCGATGCACCCGTAACGGCCCAACTTGAGTGAACGCGCGGCAAAGTTGGCTCGAAACCCGAGCGCCTCCATTGCGGAATGGACTTTATCGCGTGTCGACTCTCGCACGCTATCGGGCTCGTTGATCACGCGCGAAACCGTCTTGAGAGAAACACCAGCGGCAATCGCCACATCGTTCATTGAGACATTTTTCTTGTCCATCGTTGCCACTGCTTCTCCACTCGGTTCTCTATCGCTTGCTTTTTGCGTTCTAGCATACACTACCTGCCTGACTGATAAATCAACCGTTTACCGGACAATATCGACCGCTCACCCGTATATCCTTGTTGCTCTTCCAAAAATGTCTTACGTTGTCATTAACGAAATGACAACGTTGTCATTTCGCAATGCCTTCCTTAAGCAGGAAGGTTTCCGGGCAGTCCTGACCATCCATCGACGACCAGTTCCATCCACATGCATCGCGCATCAAGTAGCAAAGGAGCTCTATGGACGCCATCGTAAAGATGCTCGAAAAGCATCAACCGTTCTTTGAGAAGATCTCGAGGAACATATACCTCCAGGCCATCAAGGACGGATTCCTTGGGTGCATGCCCATCGTCCTCACCTCTTCGATCTTTCTGCTCATTGCCACCCTTCCCGGCGTAGTCGGCATCACGCTGCCCCAACCGCTCATCGACTGGTGCAACAAGCTGTACAACTTCACCATGGGTGTCATGGGCATCATGGTCGCCGGCACCACTGCCAAGAACTTTACGGCTTCCATGAACCGTCGCATGCCCGCCGGCAAAGTGCTCAACGACGGCTCCACCATGGTTGCCGCCCAGTGCAGCATGCTTTTGCTCGCTGTTACGCAGTTCACCACCAAGTTCAACGGCTCCGAACTTTCGGTCTTCGACTGCACCAGCATGGGCACGCGCGGTCTGTTCTCGGCCTATATCGCCGCGTTCATTACCGTGTGGGTCTATAAGTTCTGCGTCTCGCGCGATCTGACCATTAAGCTGCCCAAGGAGGTCCCGGGCGCCATCGCTCAGAACTTCCGCGACATCATCCCCTTTGGCGGCGCCGTCATCATCTGCGGCATCATCGATGTCGTCGTGCGTAACCTCATGGGCGTTCCGTTCTCCGAGCTCCTTATCAAACTGCTCTCCCCGCTCTTTACCGCTGCAGAAACCTATCCTGGCCTTATCCTTATCCAGGCAGCCACCGCGTTCTTCTGGTTCATCGGCGTCCACGGCCCCTCGATCGTCCAGCCGGGCATCGACCCCATCCGTCTTGCCAACCAGGCCGAAAACCTGCAGGTTCTGCTGGCAGGCGGCCACCCCGCCCACTCCCTCACCTTTAACATGTCGCTCGTGGGTGAATTCGGCGGCACCGGCGCCACGTTCATCGTGCCGCTTCTGCTGATTCTCTTTATGAAGTCCAAGCAGCTCAAAGCCGTCGGTAAGGCCTCGATTGTTCCTGTTGCCTTTGCTGTCAACGAGCCGCTGCTCTTTGGCGCGCCGATGATCCTTAACCCCTACATGCTCATTCCCTTTGTTGCCGCCGGCTGCGTCAACGTGAGTGTTGCCAAGTTCTTTATCGATAACGTGGGCATGAACGGCTTCTCCTTCGTGGTGCCTTGGGCCACCCCTGCCCCCATCGGCATTTTCATCACCACGAACTTCCAGCTTATCGCCCTGGTATTTGTCGCGATCATCATCTTGCTGGACGCCATCATCTACCTGCCGTTCTTGAAGGCATACGATAAGCTGCTCTGCGACCAGGAGGCCGAGCGCGCCGCCGAGCTGGGTCTCGAGTCCAAC
>CABSMV010000167.1 GCA_902478935.1 uncultured Collinsella sp. | reverse complement strand
CGCTGCTGTGGCCATCGCGCCTCATCGCGTCGTTCGTCGGCAAAGCCGTTAGCGCCACCAAGAACGGCTCGGTCGACTTGGACCAAGATGTCGACCTGTCTATGCTCTCCGATGCCTTTGACCAAAAGCAGTTTGAGGAGGACCTGGGCAGCGCCATCGACGAGTTCAACGAGGGCCGCTCGGGCACCTTCGAGGCCACCAGCTCCTATGACGAGAAGGCCGGCAAGTTCACCGTTGAGAAGGCCCGTTCCAACGAGAAGCTCAACCGCGAACATGTCATCAAATATGCCGAGATCGAGCTCGCGTCGCTCGCCGAGAACGTTGATATCACCAAGATCGGCAACGACGCCTACGAACCGCTCAACGGTACCCTCACCAACGACCAGATTCAGGCTGCATGCGATGCCGCTAACAACTTCTTGGGCGTCAACGTGACCCTTAAGCTCAACGGCAATGATGCCGGCAAGGTGGATGGCAGCTCGGTGCTGCAGTGGATCAGCTTTGCCGATCCGGCCAACCCCACGCTCGATACGTCACAGATCAGCAGCTGGGCAGCAGACCTCGCCAACGGCTTTAACACCGTGGGCTCCACCCGCTGGTGGACACGCGCCGACGGTAAGGAGTGCGCTGTCGAGGGCGGCGACTTTGGCTGGTCCATCGATAGCGACACGCTCGCCAAGCAGGTCGAGGACGCTATCAATAACAAGCAGACCGGCGATATCGAGATTTCGTACTCCAAGAAGGCCGACACGTTTACCGCCAAGGGCGAGCCCGATTGGAAGGCCTATATCGACGTTGACCTGTCCGAGCAGCACGCGCGCTACTACGACGAGAACGGCAATATCGTTTGGGAGGCCAACTTTATTTCCGGCAAACCGGGCGAAGACGCCACCCCCGAGGGCGTGTGGCAGATCAACAGCAACGATGGTGCAAGCAAGCTCATCGGTGCCAAAGACCCCGCGACCGGAAAGCCCAAATACGTGAGCCCGGTCAGCTACTGGATGCCGTTCGAGGGCAATATGATCGGTTTCCACGACGCTACATGGCAAAACGATTCGAGTTTCGATAGTGCCGAATCTTACAAATGGTGCGGAAGCCACGGCTGCATCAACCTGCGCCTGGCCGATGCCAAGGCGCTCCACGACTGCATCAGCGTCGGCCTGTGCGTGGTCGTGCACTCGTAAGGAATCACGCCTTCGCACAACGGGGAACTGACGCTCCAATCTAACAGTTCCGAAAGATACTGCCATAATGCGCCCGCCTCTCGCGACGGGCGCATATACTTATCGAGGAACTTTCTATAAAGGAGACGCCATGCCGAATGTCCCCACCATCACCCCGGGACCGAATGATTCCGAGCGAGCGCCCGAGGGTGCCACCGAAACGCTTCCCCTCTTAACAAACGTGTACGCCACACAGCAAAACGGCAGCACAAGCGATACAACCGAGATTTCTGACGAAGAGGCCTACGCCAAGCTCAAGGCGAAGCGTGCCGAGCGTCGGCGCAAAAAGCTCATCCAACGCGGCATTGCAGCCGGCGTCGTGGCCGCCATTGTGCTCATCGCCGTAGTCGTGACCGTCGTCATCAACGCGCGGCCCGCAGGTACTAACGGTCCGGTGACCGACATGGTCACTGAGGGCACGTTTACGACCACCGTCGAGGCTAAAGGCCAGCTCAAGCCCATCTCGGCTTCGGTGGTCTCCCCTTCTGTCGACGGCACGGTGGCATCGATCAACGTGCAAGCCGGCCAGTCCGTCAACGAGGGCGACGTGCTCATGACCATTAAAAACGACGAGCTCGATCGCAACGTTGCCGAGGCGCAGCGCGCGGTGGCAGCGGCACAGGAAGACCTCGCCAACGCACAGAAAGCGATAGCTGCCGCCCAAGCCGCCTCGGCGACTGACGCAGATGCGTCAGTCGCGAATGGCGCCAGCGGCGCCGCCGACACGAGTGCCGTCTCGAGCGCCCAACGCAACCTAGCCTCGGCCCAAGCGACCCTGGACCAGGCCAACGCCAAAGCCGCCGAGCGCACCGTGACCGCGCCCAGCTCGGGTAGCATCGTCGAGCTCAACGCCAAGGTCGGCGCCACGGTGACGGGCGGCATGATTATGGGCGAAGGCGATACGAGCGGCGGCAAGCAGTGTATGCAGATCGCCGACCTCTCCAAGATGAAGGTCACCGTTCAGGTGGGTGAAAAGGATATCGCCAAGATCGCCGTGGGCCAGAGCGCCAACGTTACCTATCCTGCCTTTCCCGATATCGTGAGCCAGGGAACGGTCACGACAATCGCTTCGGTGGCAAATTCCGACGCCAACGGCGGCGGCAGTGTGACCTTTAACGTCGACATTTTGATCGAAGCGCCCGACGCGCGCCTCAAGCCGGGCATGACGGCCGAGGTCTCGGTGGTGACCGAACAGCTCGATGACGTAGTGATGGTGCCGACCATGGCGCTCATGACCGAGGATGGCGAGCACTATTACGTCAACGTAGCAACCGACGGCGAAGGCAAACAGACCCGACGCGTCAAGGTGACCGTCGTGACGCAAAACGATAACGACGCCGTGGTCGGCAAAACGAAGGTCAAGCGTGATGACCAGGGCAACGAGATCAACGCAGACGTGCCGGTCACCAAACTGCGCGATGGCGACACCATCGTGATGGACACCGGCGCAGGCATGACGGCCGACGGCGGCGACTCTAGCAGCATGTCTGCCGACGAGGGCATGTAATGCGCCCCGTCATCGACATCCGTAACGTGCATCGCATTTTTGAGAGCGAGGCCGGCTGCGCCCATATCCTGCATAACGTGAGCCTGGCCGTGAATCCCGGCGAGTTCGTGGCCATTACCGGTCCTTCGGGCTCGGGCAAGTCAACGCTCATGAATATCCTGGGCTGCCTGGACAAGCCGACGGCAGGCGATTATTACCTGCAGGGCCTCAACGTGGCGGAGCTCGACGATGACGAGCTCACCGAAGT
>CABSMV010000166.1 GCA_902478935.1 uncultured Collinsella sp. | reverse complement strand
CCGACCCCGCCGCTCCTATCCCGGTGCCGCAGACCGTCTCGCGCGACGCGCTTGCCGGCATGGGCGGAGCCGCCGCGACCGGTGCCGCCGTGGGCCTAGGCGCTGCAGCCGGTATCGCCTCCAACATGGCGAGCACTCGCGCCCCGCAGCGCCCGCTCGCCCAGCTCGTCGACGTCGTGAGCGGCGAGAGCCATAGCATCACCTCCGCACAGGTGACCATCGGTCGCGAGCGCTCAGTTTCCGACATTGCCCTGCGCGACCCCAACGTGTCGCGCCGCCACGCCCAGCTCACCTTTACGGGCTCGGATTGGTCGATCGAGGACCTCAATTCCACCAACGGCACGCTCGTCAACAACCGCCGCATTACGCGCTGCCCGCTGCGCAACGGCGATCTGCTGACGTTTGGCCTGAGCACCTTTGAATTTAGGGGATAGTCGCTTATGAACATCGATATCGTCCTTTTTGCAGGCCGCATCGTCCTGGTCGCCCTGCTCTATATCTTCCTGTTCGCCGTCATGAAGACCGGCGTGGGACTTGTGCGCGGGCAGCGCCGCGACTCGGCTATCTGGACGATTGATGTGGACAAGGGTCCGCGCGGTATCCGCGGCATCCACGTAGACATGCTCGGCCCCGTCATCGTCGGTCGCTCGCCATCTTCGGACATCTGCATCAATGAACCGTTCGTCTCGGCCTCGCATGCGCGCTTTTCGCTGCAGGGCCCGGCGCTCATCATCGAGGACCTCAACTCGCTTAACGGCACGCTCGTCAACGGCCGCCAGCTCGTGGAGCCCGCGACGCTGCGCGAGGGCGACGAAGTCCAGATTGGCGATGTGGTCATGAAGGTGAACCGTCGATGATCGACGAGGAGAACAAGTCCGCAACTATGACCGAGGCGCCGGCTGCCGCCACAGCTGCGCCGGCCCACGCCGCTCCGGCGGGCTCCGCACCCGTGGAACCCGAGGACACTGTGTTCTCCCTGCCTCTTTCGCATGTAACGCATGATATTTCGGATCTCGCCGATAACGAGGACGAAGAGGATGCCGTAGCGGCGCCCATCGGCGCACATGCTGCGGAACAGCCCACAGCGCCCGAAGCAACCCCGGTGCCGGCTCACTTTGCAGAGCCCGTCGCCGCGGCAATCAACGAGAGCGCTGCGGTGTTTGCAGCACCCGAGCCCGCCGCGCCGGCGTTTCCCATAGCCCCGGCATCCGAGGTTGCGCCCGCGTCTACGCCGGCGCCCGAGGCGGGGACATCCCCCGAGGACGGCCCTGCACCCAAGACCCCGCAGCCTGCGCCCGCAAGCGAGTCCGATGCCGTGGCCGAGCCCGCCGCCCAGTCGCAAAACACGCCCGCGCCGTCGCACTTTGCGACGCCCGAGCCTATAGACGTCAGCCCGCAAGACGACGAGTCGACCGCCCGCGTTTCCGAGGAGCCCGACTCCCCGGACACCGGTGATTCCGAATCAAACGCCGAGACCGACACCGTCTCTCCCGGTGACACCGCCGAGATCGACGTTGCTGCCGTTGAGGCCAAGCTCAAAGACCCCGGCTCGACCATGAGCTTTGAGCCCCTGACCGAGGAGCGCATCGAGACCGACTCGACCTATGATGCCGGTACCACCACGCAACTCATGTGGGGCGCCCGCTCCGACGTTGGCTGTGTGCGCCCGCACAATGAGGATTCCTACCTGGTGCAGTCGCCGCTCTTTTGCGTATGCGACGGCATGGGTGGTCACGCCGCCGGCGAGGTGGCCTCTTCTATCGCTGTCGAGACTATAGCCAAGACGGCCCCACAGTCCGCCGACGCAGCACGCCTGGCCGCAGCCGTCGAGGCAGCCAACGCCGCCGTAATCGAGGCGGCCCTGAACGGCCTGGGCAAGCCTGGCATGGGCTGCACAGCCACTTGCGCCTATATCGAAAACGACACGCTCGCCATCGCCCACGTGGGCGACTCGCGCGCCTACCTGCTCCACGAGGGCACGCTCATCCGCGTGACCCGCGACCACTCCTATGTGGAAGAACTCGTGGACGCCGGCGAGATTACGGCAGACGAGGCTCGCGTCCACCCCAACCGTTCGGTCATCACCCGTGCGCTGGGCTCGGACCCCGCCATGTATGCCGACCACTTCACTCTGCATATCGAGGAAGGCGACCGTCTGATCCTGTGCTCTGACGGCCTTTCGAGCATGATTCCCGATAGCGATATCGAGAACATCGCCACGCAGTCCTCAACCGCGCAAATCTGCGTCGACAACCTAGTGGACGCGGCGCTTGCCGCCGGCGGCCACGACAACGTGACCGTAGTAGTCGTTGACCTGGTTGACGATGGCGTCATGCGCGAGGCGCAACGCGTGCGTCGCCGCAACGTTACTATCGCCGCCATCCTGGCCCTCGTCTTTGTGCTGGCAGCTGGCATCTGGGCCTACACGGGTGTCACCGGCTCGTACTACCTGGGTACCTACCAGGGCAATGTCGCCGTCTGGCGCGGCCTGCCCGGCAAGCCACTCGGACTCAAGCTCCACTGGCTCGAAAGCGAAACCAGCATTAAGCTGTCCGACCTGCCCGAAGACACGCAAAACCGCCTCAAGGCGGGCATTCCGCAAACAAGTGTCGACGATGCGCAGGACACGATATCCAAGTACCGCCACCAGATCGACGAGGAGCAGACCCGCCAGGTGATCGACGCGCAAACGATTCGCGACAACACCAATCAGGGATCGACCTCCGAATCAGATTCCGAGAAAACCGCCGAACAGTCCGCCGAGGCCGAAGCCTCCGATAAGAATTAGAAAGGGAGTGCCGCTTATGAGTCGCCGCAACACCGAGCTGCTCTTGCTCATCGCCTCGGCGTTCCCCGTCATCCTGCTGTATGCGATGTACGTCCTCACCGCGGGCGCTGCCATCTCCTTTGAGACGCTCGCCGTACCGATTGGCCTCTTTGCCGCCTTTGCCGCGGCCCACATTGCCGTGCGCATCTTGGCGCCCGGTGCCGACCCCGCCATCCTGCCCATTGTCTTTGTGCTTTCGGGCATCGGTATCACGTTCGTGACGCGTCTCGCACCCGCTCTCGCCATCTCACAGCTCATCATCCTGTTTGTCTCGGTGGCGCTCATGGTGGGAACGCTCGCACTGGTCAAAAACCTCGACGTGGTCATGCGCTACAAGTACACCTTTGG
>CABSMV010000165.1 GCA_902478935.1 uncultured Collinsella sp. | reverse complement strand
GGCCCTTGCGGCCTAGTCGCTATTATGGGCGTCCAAGATTTGGGGCGCAGTTCACGCATGGAGATCGGGCTTATAGGGCTCAGCAAAGCCGAACCTACACGGTCAAATGACCCGTAGCTTACATCTGCTCGGGCGCGGAAACGCCAACAAGGGTGAGCACCAGAGCGAGCGTCACGCGGACGGCGTCGCAAGCGGCCAGACGGGCGCGCGAAAGCTCGGGGTCGACGGGACGGCCCTCACTCGGCAGAACCTGGCAGGCAGCGTAGAAGCTGTGGAAGTCGCCGGCGAGTTCCTCAGCAAAGTGCGTCAGACGGAACGGGGCACGGTCGCGAGCGCAGCTGGCGACGAGGTCGGTGAGCTCGTTGAGCTTGCGCGAAAGGGCGAGCTCGGTCGGGTCGGTCAGCAGCGAGTAATCGACGTTCTCACCGATGGCCTTGGCGGCGACGGCCTTCATGCCCATCTCGTCAGCCTGCTCGGGCGTAACGTCAGCGGCACGGCGCAGGATGGAGCACACGCGGGCGTGAGCGTACTGCACGTAGTACACCGGGTTAGAGTTGTCGCGCTTCTTGACGGCCTCAATATCGAAGTCGACCATCTGGTTGGAGCTCTTGGAGATGAGGGTGTAACGGGCAGCGTCGGAGCCGACCTCGTCGACGAGCTCCTGCAGGGTCACCATGGTGCCCTTACGCTTGGACATACGGACGGGCTTGCCGTTGCGCAGCAGGTTGACGAGCTGGCCCAGCAGAACCTCAAACTTGCCGGGGTAACCCAAGGCATCGCAGACGCAGCGGACGCGCTCGATGTAGCCGTGGTGGTCGGCGCCCCAGATGTCGATGACGTGGTCGACGCGCTGGAACTTATCCCAGTGATAGGCAACGTCGGAGGCGAAGTAGGTGTACTCGCCATCGGACTTGATCAGAACGCGGTCCTTGTCATCGCCCAGGTCGGTGGAGCGGAACCACAGGGCGCCGTCCTTGGTGTAGAGATAGCCCATCTTGTCGAGCTTCTCAAAAGCGCGGTCGACGGCGGAGGTGCCGGCGGTCTCGCCCTCGGTGTCCTTCACATACAGCGAGCGCTCGGAGAACCAACGATCGAAGTCGCAGTTAACGGCATGGCAAAGGTCGCGCATGTTGTCGACCATCTTTACATAGCCGCGCTCGCGGAAGCTCTCCATGCGCTCCTGCGGATCGGCGTTGACCCACTTATCGCCGTCGGTGCGCCAGAACTCGGCGGCCTCGTCGATGATGTAGTCGCCGCCGTAGGAGTCCTTGCCCAGGGTCTCGGCAAAGTTGTCCTGATACGGATGGGTCTCGGGATGCTCGTCGTTCTCGTCGGCAACAAAGGCGTCGCGGTCGGCGATCAGCAGCTTGTGAGCCTCGTCGATATCCACGCCCTGCTTGGCGATGATGTCGGCAAGCTGCATATAGCGCGTGCTGATGGAGTTGCCGAAGGTGTTCATCTGAGAGCCGTGGTCGTTGATGTAGAACTCACGCTGGATGTCGTAACCGGCGTGATCCATAACGCGGCAGAGCGAGTCGCCCAGCGCGGCCCAGCGGCCGTGGCCGATGTGCATGGGGCCGACGGGGTTGGCGGAAACGAACTCGACCTGGGTCTTCAGGCCACCACCGACGTTGGACTTAGCGAAGTCCATACCCTTCTCGCGAGCCTCGCCAAAGATGGCATTCTTGACGGCAACGGAGAGGTAGAAGTTGATGAAGCCGGGGCCTGCGATCTCGACCTTCTCGATCGCGGGGTCCTCGGGCATATGGGCAACGATGGCCTCGGCGATCTTGCGCGGGGCGCAGTGGGCCAGCTTGGCGGACTTCAGGGCCATGGTAGAGGTCCACTCGCCATGAGAAGTGTCAGCCGGTCGCTCGATAGCGCAATCGTCAAGTTCAAATGCGGAAAGGTCGCCGGCCTCCTGGGCCGCAGCAAGCGCAGCGCGTACCAGCTCTTCAATCTTCTCGGGCATAGATCCTCCTTGTGTTAAAGCCCCCGAGCTCTTGGTCACTCGTAGGGCAAAAGCCAGAGTTTGTAGCACTCTATCACAAGCGACGGGCACTGTCGCAGGGTAAAGCTAATAGATATTGCATATGCACAAAAATGACTACAGCTTGTATGGAGTCACTCAAAGATGCCGGTCTGCCTGCAGATTATGCAGGCGTTGAAAATGCATAAAGGTGTGAATGAGCTGCGTCTGTTATCGAATACTCTTACCTATCAGAGTTGTGTGCTTTTCCTGCATAAAGTACGGGTTTGCGCACGTCAGCGTGTTATTCTAGACATACGTAAATTCGTATAAGTTGGAGGTAGCATGTTCTCAATCGGTCAACACGTCATTCATCCGGGCCAGGGAGTCTGCACCGTCGTCGGTTTTAGGGACGACACACCGCAGCCCATGCTGCTGCTCGAGACCAAGCAGGGACATGCGCAGACGATCCTCATGTACCCCGTGGCGCAGGCCGACCGTCTGCACGCCGCCATCTCTCAGCAAGATGCCGAGCACCTGCTGAGCCACTATGACGAGCTGGAGTGCGACACCTTTACCGAGCGCAACAGCTCGCTTGAGGAGACACACTTTAAGCAGCAGCTCAAGCTGGGCGCGCCCGAGACGGTCCGCGTGGCAAAGACCATGATGCACCGCATTCGCCAGGCCGAGGAAGCTGATAAAAAACCCAGCTCCTACTACATGCGCGTACTCAAGGAGGCCAAGCGCCGCTCCATCGAGGAGTTCGCCGTGGCCTTGGGCGTCACCGAGGAGGACGCCGAAGCTCGCCTAGCCCAAGCCGCCCTCAACTAACCCATCCGCGCCAAAAACCACCACAAAGGGGACAGGCACCTTTGTGGTGGTTTTCTTGTTCTAGTAGTATTCATTCTTATCGATACCCACGAGCACAAGGAGTCTCTTATGGCAGAGCCGCTTACCGCCGGAATCACCCGCGACCGCGCGTTCGAACTGCTCAACGAGCACAACAAGGACCCGTTCCATATCACCCATGGCGAGACAGTCGAGGGAACTATGCGCTACTTTGCGCGCGAGTTCGACCCCGAGAACGAGGAGTTTTGGGGCATCGTCGGTCTGCTGCACGACCTGGATTGGGAGGAGCATGAGGACGATCCCGTGAACCACACCATCTATGCCTGTCTCTTATACACATCTCCGAGCCCACGAGACTC
>CABSMV010000164.1 GCA_902478935.1 uncultured Collinsella sp. | reverse complement strand
GCTGCGAGCGACATGTGCGCCTGTGCGGGTCGCTACGACGCACTGGTTGAGCGCTGCGAGGCGCGCGGCATGGCCGCCTGCCACGATGCCGCCGAGGTTGTCGCCGCATCCGATATCGTGGTCGCTGCGGTCAAACCGTACATGATCGAGAAGGTATTCGCCCCGCTCAAGGATGCTCTTGCCAAAAAGGTCGTTCTGTCGGTTGCCTGGACCTGGGACAGTGTCAAGTGGGAGCAGGTCCTGCCGGGCGTCGCGCATATCTCGACGGTGCCCAACACGCCGGTTTCGGTGGGCGAGGGCGTCATCGCTTGCGAGAAGGCTTCCACGCTTAGTGATGAGCAGAGCGCAGTGGTGCTTGATCTGCTTGGCAAGCTCGGTGCGGTGGTCGAGCTCGATACGAGCCTGCTGTTTGTGGGTGGCACGGTGGGTGGTTGTGCTCCGGCATTTGTCGCTATGGCAATCGAGGCCCTGGGCGATGCGGCGGTCAAGCACGGTATCCCGCGTGCCGATGCCTATCGCATTGTGAGCCAGATGGTGCTGGGTACGGCAAAGTTGCAGCTTTCAACTGGTCAGCATCCTGCGGCGATGAAGGATGCCGTATGCTCGCCCGGTGGTGCCACCATCAAGGGTGTCGTTGCGCTCGAGGACGCCGGCATGCGCAGCGCCCTGGTCAAGGCAATCGACGCAACTCTCCAGTAAAACCTGCCATTTAGGGACAGGTTTATTTTGGCAGGTTTTTCCTGCGGTTTTGTCGTATGTGCGAAAAGCGCCCCGCAACTGGCTCAATTCCAGTTGCGGGGCGCTTGCGTTTGCCCAGATAAAACCGACCAAAATAAACCTGTCCCTTTTTGGCAGGTTAGTCCCAGAAGCTGTCTTCCTCATCCTCGGACTTGGGTCCGCGGTCGACGTACATCTTATGGGTACGTTTCTCCATTACAAAGGCAAGAATCGCAAATAACAGGATGCCGCCGGCGAAAAGGATGGCAAAACCGGTGCGGGTGCCAAACAAAAAGGAAAAAACTGCGTCCATTGGGTGCCTTCTTGCGTAGTTGAGTTGGGTCGTAAACGCTCATAAGTATATACTTGCCCATACATGTACAAGGTTGCAACCTAAATGGAATGTATATCGCCGGAGGATCTAATGCTTGATATCAAGTTTGTTCGCGAGAACCCCGATGCCATCGATGTCGCCATGGCTAACCGCCAGACGTCTTGGGATCGCGAGAAGTTCTTTGAGCTCGACGACGAGCGCCGTGCCGTCATCACCGAGGTCGAGGAGCTCCAGGCTACTCGCAATGCCGAGTCCAAGAAGATCGGCGCCCTGATGAAGGAGGGCAAGAAGGACGAGGCCGAGGCCGCCAAGGAGGCCGTGCGCGCCGTCAACGAGAAGATTGACGGTCTGGCCGAGCGTCGTACCGCCCTCGAGCAGGAGCAGTACGACTTCATGGCTCACCTGCCCAACATTCCGTGCGATGCCACGCCGTACGGTAAGGACGAGGACGAGAACATCGAGCGTCGCCGCTGGGGCACCCCGCGCGAGTTCGACTTCGACTTTAAGCCGCACTGGGATCTGGGCACCGATCTGGACATCCTCGACTTCGAGCGTGGCAACAAGCTCTCCGGCAGCCGCTTTACCGTTCTCGGTGGCGCCGGCGCCCGCCTGGAGCGCGCCCTCATCAACTTCTTCCTCGATACGCACACCAGCCGTGGTTTTAAGGAGTGGTGGCCGCCCATCGTCGTCAAGCGTCAGACCATGTTTGGCACGGGTCAGCTGCCCAAGTTCGAGGACGACGCCTATCACGTCTCGGGTGACAACTTCCTGATCCCCACCGCCGAGGTCGTGCTCACCAACCTGCACGCCGGCGAGGTCCTCGATGCCGACACCCTGCCGCGCCGCTACACCGCCTTCACCCCCTGCTTCCGTGAGGAGGCCGGTTCCGCCGGTCGCGACACCCGCGGCATCATCCGTCAGCACGAGTTCGACAAGGTCGAGATGGTCAAGTTCGCTAAGCCGGAGGAGTCCGACGAGGAGCTCGAGAGCATGACCGCCGAGGCCGAGTATCTGCTGCAGCAGCTGGGCCTTCCGTATCGCGTGATTAGCCTGTGCACCGGCGACTTGGGCTTCTCTGCCCGTCAGACCTACGACGTCGAGGTCTGGCTGCCGAGCTACAACGCCTACAAGGAGATCAGCTCCTGCTCCAACTGCGGTGACTTCCAGGCTCGCCGCGCCAACATCAAGTATCGCGACCCCGAGAACTTCAAGGGTTCGCGCTACCTGCACACTCTCAACGGTTCCGGCTTGCCGGCCGGCCGCACCATGGCCGCTATTCTGGAGAACTACCAGAACGCCGACGGCACCATCACGATCCCCGAGGTCTTGCGTCCTTACATGGGCGGTCTCGAGAAGATCGAGCCGGTCGCGTAAATTGGCTGCATAGGGGATATGCAAGGGCGCTCCTTCGGGGGCGCCCTATTTCGTGCGCAGGTCCATACCATGCCGTGCGGACAGCTCAATAGAAAACACACGAACAACTGTTCTGTATACAGCCATCTACCTGCTATGCTTTTGCTAAATAAGAGCGAGAGAAAGGGGACGCGATGGAGCTG
This sequence comes from uncultured Collinsella sp., assembly GCA_902478935.1. Classification (GTDB taxonomy): domain Bacteria; phylum Actinomycetota; class Coriobacteriia; order Coriobacteriales; family Coriobacteriaceae; genus Collinsella. The sequence continues at coordinate 595 of CABSMV010000164.1, read as the reverse complement.
TTTGATGATCGGGTGGTTTTGTTTGAGAGCGACGAGGGCGGGGAGTACCTGCTTGTAACGTGTGAGCCGTCTGGCATGGGTGGCCTGGTGGTTCGACAGACGAGCGAGGGTCCGTTGACACAATGGTGCTTTGAGGAGTCGCCGCATGTGGTCGAGACCTTTGTGACGCACGAGGGACTTGTGGCGCTGGAGCACTTCTATGGAGTTGGGACTTCCAACCAGGTCGCGCGCATGCTGAGCATCTCGTTTGCCGATTATGATTGTGCCCAGCGGGTGAGATCGCTCCTGAGGGAACTTGATGCCAAGTTCGACGTGATCGAAAAGCCAATCGATCGTACGGGGAACGTCGGTATATGCGGAGCAGCATGACAAAACTGCGTTCCACAAAAAAGTTTGAGATTGTGCTTGACTCCAATAAGCTAAAGTGGTTTTATATGTCTTGCGCTGCGGCGTTACCTCAGCTGGATAGAGGGTCTGACTACGAATCAGAACGTCATAGGTTCGAATCCTATACGCCGCACCACTCGAACTTAAAGCCTCCGGCAACGGGGGCTTTTCTTTTATGGCAACACCGCATGGATTCGAACCTCGGTCG
>CABSMV010000163.1 GCA_902478935.1 uncultured Collinsella sp. | reverse complement strand
GTTCGTCGGCAGCGTCAGATGTGTATAAGAGACAGCCCCAGCTCCGATTCCCCCGTCGCGATCACTCTGGCGACCGGCGGTACCTCCGGTACCTACTATGCTGTCGGCGGCGTTCTCAAGACCGTCCTCGACTCCAAGCTGACCCTTTCCAAGCTCTCTGTTGAGTCCACCGGCGCTTCCGTCGCGAACGTCAACATGATCACCGACGGAGATGCTCAGATGGCCATTCTGCAGTCCGACGTTATCAACTACGCGCACGAGGGCACCAACTCCTTCGACGGCGCTCCCGAGACCAACGCTCTTTGGGTCGCCGGTATCTACAACGAGACCGTTCAGATCCTTGCCAAGCCCGGCATCAACTCCGTTGCCGACCTCAAGGGCAAGACCGTCTGCGTCGGTGACGTTGGTTCCGGTACCGAGATCAACGCCTGGCAGGTGCTCGGCGCTGCGGGTCTTACCAAGGACGACGTCAAAGCTGTGAACGGCTCCTTCCAGGATGGCGTTGACCAGCTCAAGGACGGCAAGATCGACGCCGCCTTCACTGTCGCCGGTGCTCCCACGACCGCTATCGTCGACTATGCCACCACCAACACCCTCAACCTCGTCTCCCTGAGCGACGATGAGCTCGCCGCCATCCAGGAGGCCTATCCGTTCCTGATCCGTGACGATCTGGCTGCCGGCACCTACACCGGTCAGGATGCCGACGTCACCTGCGTCGCTATCCAGGCTACTCTCGTTGCCTCCGAAGAGCTGAGCGAAGATGTCGTTTATGAGTTCGTCAAGGCCATGTTCGACAACAAGGACGCTCTGACCGAAGGCCACGCCAAGTTCGGCTTCCTCGATCCCGAGGCTGCCTCCGCTGGTGCTACCGTCACCATGCATCCCGGTGCTGAGAAGTACTACAAGGAAATCGGCGTCCTGTAAGCAGGATCGCTACCGTGTATTGACGTGAATTCTCATCTGCGGAAATACATAATTGCGGCCGCTGCAATAATAACGATTATTGCAGCGGCCGCCGTGCTTCTTCCTCGCTCCGGCTACTATCTGACCCTGCGCAACCGCGACACCGGCGAGGTCTACGCCCGGTACAAAATGGGCGAGGGAGACCGCTTTTCCGTGACCTTTATCCATTCCGTGAACAAATACCCCCTGACCGATACCTACGAGATCGAAAACAAAACGATCTATGTGGAGGAGACGACCTATTGCTCCTTTGGCGCAGGCGTGCAGACGGAGCTCAACCCCGGTGAAACGCTTGACAAGGTCTATGTGGACCGCCCCGATTACAAGGGCTGGGCAATGGTCATCCGAAACATCCATCAGGACAGGACAAACGTCGGCTACATTGTCGGTACGGTCTCTGACCATGTACTCAATGTAAACGGCGAGGATGTCAGTCTGCGTGATTTGTGTGGAAAAAACGCGCCTGTGCGTTTTAATTACGAATTCTGGCTCGTCTGAGCGCACGGACGCTCTCAAATAGAATTAGGAGGAAATTGCATCATGGCTGAAAACGAAAAGCTCAACAATGTTGCAGTCGACAATGACGTCGGCACCATGGAAGACGTCGATGCGATCATGAAAAAGTACGACCGTGAGTCGAACACGCGCGTCTGGGAGGGGACTCCCCGCAAGATTCTGCGTGTCCTTACGGCACTGTTCGGCATTTTCCTGATTGTGATGAACATGTGGATCAAGATGGACGAGCGTGCGCGCCGTCCGCTCTTCCTCGGCCTGGTCATCATTCTCGTGTTTATCTACTACCCCATCAAGAAGGGCTCTCAGAAGGTCAACTACATGCCTTGGTACGATATCGTCATGGCGGCAGTCGGCGCGTTCTGTTTCTTCTTCTACCCCTTAAATCTTGAAAAAATCGTTACCGCCGGTACGCGAATCCAGAAGGTTTTCGTCGTGCAGATCGGCAGCGTTTCCATTCCCCTTCTGATCGTATTTGCGATCGTCGGCACTTTGATCCTCGTCGAGTGCTGCCGCCGCGTGGTCGGTATGCCGATCATCTGCGTAGCGACGGTGTTCGTGCTCTACGCCTTCTTAGGTGCGGGCAAGGACTTAAAGACCGTTATGTATAACCTCTTCTACACCACGACCGGTATCCTCGGCACCCCGATCGGCGTCTGCTCGACCTACATCGCGCTGTTCGTCATCTTCGGCGCCTTCCTTGAGGCCACGGGTGTTGCAAACTTCTTCATCGACTGCGCGAACGCGCTGGTCGGCTGGGCTTCCGGCGGTCCTGCAAAGGTCGCGGTCGTTTCCTCTGCCCTCTGCGGCATGGTCTCCGGTTCCTCCGTCGGTAACACCGTTACCACCGGTTCCGTCACCATCCCGATGATGAAGAAGACCGGTTATCCCCCGGAGTTTGCCGGCGCGGTCGAGGCTGCGTCTTCCACTGGCGGTCAGATCATGCCCCCGATCATGGGCGCTGCGGCGTTCCTGATGGCGGAAATGGTCGGCGTTCCCTATGCAAAGATCATCGTGCGTGCGATCCTGCCCGCATTCCTGTACTTCCTCGGCATCTTCCTCGGCGTGCACTTCAAGGCCAAGAAGCTCGGCCTCAAGGGTCTGCCCCGCGAAGAGCTCCCCAAGTGGAAGCTCCTGCTCCCGCAGATCTACCTCATCCTCCCGCTGGTCGTTCTGGTCTACATGATCATGATCGGCTTCACGATGGCCACCGCCGCCGTGTATGCAACGCTGTACTGCGTTGTCGTTTCGATGATCAGCCGTGAAGAGGGCAAGAAGAAGCTCATCATGGCGGTTCCCCTGATCCCGCTTCTGTTCATGACCCTCATGAGCCGCAGCTTCGAGCCGGGCACCTTCATGGGCGAGAACGGCAGCACGCTCTGCCTTGCCATCGCCTTCGCGCTGCTGGTTATCAACTACGCCATCAGCAAGCCCAACGTCAAGAGCCTGCCCACCATCATCGACGCGTTTGAAAACGGCGGCAAGAACTGCCTGAGCGTCGGTATCGCCTGCGGTATGGCTGGTATCATCGCCGGCGTCGTCACCATGACCGGTCTCGGCCAGGTGCTCATCGGCGCGATCGTCGGTCTGTCCAACGGTCACCTGATCATCGCTCTCGTGCTGACGATGCTCTGCTGCATCGTGCTCGGCATGGGCGTTCCCACCACCGCGAACTACATCATCATGGCCCTGTCTCTTATACACATCTGACGCTGCCGACGAACTCTA
>CABSMV010000162.1 GCA_902478935.1 uncultured Collinsella sp. | reverse complement strand
CAGACCAACAAGATCAACGCGGTGTTGGGCTCGGCCGAGCTGATTCATTCGGTGGGGTCGCTTCATTTGGCGCAGGCGATCTCGAGCCGTGCCATTCGCAAGATCGAAGCTGGCGAGCTCGCCGCCCCCCAGCAGGTGCTGATCGAGGTTAACGTAAGCGGCGAGGAGTCCAAGGGCGGTTTTTCGCCCGATGAGATTCGTGGCGCTGCCGGCGAGCTTGCGGAACTTGAGGGAATTTGTGTGCAGGGCCTTATGACTATGGCCCCTCGGGGGAACAAGGATGTGGCGCGTCGCACCTTTGCCGGCCTGCGAGAGCTGAGGGATGAGTTGGAGGCGGCGCATCCCGATCTGAGGCTGCCCGAGCTTTCTTGCGGCATGAGCGAGGACTTTGAGCCTGCCCTTGAGGAGGGCTCTACGCTCGTTCGCCTGGGCAGGGTAGTATTTAGCCCGGAGTTTGCAGTAAAATAGGGCTCTGAAGTGCGCACTGGTTTACAGAGCGCCTGCACTAAACCGTGAGAGGACACAACCATGGGCTTCCTTGACGAGATTAAAAATAAGATGCACCTGGGCGGCCAGCAGGGTTACGACCAGAGCTATGACCAGGATGACGACTACGGCTACGATGACGGCTACGATGATGGCTATCAGAACAACGGCTACAGCGGTACCTCGGGCGAGGGCTTCTATACCCAGGACGAGCCGAGTAACGGCCTGCTGGGCCAAACGCGCCGCGGTGAGGCCGAGTCGGTCGCCGTGTATACGCGCTCCGGCCAGCTGGTCGGCGATGACTCGCGTCATGCAACGACGTACAATCCGCCGTCGCGTTCTCAGGATAGTGCCGCAGGCGGCTATCGCCCCGGCGCTTACGACACGCCGTCGAGTTATGCCGAGAGCGCCCGCGCTCGTGCCGCGGCACCTGCGCCCGCTTCTGCGCCGAGCGACGCCTCGGCCTATGCAAACAACATCATTAACGCCACGCCGCAGCTGCCTGCCTATATCCTGCGCCCTGAGAGCTATGACGATGTCGAGACCGTTGTCCGCCGCGTGCGCACCAAGCAGCCCGTTGCGCTGATTTTTGTTGGCGTTCGCACCGAGGTCGCCAAGCGTGTCCTGGACTTTAGCTATGGCTTTGCCTGCGGCCTGGGCGCTACGGTCAAAGAGGTGGGCGATCGCGTGTTTATGGTGCTGCCCGCCGGCTGCGAGGTCAAGGATTCGGACCTCAAGAAGCTGCGCGCCGACGGCTACCTTAAGTAAACCCAAGACGAGGAGATTCTCATCAACATCTACACCATTGTCCAGCTGGTCAACACGCTGTTCAACTTCTACTCCACACTTATTGTGGTCTATTGCTTTATGACGTGGATTCCCATGAAGCAGGGCGGCCTGCTGCAGGATATCGCCGCGGTGCTCGATAGCGTCTGCGGTCCGTGGCTCAACCTGTTTCGTCGGTTTATTCCGCCGATGGGCGGCGTTGATTTTTCGCCGGTCGTTGCGATTATTGCGTTGCAGTTGGTGCAGAGGCTGATTCTGCAGCTTCTTATAGGTATACTCGTATAGTACTGGCTCAGTAACTTACGTCGGGCGCCCGGCGCCAAGGCGATGATAAAGGAGAACTTGTTATGGCTATTACCCCTGCTGACATCCAGGCTCAGACTTTCTCTGAGGCCAAGCGCGGCTATGATCCCGCCGAGGTCGACGTCTTTTTGGAGACGCTGTCCTCCGAGGTTGACGCTATGCTTGCCAAGATTGTCGATCTTAAGGGTCGTCTGACTGCCACCGAGCAGCAGCTTGCCGACACGCAGGCCCAGCTTGCCCAGGCTCAGGACGCTGCCGCTCAGGCCGTTCCCGCCGCTCCTGTGGCCGCTCCTGCACCCGACTTCTCCGCTCAGGAGCGCCAGATCTCCGCTGCGCTGATTGCTGCCCAGCAGACCGCCGAGGGCATCGTCAACGATGCCAACGAGAACGCTGAGCGCATCCGCAACGAAGCCGACGCCAAGGCCCGCGAGGTCATCCGTCAGGCCCTGACCGAGAAGCAGGCCGAGCTCGAGGAGATCGACCGTCTGAAGGCTTCCCGTGAGGAGTTCAAGGCCGAGTACCTCAAGCTCATCCAGCATTTCATGGACGATGCCCAGAATTCCTTCCCGTCCGACCTTATGGCCTCCACGCCGGTCGGTTCTGCGGCTTCTCCTGCAGTGACCGTTCCCGCCGCCGAGCCGCTGCCTGTCGCTGATCCGGTTGTCCCCGTGGCTGACCCCTTCGCCCCGATCGACAACTTTGCCGCCGACGACCTGGACTAGCGCCAGAGCTACAATCTCGTGCCCTTAAGAGGAGCTCGCACCTGCGGGCTCCTTTTTTGTGGCTGCATACGGGTTGGGGGCTTATAGGACAAAATGTGTGTCCATGTTGGGGGCATCGGCGCAGGTCGATGCCCCTTTTTCAGCCGTTTAAATTCCGTTCCCGCTTTTAACCGCTCGGACAGAATGTGTGTCCGGTTGCCTATCGTTCCCGCAGGTAGATAACCTTTTCCGGAACCGTTAAATACCCTTTCGGAAGAGGTGCCCATGAAGGCCGTTTATTGCCCCTACTGCGGCGGTCGGACCAAGCGCAACGGCAGGACCTCATCGGGGTCCCAGCGGTGGAGGTGCACGGCCTGCGGCGCGTCGACGACGGTGAGGTACGACGACACGGCGACGAGGCTCGAGGAGTTCCTCGGGTGGCTCCTCTCGAAGGACTCGCAAGCCATGATGCCGGGCGGCGGGCGGTCCTTCAGGCGCAGGACGGCCGAGTTCTGGGAGGTCTGGCCCATGCCCGTCCCCGACGGCGAGCTGCACCGCGTGCTCTACGTCGACGGGATCTGGGTCGCGCGCGACCTCGTGGTGCTCATATGCTGCAGCGGCGAGAGGGTGGTCTCCTGGTACATGGCGAGGTCGGAGAACTCGAGGGCGTGGTCGGCCCTCATGTCGCCGATCCCGGCGCCCGAGGTGGTCGTCACCGACGGCGGGAGCGGATTCGCCAAGGCCGTGCGCGAGACCTGGCCGCGCACCAGAGTCCAGAGGTGCACCTTCCACGCCTTCTCGCAGGTCAAGCGCTACACGACGACGCGGCCGAAGCTCCAGGCGGGGCGCGAGCTCTACCTCATCGCGCGCGACCTCATGGGCATCGAGACGCTGCACCAGGCCGAGCTCTGGGTCGAGCGCTACCTCGACTGGTGCGGGTTCTGGGCCGACTTCCTGGAGGACAGGACCGTGGTGGACGGCAGGAGGGTCTA
>CABSMV010000161.1 GCA_902478935.1 uncultured Collinsella sp. | reverse complement strand
TGTATAAGAGACAGGGCCAGACAGGCGCCAAAGAGCGCAATGGAGAGCGCGGCGGCGTCGATGCGGCCCGAGAGAACGGCCATCGAAAACATGGTGAACGACGCGATGCCGCAGATGCCCGTGGCCAAGCCGTCGAGGCCGTCGATGAGGTTAATGATGTTAGTGAATGCCACCAGATAGATCACGGTAATGGGGTAGGCGAGCCATCCGAGCATGATCTCGCCGGGAGCAAACGGGTTGACGATGACGCCGATTTTTAGGCCGCCCATGCAGGCGATAAGCGCGGCGAGGACCTGTCCGGCCAGCTTTTGCTTGGGCGTGAGCTGGAAGACGTCGTCGATAGCGCCGGTCGCAAAGATGACGGTAAAGGAGAGCGCCAGCATGGGATAGCTAATGTGAAGGCGCGGGTGCGGTACCAGGACGGGTGGCCAGCCTAGGTACCAGGTGCCTAGGATTTGCACAATGCAGGCAACGACCAGGCCCAAAAACACCGCCGTTCCGCCCAAACGCGGGATGGGCTTGGTGTTGATGCGGCGCTTAGAAGGATAGTCGACGGCATCGAGCTTAATTGCCAAGCGCTTGACCAGGGGCACCGCGAGGAAGGTCGTGATAAAAGCCGCCGCTGCCACGCATAGGTACGGTATGTAGCTCGGGGATGAAGCCATGAATCTAAAAACCGCCAAGCGTCGAAGGAAAAGGTCAGAAGAACGCCATGCGCAAAGGGCATAGCCGAACCATAATACTCGACCAAGGGGGGTGCATGTAATTGCACGCAGCGATAATCACGCGCTTACCAGATATTGGGATGTTGTCGATGGCTTGTCGGGATGCCGGCGGGGATCCATATGGACTGTATGGTAATTTTCGGCAAAAGAAAACCACCCCCCACGTTACGAAAATGAACCCACCTAAAACAGGTGGGTGCCCTCATCGACTGTTCCAGCGTCCTTAACAACGAAGGATACCTGTACTAGGTACGACTGTGTGGGCTCCCTAAATAAACGCGACGGTTCACCCAGTTGCTCCGCGGGGGGCGGAATACCTACATCATAAAGCGGCACTTTATCGATTCCAGTCTTGACATTACAAAAATCGTGTCGGACGATTACGGCGCCTTAGGGACGGAGCCGTCTACGCGGTCTGGCCCTTTACGTTTGAGCTGCTGAATCGTTGTTTTGGAGCATGTTTTTATGCCGACGTCGTTGACCGAACTTTTTTCGCCCGCCTGCCATTTGTGTCCGCGCCGTTGCGGTGCGGCGCGCGATGAGGGCGCGCACGGCGTCTGCGGTGCTAACGACACGCTCAAGGTGGCCCGCGCCGCGCTTCATATGTGGGAGGAGCCGCCTATCTCGGGCGAGGCCGGTTCGGGCACGATCTTCTTTAGCGGCTGCTCGCTCAAATGTATCTACTGCCAGAACCACGAGATCTCGACCGGCAATTTTGGCCTTGAGATTTCGCCTGAGCGCCTGGTCGAGATTATGCTGGAACTGCAGGACCAGGGTGCCAACAACATCAATTTGGTGACGGCGACGCACTATGCGCACCTGTTGCCTGCCGCGATTGCCGCGGCACAGGCGCGCGGACTGGTTATCCCAATCGTCTACAACACGAGTGGTTACGAGCGCGCGAGTGCCGTGGCGGCGCTGGGCGACCTGGTCGATGTGTGGCTCACCGACTTTAAATATGCCGATGCCGGGCTTGCGCAGTCGCTCTCCCATATAAAGGATTACCCGCGTGTGGCCGTGTCGGGTCTGGCCCAGATGGCGCGCGAGATCGAGCGCCGCGGGGGAGAGTTGGTGGACGAGGACGGGCTTATGAAGCGTGGCATGATCGTGCGTCACCTGGTGCTTCCGGGGCATGCAGACGATTCGTGTCGCGTGCTGGACCTGGTGTGGCAGACGGTGGGCGACGTGCCGATCTCGGTTATGAACCAGTACACGCCCAATGCGCTCATGCGCGAGCAGGGCGGCGACCTGGCACGCGCCGTGACGCGTGAGGAGTACGAGCAGGTGCTCGACCATGCCGACGACCTGGGTTTTATGACGATGTTCTGGCAAGAGGGCGGCGCGGTAGACGAGAGCTTCACCCCGGCCTTCGACACCACCGGTGTTCTTACCAGCGCAAAGTAGTGCGTTCGTCGATGAATTTTCTGGGACGGGGATAAAAAATCATCGAGAGGATCGCCTGTTCGAAAAGTTGCCAAAATAGCCGCGCCCCAAAAAGACTGGTTATTGGGCGTTGACAGTTGGCGAGCCGTAGGTAAAATATCGACTTGTCCTGGGGACGTAGCTCAGTTGGGAGAGCGCTGCCGTCGCATGGCAGAGGCCGAGGGTTCGACTCCCTTCGTCTCCACCCTTGGATTTGATAAGCCGCTGACATTGTGTCGGCGGCTTTTTTTAAAAGAAAGGGCTATACCATGGCCGAGCTTGTGTCCCAACCATTGTCCGACGAGGAGCGCGCTGAGTTGGAAGAGCTCCGCGCTGAGAAGGCCCGCCGCGAGGCTCGGGAAGAGGCCCGTCGCGAGCGTGAGGAGCTGGCTGCCCTGCGCGCCGAGCGTGCGAAGGCCGAGGAGGTCGCCTCGAACGCCGCATCCGAGCGCAAGCCCGCGCCCGCACCCAAGCCCGCTGCTGCGAAGCCTGCACCTGCCGCGCCCAAACCTCAGCCTAAAAAGGCCGCTCGTCCCAAGTCCGTCGAGCCCAAGCCGAGCCGTGACGAGATGACCTTTGCCCAGCGCATGGTTACCTCCAAGGAACCTACGGGCGAGAACGAGATCCCTGGCATGGCGCCGGCTCAAAAAATCATCATTGTCCTTGCCCTCATCGCGTTTGTCATCTTTATGGGCTACACGATCCTGACCAGCATGGGCCTGCTCTAACCTATTTGCATCGGGCGTTATGTCCGCATCCTCTGCTCTCGTCTAACCCTCAAATTCTGTACCACACATCCGAAAGGTCGCCCCATGGCTTTGACCGACATCTCGCATCCCACCGACATTGCAATGCTCACCGATCTGTACGAGCTCACTATGGCCCAGGGCCTGTGGGAGAGCGGCAAGGCCAATGAGCAGGGTTGTTTTACCGCGTTTTACCGCGACCATCCCTTTGGCAGCGCCTATGCCGTCATGTGCGGCACCGCCGAGCTGCCCGAGCTAGTCGAGAATCTGCGCTTTACGCCCGAGGATATCGACTACCTCGCCTCGCTCCAGGCCCCGGCCGGCGGCGCGATGTTCAAGTCCGCATTCCTCGACTACCTGCGCGATTTTCGTGCGCATGTAAATATC
>CABSMV010000160.1 GCA_902478935.1 uncultured Collinsella sp. | reverse complement strand
ACCGCGCTGGGAGGCCGGCGTGGCACCGCTGGGCGCCGATCGGCCTCGTCGCTGTCGCGCGTGCTATGCCTTGCGCTTGGCCGAGGCGTGCCGCGTGGCCCAGGAGCGCGGGTTTGAGTTTGTGGGCACGACGCTCGCCGTCTCGCCGTACCAGCTGTTCGATACCTGCAATGACGTGCTTGAGCGCTTGGCGGCGGCACATGGGCTCACCCCGGTGATTCGCGATTTTCGCCCGTATTACCCCGAGGCGACACGCCGTTCGCGCGAGCTGGGCATGTATCGGCAGAACTACTGCGGCTGCCGATTCTCGGCCGTCGAGGCGGCCATGGACCGCGCCCGCATCCGCGACGAGCGCAAAGCCGCCAAAAAGTAGTTCACTTGGGACGTCAGCCTGCTAGGATGTAGAGCGGACTTTAGCTATATAAGGAGTATCCGACGTGTCTATGCGTACCGATGATTTTGACTATAACCTTCCTGAGGAACTGATTGCACAGGCTCCTGCCGAGCCGCGCGACTCCTGCCGCCTGTTGGTGGTGGATCGCAAGGGCTCCCGGGCGGGAACGCCGTTGGAGCACGGCGGTACCGTTGAGCACCGCATCTTCCGCGACATCATCGACTATATCGAGCCGGGCGACGTGCTCGTCATCAACAAGACGCGCGTGATGCCGGCCCGCCTGATCGGTCGCAAGGCCGGCTCGGGCGGCGTGGTCGAGACGCTGCTGCTCAAGCGCCGCGAGGATGTGGATCCGCTGGGTCACGTTTGGGAGTGCCTGGTCAAGCCGGGTAAGCGCCTGAAGCCCGGTGCTCAGATTGAGTATCGTGCGGGCGGCGCCCATGCGCCCGAGGGCGCGCCCGTGGTGCTGACGGCCGAGGTCGTCGACTTTGTTACCGATAGCCGCGGTGGCCGTCTGGTGCGCTTTGAGCCGGCCGGTTGCAATGCCGCCGGCGACCCGCGCACGCTCGACGAGGCCATCCACGCTGCCGGCCACGTGCCGCTGCCGCCCTACATTACCGATTACGAGGGCGATCCCGAGAAGTACCAGACCGTCTACGCCATGAAGGAGGAGCACTCGGCTGCCGCTCCTACGGCGGGTCTTCACTTTACTCCCGAGCTCATGGCCGCTATCGAGGCCAAGGGTGCGAAGTTTGCCGCCGTCGAGCTCGAGGTGGGTATCGATACCTTCCGTCTGGTGGAGGAGGACGACCCTACACAGCACGTGATGCACACCGAGCGCTACCACGTGTCGCAGGAGGTTGTCGACGCTGTGCATAAGGCGAAGGCCGAGGGCCATCGTGTGATCGCCGTCGGCACTACCGCAGTGCGCTCGCTCGAGAGCGCGTTTGACGTGGACGCGCCGGTGTCCGATCCGGCTGTGACGGCGCGCTATTTTGAGGGCCGCGAGGACGGGGCCGACACGCTCGGCCGCGGTGACATCGTGGTGCGCGAGAATGCGACGACGCAGCTCTACCTCATGCCCGGCTCGACCTATCACGTGGTTGACGCGCTGATCACGAACTTCCACGTGCCGCGCTCCACGCTCATGATGCTCGTAAGCGCGCTTGCCTCCCGCGACCAGATCATGGATGCCTACGCCGCTGCTATCGAAGAACGCTACCGCTTCTTCAGCTTTGGCGACGCGATGCTCATTCAGTAGGTTACGGCGTTTTCCAAACGCCGTAACCGGCCGACGCTGCGCGGGCCGCATTTGGACAATCTGACGTTCAACTTCAAGGGCGCGACCAGAAGGTCAGCGCCCTTTCGTTTCACGTCACCTTGTCTCAAATGCGGCCCGCTCGCTCATATGACCCAATCCGCTGTCAAGAGCCACAATGGCCCCGCCGACCGCTTGCAATCGGTCGGCGGGGCCTGCCGTTGAACCCGTCCCGGTCCGCCCCCGGCATGTCGTCGACGCCTTCGGCTCAGTCTCATATCCGCGGATACCGTTCTGTCGGCCCGCACTCCATTCCTTCGGCGGGGCTCCCCAAGTCTGACTACGCGCATGCGGCCGCTGCCGCGCGCCCAGCGAAAGCGGGGGTATCCCCGAAGGCTGCCCGGCTCGCCGGGACGGGGGCTATGTCTATTCGGTTGCCTCCCGGCACATCGCGCCGAGGGCCCACAGCCACCTCACGAGCTCGGCGGCGGTGGCGGCGTTCGCCTTCGCCTGGGGCATGCCCCTGGCGAGCATCTCCTCGCGGCGCCGGAGCAGGCGCTCGGAACCCTTCCTCCCGTGCATCCTTACCTCGAGCGGGACGCCGCTGCCCTTGGGCATCAGCTTCGGTTGGTGGCTCGCTTGGACGTAGCTCCAGGACCCCTCGACTGCCAACCTCCTGACGAGCGCGTTGCCGGCCCCGCTGATCCCGCCGAGGCGCACGGAGTCCGCGCTCGACCTCTGCTTCGGGGCGAGGCCGAAGTAGGACGTCACCTGCCTGCCGGAGCGGAACCTCGAGAAGTCGCCGACCTCGGACGCGAAGGCGGCGGCGAGCGCGAACCCGCACCCCTTGATCGACTGGAGCGCCTCGACCTCCGCCGAGAGGGGGCCCGCCGCGACGGCGGCCCTGTACTCGGCGAGGAGGTCGTTGCGCGTCTCGGCGGCCGCCTCGACCTCGTTCCTCAGCGCCGCAAGCGCCCGGATGCCGCCGTCGTCGGCGGGCCGAACCTTGTCGAGCCACCTGAGGAAGTCGTACGTCCAGTACCTCCGGGGGTTTCCGGCCGGCGTCGTGCCGCCGTAGGCGTAGCCACGGCGGGCCAGGAACGCCAGGAGCCGCTGCTTCGCCGCCGCGAGCCTCGCGGTCGCCGCGTCGTGGGCCCCGGCGAGGTCCCTGAGCCCCTCGATCTCGGGGGACGGCACCCATACCGGGGAGATATCGTGCGACAGTATCGCCTTGGCCATCCTGGCCGCGTCGTTGCGGTCGTTCTTGGACGAGAAGTCTGCCGCCGACCTCGGGACCTTGGAGACGGCCGCGACGACGCAGTCGACGCCGAGCCCGGAGAGCTCCCTCTGCGGGGCGAAGCCGAGGTAGCCGCTCTCGTAGGCGGCGAGCGACGGGCCGGGGAAGCCCGACATCCACTCCGCGACCTCGCCCCAGGGGTTGCCGCGGAACCTCCTCGTCACGGCCTCGCCCGTCTCCGCGTCGAGCGCGCAGACGGTGGTGGACCTGAGGTGTACGTCCATTCCGAAGGCGGTAGAATATCTAGGCACGGGAGCCTCCCAACCTCGTTGCGGCGCGGCTGCGCCTCTGGCACTTCAACAACATTGTCGCAGCCCCGACCCGCGGTCACGAGCGGGGGCTCCTGTCGTTTCCGTGCCCCTGGATTGGGTCATAGTGTCTGAC
>CABSMV010000159.1 GCA_902478935.1 uncultured Collinsella sp. | reverse complement strand
ACCGAGATCTACACCCTAGAGTTCGTCGGCAGCGTCGATGTGTATAAGAGACAGGCGTGGACTGCAACGACTCGGCGGTCTGTTCCAGCTCCTTGTCCGAAGACGCGGCAGAAGCGGACTGAGGGTTTGCATGCAGGATTTCGATCGGCGGAAGCTTAAGGCCATCCTCTTCTTCGCCCTCGTTATCCGCGGGGGCATTGTCAGCTCCCCCATCACCGTCAGCAGCAGCTTCGGCAGCACCAGCAGCAGGTGCATCGGCAACCTTAGGGTGTTTGAGGAAATCAGGAATCTGAGGCGCGGCAGAAACAGGGTTCACGGCAAACGGCGGTTCGGACTCGTCAATCTTGGCCGGATCGTCCTCCATCGAAAGCTGGCCGGTCACCTGACCGCGCTTTGCCTGACGACGCGGCAGCAAGGTGGTTTTAGCAGTCTCGAGCGGGGACTCTTCGTCCTCGTCATCGCCCTCGGTAAGCTCAATCTCGCTCTCGGACCAAGACGGGTCGGGCTCGCTCGTATTGAGCTTAGGAACCGTCTTACCTTTCTTAGCGTGACGGCGCGGGAGCAACGTCGTCTTGGCACGCTCGGCCTCCACGGCATCGGACACGTCGACAAACGGATCCTCGTCTTCGTCGTCATCGTCCAGAACCTGGTCCGCATCGTTGCCCATGACCGTGGTCAAAGCAGCATCGGAGCCCTTTTGACGAAGAATGCTCAGGTGCGGACGGGCAACGCCGGGCACCGACAGGGCTTCGTCGTCACCCCACGGGCTCGCGTTGACGTCGGCACGACGGCGCTCGGCAAAATCGGCCGCACGGTCGCGTGCAGAGCGCAAAACGCCGCCCACCGAAAAGCCAATGATGACAAAGCCAACGACGGCCAGACCCAACAGGACGACCATCGCGATAGGCTTACCCAGGGCATTCTGCAGCGCGCTCGCAATAAACGCACCGATGTAGCCACCCGAGGCGGACAGATTTTGCGGCGTGAACATAAGGTCACACGAGTCGCTCGTACCCGGCACCACCAGCGAAAGAATGGAGACGACGGCGATAAAGACCACGGCTCCGCCCGCGACCGAGCGCGCGTTGAGCGGCGAGTCCTCGCCTAAAAAGAGCGTGGCGGCAAACAGCAAAATGACGATCGGCAGCACGTAGGCGCCCAGACCAAAGCCCAGGTGGTAGAAACCGGCAACCGCAGCCGTAACGGGTGCAGTCGCCGGCGAAATCACGGCAATGAAGGACGCAATCGCCAAAACGGCGATGACCACGCCGGCGATATCGCGGTTGGCCGAGGGCTCGACCAAGGGCTCAAAATCGTCGAAGTCCGCCTCGTGGCCCTTATTGGCGCGCAGATGGGAACCGGCACCCTTAGCAGATGCCGGTTGGTTATTGGCCTTATTGCCTTTGGCGTTTTGTGCAGATCCACGCGCCAAACTAAACCTCCATGACGACCGGGATGATCATCGGACGGGTGCGCGTACGGCTCCAGATAAAGTTAGAGAGCGAATCGCGCACGGCCTTGCGAATGGCATCGGAACCGCTGCTCGTAAAGCTGAACTTGCCCTTCTCGATCGTCTTCATGATGGACGCGGAGGCATCCTCGGAGAACTGGTCGTCGATGGCAAACGAGACGCCGCGGCCCGAGAACTCGATGGCCTCGATCTTCTTGTGCTTGAGCGAGACGATGGCAACAGCGGTAACCATACCGTCATTGGCGAGCTTCTGACGATCGCGCAGGACGATGGGGTCGGTATCGCCGATACGCAGGCCGTCGACGTAGACGACGCCGGACTCGACGGGCGTACCACGCTTGACGATACCACCGCGCATCTCGAGCGTGTCGCCGTTATCGAGGATAAAGATATGATCGTCCTTGATGCCCATCTTGCGGGCCAGCTGGGCATGGGCGCGCAGATGCACGGCCTCACCGTGAACCGGCATAAAGTACGTGGGCTTGGCCATGGCCATCAGGAGCTTAAGCTCCTCCTGGCTGCCGTGGCCCGAGACGTGGACAAGAGCGCGGTTCTTATCCCACACGTCGCAGCCGAGCTTGGCCAGGCTGTTGACGACCTGCTGGACGGCTTTCTCGTTGCCGGGAACAGGAGTTGCCGAGAGGATGACGGTATCGCCCTCGTGGATAGAGAGCGTCTTGTGCTCGCCATTGGCCATGCGGGACAGGGCCGACAGCGGCTCGCCCTGCGAACCGGTGCACATGACGACGATCTTGTCGTCGGGCAGGTTATCGATATCGAAGGCATCGATGATATCGGCATCGTCGATGTTGAGGTAGCCCAGCTCGCGCGCGACGCGGGTGTTGGTGAGCATGGAGCGACCGGTCACAACGACCTTACGGCCGCACTTGCGGGCGGCATCGCAGATCTGCTGCAGGCGATGAATGTGGCTCGAGAACGACGCGACGAACACGCGACCCGGGGCGTTCTTGATGGCGTGCAGCAGGTTGGGTCCAACCTCGGCCTCGGACTTAGTAAAGCCGGGAACCGTGGCGTTGGTGGAGTCGGACAGCAGCAGGTCGATGCCCTGCTTGGCAAAGCGGCTGATAGCGGCATAGTCGGGCGTGACACCATCGATGGGCGTCTGGTCGAGCTTAAAGTCGCCGGTGTGCATAACGGTGCCCTGGTTGGTGCGGATGAACACGCCCAGAGCGCCGGGGATGGAGTGCGTCATCGAGAAGAAGTCGAGCGAGATGCCACCCAAATTGACGTGGCTGCCGCCCTTGACCTCACGGAACTTGGGCGCGCGGATGCGGAACTCAGAAAGCTTGCCCTCGATAAAGCCAAGCGTCAGCTTGCTCGAAAAGATGGGCACCTTGTTGTTGAGGTCCTGCAGCAGGTACGGAAGCGAACCGGTGTGGTCCTCGTGGCCGTGGGTGACGACGATACCGCGGAGCTTCTCCTCGTTCTCCAGGACATAGGTGTAGTCGGGAAGAACCAGGTCGATACCGGGCTGGGAGTCATCCGGGAACATGAGACCGGCATCGACGAGCACCATGTCGTCGCCGCACTCGAAGACCGTCATGTTCTTGCCGATGCCGTCAAGGCCGCCGAGCGGAATGATCTTCAAGGGAGATGATTTTTTAGCTGCCATAGGTTAGTGTGGTTTCCTTTCTTCGAAACGGGTCTGGAACAACCGACGGGGCGCTTCTGGCAAACCGACCGCCGGGAACGTACAAACATGCATCATAGAGTCGACGCAGTAACCACAGTATGATACCCATTTGCCCACCAACAGACCACCCATGCATCAAAGCCCCATCTGAACCGGTCTATCCCGCCGGTCTGGGCCCATCGGGGGCCGGGGCGGGTTAAGTTTGCTGCTCTACAGTCCTGCGCAAGACGGAAAGCACATTAAGTGCTTTC
>CABSMV010000158.1 GCA_902478935.1 uncultured Collinsella sp. | reverse complement strand
TACACCCTAGAGTTCGTCGGCAGCGTCAGATGTGTATAAGAGACAGTCGCCGTACTTCTCTCCAAACAGAGCGACAGCGCCGGCAGCCTTAGCCTCATCGATTCCCATGACACGGGTCACGACCGGCTTGGAGGCGAAGATCTGCTGGTTGACCAGGTCCTCGACAGCCTTGAGCTGCTCGGAGGAAAGGGCCTCGAAGTGCGTGAAGTCAAAGCGCAGGTGCTCGGGCGTCACCAGCGAGCCGGCCTGGGACACGTGCTCGCCCAGGACCTGCTTAAGGGCGGCGTCGAGCAGGTGCGTGGCGGTGTGGTTGCGGCGCAGGAAGCCACGGCGGTCGGCGTCGAGCGCGGCGGTCACAGCGGCACCGACAGTCAGCGTGCCATCGGCAACGTGCGCAACGTGGGCATACAGGCCGTTGTGGTTCTTGGTGTCGGCAACGGTCAGAACAACGCCCTCAGCGGAAAGCTTGCCGGCGTCGCCCTGCTGGCCGCCCATCTCGGCATAGAACGGGGTGCGGTCGAGCACGACCTCGACGTCCTCGCCCGCGGCTGCGGACTCGACGGACTCGCCGTTGCGCACGATGGCGAGAACCTTGGCACCCTCGATCACATCGTTGTCATAGCCGTCGAACTCGGTCGCAGCGACCTTGTCGGAAAGCTCGACCCACACGTCGTTGAAGCTGCCCCAGGCATCGCCCTTGGCATTGGCGCGAGCGCGGGCCTTCTGGTCCTCCATGCAGGCGGTGAAGCCGTCCATGTCGACGTCGTGACCGGCGGTGCCGGCAATCTCGACGGTCAGGTCGATGGGGAAACCAAAGGTGTCGTGCAGCTTAAAGGCAACATCGCCCGGAAGCACGGCGCCCTCGGCAAGCGCTGCCAGGGCCTCGTCCAGGTAGACGCGGCCGTTGTCGAGCGTCGTGGAGAAGCGCTCCTCCTCGGAGGCGACAATGCCCTTGACGAGCGCGACGTTCTTGAGCAGCTCCGGATAGGCCTCGCCCATCTGAGCGTTGACCTCGTCGATAAACTTGGTCAGGAAGGCGTCCTCGATGCCCAGCAGGCGACCGTGGAACACCGCACGGCGGAGCAGACGGCGAAGGACGTACTCGCGGCCCTCGTTACCGGGCAGGATGCCGTCCGAGATCATAAAGTCGACGGCACGTGAGTGATCGGCAATGATACGCAGCGAGCGGCTGGCACCGGAGTAATCGTCGGCGTCATAGGTTTTGCCGCTGATCTTCTCCCCCAGCTTGATGAGATGCTGCATCAGATCGCCGTCGTAATTGGCGGTCTTGTGCTGCATGATGGCGGCCATACGCTCCAGGCCCATGCCCGTATCAAGGTTGCGGTGCGGCAGCTCCGGCATGGAGCCGTCCTCCTGGCGGTCGTACTGGGTAAACACGAGGTTCCAGAACTCAAGGAAGCGGTCGCAGTCGCAACCGGGCTTGCAGTCGGGACTACCGCAGCCGACCTCCTCGCCCATGTCAAAGTAGATCTCGGAGCACGGACCGCAGGGGCCGGTGGGGCCAGCGGCCCAGAAGTTGTCGTCCTCGCCCAGACGCGAGATGTGGTCCTCGGCAACGCCCAGGGAACGCCACACGTCATGGGTCTCGTCGTCCTCGGTAAAGACGGTGAAGTACAGGCGGTCGAGCGGCAGCTTGAACTCCTTGGTGATGAGCTCAAAGGCCCAAGCGCAGGCCTGCTGCTTGGAGACGCCGCCAAAGGAGAAGTCGCCGAGCATCTCAAAGAAGGACAGGTGACGGCCGTCCTCGCCGATGCAGTCGATGTCGTTGGTGCGGACGCACTTCTGGCAGGAGATAGCGCCGATCTCCTTCATGGTCTTCTTGCCCTGGTAATACTCCTTAAACTGGTTCATGCCGGCGTTGGCAAGCAGCAGCGAAGGATCGTCGGGGACGAGGGACGAAGAAGGATAGAGCTTAAGACCGCGCTCCTCAAAGAAGTTGAGGAACTTGGAGCGGATCTCGGCCGTAGTCATTGACGGGTAGTCAGCACTCATAGAGGGGATCTCCTCGGTTTCACATCGAAACAGTTCAAACGTAACGATATTACCATCCCGCCGCGCAAGTGCAAAAAAGAGGGCCGGCACAATGCCGGCCCTTCAGCGAAATTGCATGTTAGCACGTATGAATGTTAACCCGAATTACCCCGCTAGTTGTCGTCATCGTCCATGGAGCCGTCGATGCCGGTTTTGGTATCGTCGTCCGAGTTGGAGTCATCGTCCTTGGCGAAGGGATTCTTGAAGAAGCCCGTGGCATCGGGTTGCAAACCCGAGAGCTTGATCCAGGGATTATCGAACTCGGGCTTAGGCATCGCCTGAGCCTCGGGCGCGGTCTCGTTGCCGATGAGCTCGGACTCGTAGATGAAGGTGTCGTCGCCGAGCGCGTCGTAGGCGGCGACCGGGTTGCCATCGGCATCGCGGTACGGCGTGCCCTTAAACACGGCTCCGTCATAGGCCACAAGCTGACGGCCGGTCTCATTCTCGAAGTAGTACACGAAGATGCCCTTGAGGGCCGCACAAAGCGGGATGGCAATAATCATGCCGATGGGCCCCATGAGTGCCGAACCAATAACGAGAGCCGTAAGGCTCATAATGGGATGCACCTGCACTGAGCTCTGCATGACCTTAGGCGAAATCACATTGTCGGTGACGTTTTGCGCGACCATCGTCACGATGAGCGTCCATAACGCCAACATGGGGCTGAACATGAAACCGAGCACTGTGGCGATTGCTGCGCTCACCCAAGGACCGACGACCGGAACCAAATGCATGATGCCGGTAAAGATAGCCATGAGCGCCGCATACGGATGGCCGATGATCATAAAACCGATAAAGGCGAGGAAACCACCGCAGATGGACGTCACGACCATACCGCGCATGTAGCCGCCGACAGAGCGAGAAAGGATGGCGACCATAAAGCGGTACGAGGTCTCCTTCTCCTGACCGATGATGGTGCAAATCTCGTGGTGCATGCGAGGGTAGTCGCAGGCCATCCAGTACGCAAGCACCAGACCAAGGAAGATCACGAACAACTGCGAGGCCGTATTGGTGATGAGCGGGAACACACCGCGGCCAAGCTCGGCAGCAATCTGAGACACATACTTCGATGCCACGGCAACCAGCGACGAAAGATTATCGTCCAGATACTCCTTGAGCGGCGTGTTGTTGAGCGTCTTGGCATGCGAGATCATCTCATTGAGATCGCCACCCGCAACACGAAGCTGCTCGGGCAGGCGGCTCAGTACTTCCATGATCTGACCAAAGAGAATCGGCGACAAGATGCAAACGACACCGACGAGCACGGCAACAACAACAATAAGCGCGACAAGCGAACCGATGCCGCGATTCACGCCATGGTGCTCGAGCCAGTTGGCTGTCTCTTATACAC
>CABSMV010000157.1 GCA_902478935.1 uncultured Collinsella sp. | reverse complement strand
GTACCGGCAACTTTAACGAGAAGACGGCCAAGCTCTACAGCGACTTTATGCTCATGACCGCGCATCCCGGCATCGGCGAGGACGCCAACCTGTTCTTCCGCAACCTGTCGCTGGGCAACCTGCGCGGCGACTACCGCTTCCTGGGCGTGGCGCCCGTGGGCCTCAAGCCGCTCATCATGCGCGGCCTGGACCGCGAGATTCAGCGCGCCCTTGTCGGCGAGCCCGCCCGCGTGTTCTTTAAGCTCAACTCGCTTACCGACCGCGAGGTCATCGACAAGATTGCCGAGGCATCGTGTGCCGGCGTGCGCGTGGACATGATCATTCGCGGCATCTCGTGCCTCAAGCCCGGTGTTCCGGGCAAGACCGAGAACGTGCACGTGCGATCCATCGTCGGACGTTTTTTGGAGCATGCGCGCGTCTATGCCTTTGGCGTGGACTCGGACATGATCTACCTGAGCTCGGCAGACATGATGACGCGCAACACCGAGCACCGCGTGGAGATCGCCTTCCCCGTGCTCGACCCCACCTGCCGCGCCCTGGTGCACGAGTACATGGGCATGCAGCTGCGCGACAACGTGAAGGCACGCAGCCTGACGAGTGACGGCACCTGGGTTCCGGTGAAGCGCAAAGAGGACGAGAAACCCTTCAACTCGCAGGAAGCTCTGCTGGAGCGCGCGTATCGCAACGCCGAGGCCGCCGCGCAGCAGCGCGCACAGGAGAAGGAACGTGTGGCCGAAAAAGTTATCCAGGACGAGATTGAACATGGGGCGGCTGCCAAACCGGAAGCGGTTGCCGCTCTCCCGGTGAATGAGCCCGAGGCTGCCGCAGAGCCCGCCGTGGAGAAAGCGCCCGAGGCCGCTACTGCGACTCTGGAGCCCGCCGCCGAGGCAAAGCCCGCCCCTGCTCCTGAGCCGCAGCCGGCCACACCCAAGGTCCAAGAGGTCCAGGCGACCGTCATTGAGCCCAAGCCTGCACCTGCACCTCAGCCCGAGCCGCAGGTCACCAAGCCCGCACCCGAGACGAGCGCCCGTCGCGATAAGCCCGCCGGCAAGACCAAGGCCATCGAGCGCCATCGCCCCGGTCGCGTGCGCATAGGCCTGGGCCTGATCGGCCTGGGTCTAAAGACGCTCATTACCGGCAAGACGAAATAGTCGTTTGTAGAAGCGCCCCGCATTTGAGGAAAGCCTCGGATGCGGGGCGCTTTTCCCTGCTACCATGGTGCGAATAACAACGCGAATGACAGGCAGGAATATGAAGCTCACTATAGAATCGATGACCTACGGCGCCGACGGGCTGGCGCACGCCGACAACGGCAAGGCCGTCTTTGTGCAGGGCGCCGTGGCAGGCGACACCGTCGAGGCCGAGGTCGTACAGGACGGCAAGTCGTTCATGCGTGCCCGCACCACCGAGATTCTGGAGCCAAGCCCCGATCGCATTCAGCCTCCCTGCCCCTTCGTGGGCATCTGCGGCGGCTGCTC
This sequence comes from uncultured Collinsella sp., assembly GCA_902478935.1. Lineage (GTDB taxonomy): Bacteria > Actinomycetota > Coriobacteriia > Coriobacteriales > Coriobacteriaceae > Collinsella. The sequence goes on along the minus strand of CABSMV010000157.1, from coordinate 1,942 downwards.
GTGGGGCAATCTCTCACGCACGGCACAGCTCGCCGCCAAGGAGCAAAACCTGCGCTCCACGCTCGAGCGCATCGGCAAGTTCGCTCCTGAGCAGGTCGATGAGTTGGTACAGCCCATCTGCCACACCAAGGACGACTGGGGCTACCGCAATAAAATCGAGCTCGAACCGACCGTCGTCAACGGTCGCGTGCGTCTTGGCATGCACGGTGTCGACCCCAGCAAAATCGTGACCGTCGATACGTGCCCGCTGTTCGACAAGCGCTTCCCGAAGGCGCTCAAATCGGTCGTCGGCGCACTCAACTATCTAAGCGGCAGCCATGACTTGGGGCTCGAACGCGTGGGCATTCGCGCATCACGCCGCACCAAGGCACTCGAGGTCGCACTCTGGACGCCCACAGGCTCTTTTCCGCGCTCGCAGGTCTCCCGCGTGCTGGCGGACGCCGCTCACCCCACGAGCATCGTGCGCGTGATGAGCAAGGGCGAAAAGAAGGCCCGCCGTGTCTCCAAGGTCGAAATGCTCGTCGGAGAGGGCTCATGGACCGAGAATATCGCCGAGGGTCAGATGCGCTTGTCTGCCCCGTCTTTTTTCCAGGTCAACACCAAGGGTGCCGAGATTTTGATCGAGCTTGTCATGGAAGCACTCGACCCGCAGGAAGACGAGCTTGCCGTGGACCTGTACTGTGGTGCCGGCACCTTTACCCTGCCGCTCGCCCGCCGCTGCGACTTTGTCGCCGCCGTCGAGGCCTACGGCCCCGCCGTGCGCGACCTGCGCCGTAACCTGGAGATCAACAAGCTTGATAACGTCGACGTCATTGGCGGAGACGCGGTGCGCGAGTTCCCCGACCAGGATGCCGACGTCTTGGTGGTCGACCCGCCACGCGCAGGCCTCGCCCCCGAGGCGATCGACCTTATCGCCAGCACGAGTGCTCGCGATGTCGCCTACGTGAGCTGCGACCCGGCTACCCTGGCGCGCGATCTCAAACGCTTTGTCGAAGAAGGCACCTTCTTCCCCGTAAAGATCACGCCAGTCGACCTGTTCCCACAAACCTTCCACTGCGAGACCGTCGTCCACCTTAGGCGCAACTAGACTGTTTGCCCAAGGCCACGCCCGATGATTTTTCTGGGACGGGGATTAAATAATCAATTTGTACCAAATGATTATTTAATCCCCGTCCCTTTTTAAACATTGGGAAATCGAGCGTGGCAAGCGCATGTCTTCGGGGTATAAGACGGCTAATTGTATGCCGCCCATGAAAGGAACCCTCATGCCCAGCGTTGCCGTTCTCGCCGCCGATGGCTTTGAAACTATTGAATGCTTGACCATGGTCGATGTCATGCGTCGCGGCGGCGTGCGCGCCACACTCGTCTCGATCATGCCCACGCGTGAGGTCGTAAGCTCGCTGCAGATCCCCGTGACCTGCGATGCACTCTTTGATGAGATCAACTTTGACGAGTACGACTGCGTCGTGCTGCCCGGCGGCCTGCCCGGTGCCACCAACCTGCGCGCAGATCAGCGCGTCTGCGACGTGGTCTGCGAGTTCGCCGCGACCAAGCACGTCGCCGCCATCTGCGCCGCCCCGTTTATCCTGGGCGAGCTCGACCTGCTCGAGGGGCGCCATGCCACGTGCTTCCCTGGCTTTGAGAAAAGCTTCCCCGAGGGCGCCTATACCGGCGAGAAGGTTACGCAAGACGGCAACATCATCACCGCCAGCGGCATGGCCCAGTCGCTCCCCTTTGCGCTTGAGCTGCTGCGCACGATCGCCGGCGACAAGGCTGTCGAGAAGGTCGCCGAGGGCATCCAACTATGATTTTGGCTTCGCAATCACCGCGCCGCATCGAGTTGATGCGCGAGGCAGGGTATGACATTCGCGTGATTCCTGCCGATATCGACGAAACGCCGTTTGATGGCGAGGCCCCGCTTACGCTCGTTGAACGTTTAGCA
>CABSMV010000156.1 GCA_902478935.1 uncultured Collinsella sp. | reverse complement strand
GGCAGCGTCAGATGTGTATAAGAGACAGGTCTCGCAGCGGCAGACAATCTGTCCCCACGCGGGGTCGGACTCGATCAGTTTCTCCTTGCGCGCCAGCGGTGCGCGGTCAAAGTCGTTCGGTGCGTGGCGAATTGGGTTCCAGTCCGCCCGCTCGTGCAGCTCCACGCCCGCCTCACGCATCACAAGCTCCATGCGCTCGGCAATGGCTGGCGCGCTTGCCACACCCGGTGACTGAATACCCGCCGCCTGGAAAAGCCCCGGCACCACGGCCGACTTCCCAATAAAAAAGTCGTTCGTACCCTGAATGACCGGTCGCCCGCCGGCAAATGCGCGCACCACGCGACGCGTATCCAGATCGGGCACCAGCTTGTGCGCGCCGGTCAGGAGCGCGTTGACATCGGTCGCGTAGGTCTGTGTATCGCCCGGCTCGCGCACGGCGGCCGTGGCGGTGATCACGGTGTTGCCATGAACGGTCCCCGTCACGATAACGCCCTTCGACACCGGCGTCGGCACGGGGTAGAGCGGCATGAGCGTACGCGGCTCCTTGTCCAGCACCACGATGTTGCCCTGGCGCCAGACCATCTGGAACTCCTCGGCACCCGCCATATGCGAGATGTCGGCGGCGCCGTTACCCGCGGCGTTGATCAGGTAGTGGCAGCGCACGTTGCCAGCGGGGGTCGCCAGCGTAAAGCGCGCGTCGTCACCCGAGCGCGCGACTTCAATCGCTTCCACCGATGCGGAGCGCATAAACGTCACCCCGTTGGCCACGGCGTTTTCCAGCGCGGCGATGGCAACCTCAAACGGGTCGACAAACCCGGTCGAGGGGCACCACAACGCGCACGTTGCATCGGCACTGGCGCGCGGCTCTAATTCGTGGATGCGGTCGGGTCCGACGATCGACAGCTCGGGCACGCCGTTGATATGGCCGTTGCACCGCAGCTGCTCCAGATGCGTGCGGTCCTCGTCGTTAAAGCCCAACACCATCGACCCGGTGCGGCAGAACAGAAAGCCTAGCTCCTGAGCCCACGTGCCGTACAACTCGCAGCCACGGGCGTTGACCTGTGCCTTTACGGTTCCCGGCGCCGGATCGTAGCCGGCGTGCACCAGGCCGCCATTTGCCTTCGATGCGCCCAGGGCGATGTCGTTGGCCGCCTCGACCACGCAGATGGACAGGTCATAGCGTGCGAGCTGCCGCGCGATGGCGCATCCCGTGATGCCCGCGCCCACAATCGCGATATCAAACGTTTCTGCCACAGTGCCTCCCGGACGAGTTGACAGGCTGTCAATAAGACCATCCTACGGTCTGCGTGCCCCCAGCGCGGCGGCAATGCGGCGAACAGCCCCGCAACACCCGCCAACGGCAGGCGAGGGGAGACCCGGCAACGTCGACAACCTCGTCTGCCGGCTACCACGTTGAAGTTTTGTCTCGATCTGTAACAGTAAGCTGAGGATTTGGCTTCCAGTTGTTACAGATTGAGATTGAAGCCGGGGAGAGATTCTTCTGTCTCGATCTGTAACATCTGGGGACTGTTTTGGGGTCTAATTGTGGCAGTACTGACCAGTAAGAACGACAAAATCGAACACACTGCTTACCTGCGGGTTTAAGTACGGCAACAACGGCACAAGCGCGTAAAAACGGGTTAGCACATGCACTTGGGATAATTTGAGGATACGAAAGCCACGTGGACGTGCACCCCAAATATCCGTGTTTATTAACACAAAGATCACCATGCCGCCCAGGGCCGTGATGTCGTCGGGCAGCTTGTAGCTCCTTCCAGTCATTCCTCTTCCTCCATCCCTATGCGGCCTCGTCCGTGTTCCAGCCCATCAGGTCGTTGGGCGGACAAGCAAGAACCTGCGAGATAGCCAAGAGCTTGTCGGCTCCAGGTATGTAATCGCCACTCTCGTACTTCGCGAAAGTGCTGACGTTCATTCCTACTTTGGAAGCGACCTCAGCCTGAGAAAGGTCAGCTCGGGCGCGTGCGGCGCGGATATTCCCGCCAGCTCCTTACTGAAGTCCATTCGTTCCTCCTTTGAGACGTTTTTCTGTCTGTCGAATTTCAATATGAATAGTTTTATGCCCCCTGTTAATCAAATGAGCAACATTTTTTTGTGTAAAGACATTTTTTTGTTTACTATTTACTTAACGTAAAGAAAGGAGTGAGGATGAACCTTCGTCTAAGAGAGCGCCGAGAAGCCCAGGGGCTAAACCAAAAGGAGCTAGCACAAAAAGTCGGCAAGTCATTCCGAACTATTCAGTCTTGGGAGCGCGAGGAGAGCTATCCGAACGCAGAGCTCGTAGGTGCGCTCTGCGAAGTATTCAACACCGACCCCAACGACCTGCTCGGATGGTACGAGGAGCATCCTGAGGGCAAGCCGACGGCGCCGGCAGGCGCGGAGGGCGAGCTGATCACCTGCTACCGGCAGAGCACCGAGAAGAGGCGCTCGAAGATCTTGGAGACGGCACGCGACCAGGCCGAGCTGTCCCAAGCTCAGGCTGCAGCGCCTGAAGGCGAAGGGCTGGAAGCGGATCAAGTAAGGTCCGCGTAGGCATTCAACGGAAAGGTAGATATATGGAAGACCCTATCCAGGCCGAGATCGTCCTGTACCAGTCCGAGGGGACAAACGTGCCGGTGCAGGTACGCTACATGAACGAAACGCTTTGGATGCCCCAGAAGGAAATCGCCGAGCTGTTCGACAAGGACAAGTCGACCATCTCGCGCCACATGAAGAACATCTTCGAAGAGGGTGAGCTTGCCCGAGACGCAGTTGTTGCAAAAATTGCAACAACTGCCTCAGATGGCAAGACATATATGGTCGACTTCTACGCGCTCGATGCCATCATTGCCGTCGGATACCGCGTGAACTCGCTGCGCGCGACCCGTTTCCGCCAGTGGGCCACGGCGACCCTCAAGGAGTACATCACCAAGGGTTTCGTCCTCAACGACGACATGCTCAAGAACGGCCGGCCCTTCGGCAAGGACTACTTCGACGAGCTGCTCGCCCGCATCCGCGACATCCGCGCGAGCGAGCGGCGCGTGTGGCTCAAGATCACCGACATATTCCAGGAGTGCAGCTTCGACTACGACAAGGACTCGACCATGGCCAAGAACTTCTACGCCGCGGTCCAGAACAAGATGCACTACGCCGTCACCGGGCACACCGCGGCCGAGATCGTCCAGGGGCGCTCCGACCCCTCCAAGCCCAACATGGGACTCACGTCGTGGAAGGGAGGCCCCGAGGGCCGCATTCACTCCTCGGACGTCACCGTGGCCAAGAACTACCTGTCCGAGGACGAGATCAGGCAGCTGAACCGCCTCGTCACGATGCTGCTCGACACGCTCGAGGACAGGGCCGAGCGGCACGTCCTTACGAGCATGTGTTAGCGCTACTGTAAAAACAACCAATTTCGCCATCGCACTTTAGCCGATTCC
>CABSMV010000155.1 GCA_902478935.1 uncultured Collinsella sp. | reverse complement strand
ATAAGAGACAGCAACCAAAAGGCGGCGTTGGACCAGTCGCCCTCGACGGCCACGCTGCCGGGCGTGCGGTACGAGCCACTGCTCACGCGGAAGTTTGTGACCTCGGGCTGACCGTCCTTGGCGGGAATGCGCTCGACGTTGACCTCGACGCCGAAGGCCTTCATGGCCTGGATCGTCAGGTTGATGTAGGGGCGGCTCTCAATGAGGCCGGTCACCTGCACGCAGGAGGGCTGGGCCAGCAGCGGGGCTGCCAGCAGCAGGCCCGAGATGTACTGCGAGCTTACGTTGCCCGGCAGCACAAAGGTGCCCGGGCGCATGCGGCCGCTCGTCTTGAGCGGAAAACCGCCCAGACCCTGTAGGTCGCAGCCGGCGGCGATGATCTCGTCCGAGAGCGGGGAGAGGGGGCGTGCGCCCAGGCGTCCCTGGCCCACAAAAGTTGCTTCTGCGCCCAGCGCGCAGGCGACGGGCAACATAAAGCGGAGCGTGGAGCCGCTTTCGCCGCAGTCAAGCGTTCCGCCGGCAAGTGCCTTGAGCAGGCCAAACTCAATACTCTTCATAGTGGGATGGACCTGGAAGCCATCCTCGACGGTCTCGATGCGAGCGCCCAGTGCCGTAAGGCAACGCACCGTAGCCTCGATGTCGGCGCAGGTGGTGTTGCAGGTGACGTGCGTCTCGCCGTTGGCAAGCGCGGCGCAGATGATCAGGCGATGCGCCATCGACTTGGACGCGATGGCGGGAACGGTGCCCTTAAGCGGGGACGGGGTGATGCGGGCTAGCATGCGAATGCGTCTCCCTTCTGGCCGAGGCCCTCGGCAATGAGTTCGTGGAAAGTGGAAAGCGGCGTGCGGTCGATGCTGCAGCGGCCGATGCCGTGCGGAATCACCAGGTCGATGGTGTCGCCCGCGCGCTTCTTGTCGTGGAGCGCCTCGGCAAAAACGGCATCGGCATCGAGGTCGCAGCGGGTCTTGAGGCCATGGCGGGCGCAGAGCTCCTCGATACGACCGGGCAGTGCAGCATCGCAAATGCCGTGCAGAGCCGCGGCGCGCGTGATGATGCCCATGCCGATCGACACGCAGTTGCCGTGTCCGAGCTCAAAGTGCTCGCAGGCCTCGACGGCGTGTCCGGCGCTGTGTCCAAAGTTGAGGAGCTTGCGCTGGTTGGTCTCGCGCTCGTCGGCAACGACCACGGCGCGCTTGATGTCGATATTGCGGGCGATGATGAGCGCTACGCGGGCCACATCGCGGTTGAGCAGCTCCAGCGTGAGCGGGGTCTTCTCCAGCTCGGCGAAAAGCTCCGGGTCGGCGATCACGGCGTGCTTGATGACCTCGCCGCAGCCGTCGGCGAACTGCTCGGGCGTGAGGGTGGCTAGGCACCCCACGTCGGCGATAACCACGCTCGGCTGCCAAAAGGCGCCGGCCAAGTTCTTGCCGGCAGCCAGGTCGATGGCGGTCTTGCCGCCCACCGACGAATCCACCATAGCGAGCAGGCTCGTCGGGATCTGCACAAACTTGCAGCCGCGCATGTAGGTGGCGGCCACAAAGCCCGCCATGTCGCCCACGACGCCGCCGCCGAGTGCCACGATCACATCGGAGCGCGAAAGCTCGTGTTCGGCCACAAACTCCAAAATGGCAACATAGGTTTCGGCGCGCTTATGGGCCTCGCCGGCCTCGAAGGTGCAGATGCTCACTTCGTAGCCTGACGCCTCCAGGCTCTGCTTAACGGGTATCTGGTAGAGCGGGCCCACGTTGGTGTCCGTCACGATGACGGCCTTGGTGCCGCCGGCAGTGGCGCGCACGAGCGGTCCCGCCTGCTCCAGCAAAAACGTGCCAACATGCACCTGGTAGGGGCGTGCAGTGTCGATATCGATGGTAATCGCCATAAGCTATGGTCCTTTCGACCTGGCGTGATAGGTGGTCTAGTGGGAGGCCTCGTCGTCGAGTGCGCGCTTAATGCGGTCGCCCTCGGCAAGGAGATTCTCCAGATAGCGCTGGTCGCGGTCCTTGAGCGCACGGCTGTAGGCGCCAAGCGACTCGATCAGATGGTCGATCTCGAAGGCGAGCGCATCGGCGTCGTCGATCATGAGCTCGGACCACATCTGAGGATTGAGGTGCGCCACGCGGGTGAGATCGCGGTAGCTGCCGGCCGAAAAACCGTGGTGGACCTGGGCGGTCGGGCTTTTGACGTAGGCGTTGGACACCACGTGCGCAAGCTGGCTCGTGAAGGCGATGACGCGGTCGTGCTCGGCGGCGCTGGTCACGCTGAACTTGCCAAAGCCCAAGGGGCGCACCATCTCGCGTACCTGGCCCAAAAGCTCCAGCTTGAGCGCATCGTCCACCGCGGGCGGTACGAGCACGAGCGGGGCGCCCTGGAACAGGTCGGCACGGGAGTGCGCATAGCCCGAGTACTGCGTGCCCGCCATGGGGTGCGCGCCCACAAAGTAAAAGCCGTGCTCGCGGGCAAGCTCAAAGGCGCGCTCGCACACGATGCCCTTGACACCCACCGTGTCGATCACCACGGGACCCATGATGGCGTCGGTGTCGGTGGCGTCGGCGAGCGCCTGGGCGTGCGCCTCAAGCCACTCGATGCATGCCTCGGGATAGCAGGCAAGGACGATGATGTCGCATTCGCCGAGTGTCTTGTCGTTGAGCTCCCCGGCGACAGTGCCCATGCTGGCGGCCGTCATGACATCGTCATCGGGGTCCCAGGCCAGCACGCGGACGCCCGCCTGCGCATAGCCGCGGGCAAAACTGCCGCCGATGAGGCCAAGGCCGACGATGCCGGCGCACTTAGGGCCGCCCTGGTTAACGCGCGCGTTTCTCACCGTACCCATGGGCTACTCCATGGTCTCTTGGCAGACAACCTCGCGGATGGCTCCGATGCGGCGCATGGTGTCGTCGAACTGATCGGGGGTGAGGGCCTGGGCGCCGTCGGACCAGGCTCGGCTCGGCTCGTCGTGGACCTCGATCTCCAGGCCGTTGGCACCGCAGGCGGTCGCGGCGAGCGCCATGGGCTCGACGTAGCGGGTGTAGCCGGTGGCGTGGCTGGGGTCGGCAACGACAGGCAGGTGCGACAGGTGGTGCAGCACCGGCACGGCGTTGAGGTCGAAGGTGTTACGGGTGCGGGTCTCGAAGGTGCGGATGCCGCGCTCGCACAGGATAACGTTGTCGTTGCCCTCGCTCATGATGTACTCGGCGGCCATAAGCAGCTCGTCGATCGTGCCGGACATACCGCGCTTGAGCAGAATCGGGGTTTGGGTCTTGCCGACCTCCTTGAGCAGGGGGAAGTTCTGGGCGTTGCGGGCGCCGATCTGCATGACGTCGATCTTCTTGTCCAAGAAGACCTGCACGTCGCGTGGGTCCATGATCTCGGTGACGATTGGCATGTCGAGCTCGGCAGACGCCTCGCACAGCAGGTCGAGGCCGGCGGGGCCCATGCCCTGGTCTGTCTCT
>CABSMV010000154.1 GCA_902478935.1 uncultured Collinsella sp. | reverse complement strand
CCTCGGGAGCAAAGCTCTCGTCGCGGGTGAGCACGATATTGCGACGGTTCTTGAGTGGACGCCCACCGGGAAAACTCAGCAGCGTCTTGCGCCCCATGATGACCGGGCAGCCCTTGGTGCAGGCCACAAAATGGCGCATGTCGGCGCGATTGGACACCACCATGTCGCCCTCGCACCCAATGCCCCAATCGTCACACACGGCAACGATAGCAGTTAGCTTACACGTCATGAGCACCACCTACACCGCAATGGGAATGTTCTTGACCTGCGGACCGTGCTCGTAGCCCTCCACAATCAGGTCGTCGGTCGTAAACGCATAGAAATCGTGCACGTCGGGGTTAAGCGTTACCTTAGGCGCCGCAAACTGCGGACGCTCGATAAGTTCGCGGACAATATCGACATGACGGTCGTAGATATGGGCGTCGGCGATCACATGCAGCAGCTCGCCGGGAATCATATCGACCGACTGCGCAACCATCATCAGCAAGATGGCGTACTGGCACACATTCCAGTTGTTCGCGGCCAAAATGTCCTGGCTGCGCTGGTTGAGAATCATGTTAAGTGTGGGCTTATCGTCCTGCGGACGCTGCGTGACGTTATAGGTCACGCTGTACGCGCACGGGTACAGGTGCATCTCGGACAGGTCGCTAAACACATAGGTGTTCGTCATAATGCGGCGGCTGTACGGCGTGTGCTTAAGGTCGTACAGCACACGGTCCATCTGGTCGAAATCGCCCTCGGCATAATGGCTCTTCTGGCCAATCTGGTAACCGTAGGCCTTGCCGATGGAACCAGTCTCGTCGGCCCACTCATCCCAAATATGGCTGTTGAGGTCATGGACGTTATTGGACTTCTTTTGATAGATCCACAAAATCTCGTCCATCGCAGACTTAAGCGCCGTGCGGCGCAGGGTGAGCGCAGGGAACTCCTCGCGCAGGTCGTAGCGCGCCGTAACGCCAAAGTTTTTAATGGTATAGGCAGGGGTGCCGTCCTCCCACACCGGGCGAACCTTTTGGCCCTCGGTGGTGGTGCCATGGTCCAAGATATCGCGGCACATGGTTACAAACTGTTGATCAGCTTTGCTCATTGACCCTCCTGTCAGTCGCCTACAAGCGAGATTCATTGTAGCCCAGGCGCACGCGGCCCCACAGCCCAAACATAAGCCCTCATTTTCTGACATATGCCAGAAATTCCTTGCGCAAATCCGCACGTTCGCTATTCTATTGTTGACATATGTCAGATTTGGAGAGTGTATGGCTGGAAGACGCGAAAAACTGCGCCGCGTTGGGATCATCCCCGAATATCGCGGCTTTACCCCCGATGGCCTTGCCAGCGGAGACGCTATCGATATGACAGTCGACGAGCTCGAGGTCTTGCGCCTATGCGACCTGGAAGGCCTCAATCAGGAGGAAGTCGCCCAGTGCATGGGCATTGCCCGCGCCACGGTGGCGGCAATCTGCAGCCGCGCGCATCGCAAGGTGGCAAACGCGCTGGTCAATGGACGGGCGATCGTCATCGAAGGCGGAAACATCGCGTACTCCCCCATCACCACGACAACGGCCGCATGGCCAGCAAAGGAGGCTGACACCATGAGGGTGGCAACGACGTACGACAACGGCAACATCTTTATGCACTTTGGCCGCAGCGAACAGTTCAAGATCTATGACATCCAGGATGGCAAGGTGCTCAACGAGCAGGTCGTAGGCACCGGTGGCACCGGCCACGGCGCCTTGGCGGGCCTGCTTGCCAACGGTGGCGTTGACACGCTCATCTGCGGCGGCATCGGCGGTGGCGCTATCAACGCGCTTGCTCAAGCCGGCATCACGGTATACGCAGGCGCCCAGGGCAGCTGCGACGCTTGCGTCGAGGCCCTCATCGCCGGCACGCTCGCACAGAACGGCGAGGCCACGTGCGGCTGCCACGGCCATGACCACGAGCACGCACATGAGCATGGCGAGTCCTGTTGTTGTCACGGCCATCACGAGCACGAGGGCCACGAGGGCTGCGGCTGCCACTAGCGGCACGGCACCGCGAACTCGGGGCGCGACACAGAACGCAACCCAACAATCAAAGCCAACAACAAAGGCCACCCGGTAGCTTCCGAGTGGCCTTTGCCATATCAAGCTGGAATTACAGCACTATTTCTTATTACGCATCTGCGCTTCCATTTGACGCAGCAGGTCCATATCGGACTTGGGGCCGCCCGTTCCCAGGCCGCCCATGCCGCCCAGCCCCATGGCATCCAAACCGGGAATATTGGGCATGCGCATCTTTTTGCCCTTCTTACCCTTCTTGCCCTTCTTGCCGCCGGCCTGCGCCTGATTGACCATCGTGCGCATGCGGCCCATCATCTTGTTCATCTCGCCCCACTGCTTCATAAGGCTATTGACCTCGGTGGGGGTCACGCCGGCGCCCTTGGCAATGCGGGCACGGCGCTGGCCATTAATGATGGAGGGACGCAGACGCTCCTCCTTGGTCATCGACATGATAATGGCCTCGTTCTTATCGAAGATGCCCTCGTCCAGGTTGCCACCCATCTGGTTGAGCGCACGCTGGCCGCCGGGGAGCATGCCCAGGATGCCCTTCATGCCGCCCATCTTCTTGACGGCCTTCATCTGGTCGAGCATGTCGTTCATGGTGAAGCCCTCGCGCAGCATTCGCTCGGCAGCCTCGAGCTGCTCGGCGTCGGCCGCCTCCTGGGCCTTCTCGATAATGCCGACAACGTCGCCCATGCCAAGAATGCGCTTGGCCATACGATCGGGATAGAACGGCTCCAGCGAATCGGGCTTCTCGCCCATGCTCACGAACTTGATGGGCTTGCCGGTCACCTGGCGCACGGAAAGCGCGCCGCCGCCACGGGCATCGCCGTCGAGCTTGGAGATGATCACGCCGTCAAAGTCGGTGCGCTCGGCGAAGGTCGAGACGACGTTGACGATATCCTGACCGGTCATGGCATCAACGACCATCAGTACCTGATCGGGCTTGACGGCCTTCTTGATGTCCACGGCCTCCTGCATCATCTGCTCGTCGATCTGCAGGCGACCGGCGGTATCGACGATGACCACGTCGCGCAGGTGGTCGACGGCCTCCTGGATGGCGCCCTTGGCGATATCGACCGGGTGCTCGCCGTCACCGCGGAAGACCGGCACGCCGATCTCTCCGCCAAGCGTGGCCAGCTGGTCGGCAGCGGCAGGACGATAGACGTCGCACGCGGCGAGTAGCGGTGAGCGACCCTGCTTCTTGAGCAGATAAGCCAGCTTTATGGCTGCCGTAGTCTTACCGGAGCCCTGCAGGCCCACGAGCATGATGACATTGGGGATGCGGTTGCTAAAGACGAGCTTGCTCTCGGTGGAACCGAGCATCTCGGTGAGCTCGTCGAGCACGATCTTGACGACGTTTTGCGCCGGCGACAGCGACTCCATGACCTCGGCGGTCATGCAGCTGTCTCTTATACACATCTCCGAGCCCA
>CABSMV010000153.1 GCA_902478935.1 uncultured Collinsella sp. | reverse complement strand
TGTTGCCGGTGATGCGCGCAACGGCAGCTCGCTCGTGGTGAACGCTATGGCCGAGCCCTGGCCTGCGCTGCCGAAGTCGCCGACGCGCTGGAGCTGTAAAGTAGTCATTTAAGAACGTCCCCAATGACTGGTCATTTTTGTCTAGTCGTTGGGGACACTCTTTGCGAGCGATTTGCTCGTTTGTCGACGTACGGGTGTTCATTTGTCGACTTCTTGGGCTGTGGTCACCTGTTGTTTCTGTGGTGGCTGCGGGTATCTGGCTCAAAAGGGCGGGTTGGCCGTCTATGTTTACCTGCGGTTTTGTTGCGGTGCGCATTTTCGGTCAAGCTTTTCGTCAAGTGTTTGGTCAGCATCTGGTTTGCAGCCGGAGGCCTATTTTGCCCGCGCTGGTCGTGGCTGCCCACCCTCCTCGTAAGCTCAAATTGAGGTCCATCAGTTTGAGGAGGATGCCATGACTGATCACGCTTTAGATCGAGCGCAGCTGGCCGAAGCCGTCGGCAACGATATTGCCGACATGGCCCATTTTTGGATGCTGCGGAAGTTCCAGTTTTTGGAGCCGGCGCGCGAACAGTTCGAGATCATTGTCGACCCGTGGCTCAGCTATTGCACCGAGCCTTCGCAAAACGAAATCATGGCCTACAACATGGCATTTACCGATTGGCTGCTCTTCGAGCGCCCCTATCGCCATGGCAAGACGCTGCTCGAGCTGTATGTTGACGAGCCGCCGGCATCGCTTTCGCCTGCCTCGCTCAGCCGCCTCGCGCAGGTGCGCGACACACAGTATTTCTCGCGCTTTGGCATTTTGGGCAAGGATCCTGCGAACGGCACGGTTGCGCTGAAGGATACGCGCACCGACCGTCGCTTTGATGTCTACGACCCGCATATCGTGCAAAAGGAGCATTGGAGCGACGGTGCGATTGCGGTGCGCCTCGCCTGCGTCGACGATGTCTGGCTGACGGCGGGGCAGCTCTACCTCTACGACATAGCGCGCCTGAGCGATACGGCGATCGACGGGCCCGGCGCCGTCCATCCGGAAGACCTAGAAGATGGCTTCGACACCTCGCGTATCAGCTTCTTTTTGCGCCTGGTCCGCGACATCATGGGCGCCCAGGGGCGCTACGTAAAGTCCCTCAACATCTACGAGCAGGAGTGGGAGTAGGGGATGTGACTGGTGTCGCCCTACAGCCCTGACTTTGTCTCAATCTGTAACGTTTAGGGATAAAAACCGGTCTACCTGTTACAGATCGAGACGAACGCTTGGGCGCCGCTGGTTTGTCTAAATCTGTAACGTTTGGGGGCTGGAGAACGTCTAACTGTTACAGATTGAGACGGAAGGTTGGCGGCTGCCGAAAGATCTTGTTCTGTAACAACTAGAGGCTCAAAGACTGTCTTCCTGTTACAGATCAAGACATTTGTCAGCGGAGGCAACGGTGACGATGGTCCATTTGTCTGACGTGGTGGTGATGAAAGTGTCTAATACCGTTCTCAAGCACAAACGTGCGACTCGCAACACGTTGGCGCGGAATAGGATGCTCGCGCGGCTCACGGAGACGGCCAAGCAAGGTGCGCTGCTTGCAACGCATGACAATACCGAGCTCATGTGGCTGCGACACCATGTTGGAACCGACGATATCGCGGAGCCCGAGCCGTACCTGTTCTGTTTTCAGCATGATTGGGATGCATTGACGTTGACGGAGCGAGCACTGAGGACTATCAGAGGGCTTGCGGAATTTCATCCCGATTGGGCGTTTTGGGGCTATGACGCGGCGCTTTTGTGGGGTTTGGAGGTGTCGAATGATCTGCTCGGGCCGCGTTATCTTGTTAAGACGGGTTGTTCGGTGACGTTGAGCAACGGGTGCAGGTTGTTGCGTCCGCAGATGGCGGGCGCGCTCGAGCGTGTCGATGGCGTGCGGGTGACGTCGTTTTGGCGCACGGTGGATGATTGCTTGCTGCGTGTGCCGTTCTCCTACGGGTTGGCGATTGCCGATTCTGCACTGCGGGCGAAAGGCGTATCACGTGGGGATTTGTGCGAGCGCCTCCGCGCCGATCGCGAGGGCAGGCGAGGGTATCGCAGGGCACAGGTGATTGCGTCGTATGCGGACGGGCTGTCCGAAAACGGCGGCGAGTCTCGGTTCCGAGCGTTCTTTATTGCGTACGGCTTTCCGGTTCCGGAGCTGCAGGTGGAGTTTCGCGACCCGCTCGATCCGAGCCAAGTGTTTCGCGTCGACTATTTTTGGCGGCTCGAGGACGGGACGTGTGTCATCGGCGAGCTCGACGGGAAGGGAAAGTATACCCTGCAGGATGGTGGGGATCGGGGGTCGGTCGACCCATTCGTGGCAGAACGTCAGCGAGAGTCTCATCTGACGATGCTCGGGCACAAGGTGCTTCGGTTTACGTTCGATGAACTCAAGAACCCGGGGAAGCTGGCTGAAAAGATGAGACTGGCGGGAATTCAACAGCGGGCCGATCTGGCTGAGGAATGGAGACGCCAGTGGTATGGGCGCTGAGAGGTTTTGTCTCGATCTGTAACGTTTAGAAGTTGTTTGAGTTCGTAATTGTTACAGATCGAGACAAACCGGTGAAACGTCGACCGAATGTCTCGATCTGTAACATCAAGGGGCCCAATAACCCTGTACCTGTTACAGATCGAGACATTCCCCTGATGTTGCTGGGGTGGGGCTGCAACGTATTCCGTCCCCCCACATCCCCTCTTCCCTCCGTTAACCGATATGCTCGACTTTAGGTCGCTGCATTAGGTGATAATGGACAAATGTTCAAGTTAATCGTGAGGGAGGAGCTCGATATGGCGTCTGCCGATCGTTCTACGTTGTTTATCAATGCGACCGTCCTGGATGGTTCGGAACATATGGAGCCGCAGCCCGACATGGCCGTGGTCGTTGAGCGCGGTGTCATCACGTGGATGGGGCCGAGTGCTGTGGCTCAGGCGCCTGCAGGTGCCGAGGTCATCGATCTGGCAGGGGCGTATCTCATGCCAGGCCTCATCAATATGCATGTGCATCTGTGCGGTTCGGGCAAGCCGGTTTCGGCGGGCGATGCGGGCGCGCTGATGAAGAAGCTCGATAATCCCGTGGGGCACGCCATCGTGCGCCATATTCTTAAGGGCAGCGCCCAACAACAACTGGCAAGCGGCGTGACCACGGTGCGCGGCGCGGGCGACCCACTGTTTGCCGACATCGCCGTTCGTAATGCTATCGATGCCGGCAAGTATCAAGGTCCTCGCCTAGTGGCGCCGGGAATGGGCGTCACGGTGCCGGGCGGCCATGGTGCTGGCTTGTTCGCCCAGGTGGCTAACAGTCCCGCCGAGGCGGCCGAGCAGGTGCGCGACCTGTATGCGCGCGGTGCCGACGTCATCAAGCTGTTCGTGACGGGCGGCGTGTTCGACGCTACCGAGGTGGGCGAGCCGGGTGTGCTGCGTATGCCGGTCGAGGTTGCCGCGGCGGCGTGCAAGGCGGCGCACGAGGTGGGCCTGCCGGTTATGGCCCATGTCGAGAGCACCGAAGGCGTGAAGGCTGCGCTTCAGGCCGGCGTCGATACGATCGAGCACGGCGCTCCGTTGACGCCCGAGATCATGGAACCTGTCTCTTATACACATCTCCGAGCCCACGAGACTCCTGAGCATC
>CABSMV010000152.1 GCA_902478935.1 uncultured Collinsella sp. | reverse complement strand
ACGTCCTGCCGTGCATTGACCACCAACCCCGATCCCGCGACGGCCTGCCGCCCGTTCGATGCAGACCGCGACGGCTTTGTGATGGGCGAGGGCGCCTGCGTGCTCGTGCTCGAGGGCATGGAGCATGCACGGGCCCGCGGTGCGCACATTTACGCCGAGGTCGTGGGCTACGGCAACACCGATGACGCCTACCACATCACGAGTCCCGACCCGGATGCGGCAGGTATCGCCCGTGCGATATCGATGGCAGTGGCCGAGGGCGACGTCAAGCCTTCCGAGGGCCTCTACATCAACGCCCACGGCACATCGACCAAGCTCAACGATTCGTCCGAGACGGCGGGCATTAAGCGTGCGCTCGGCGAGGACGCGGCGCGCACCGCACATGTCTCGTCGACCAAGTCGATGACCGGCCATATGATCGGCGCCACGGGTGCCATCGAGGTCATGGCTTGCGCCATGGCGCTCGAGCAGGGCGTGGTGCCGCCGACCATTAACTACCACACACCCGATCCCGCCTGCGATCTTGACTACACGCCCAATCGCGCGGTTCGCGCCGACCTTACCTGGGCGCTTTCGACCAACCTAGGCTTTGGCGGGCACAACGCCGCCATCGCGCTGCGTAGATATACGAGGAGCTAGAGCATGGATTCCAAAAGACTTGCCGAGATAGCCGATGTGATGGAGGACCGCGGCCTCACGCGCGTGCGCGTTGAGGAGCCCGATGGCACCGCGGTCGAACTCGAGCGCGCGAGCGCCGCACAGCCGGTTGCCGTGCCCATGCCCATGCCGAGCGCTATGGCCGCTCCAGTTGCAGCTCCCACAGTTGCGCCTGCCGCACCGGAGCCCGCCGCGCAGACACCTGCCGCCGCACCGGAGCCCAAGGGCACCGAGGTGACCGCTCCCATGGTCGGCGTTTTCTATGCTGCCCCGGCGCCGGGCGACGAGCCGTTTGTGCACGTGGGCTCTAAGGTCAAGGCCGGCGAGACCCTCTGCATCATCGAGGCCATGAAGGTTCTCAACGAGGTGACGGCCGAGGCAGACGGCGAGGTGCTCGAGATCTGCGTGGCCGACGGCGACCTCGTGGAGTTTGGCAGCTGCCTCATGAGGATCGGATAGGTGATATCCATGAACAAAGAAGAGCTCAAGAAGCTGTTGCCGCATCGCGAGCCGATGCTTTTGCTCGACGAAGCCGAGCTGGTGGGCGACGAGGCCCACGGCAAGATCACGATTACGGGCGAGGAGTACTTTTTGCAGGGGCATTTTCCGGGAAACCCGGTCGTCCCCGGCGTGATTCAGTGCGAGATGCTCGCCCAGAACTGCTGCGTGCTGCTGATGGGCGACGAGGAAGCGCGCGGCGCGACGCCGTTCTACACGAGTCTGGACAAGGTGCGCTTTAAGCGTCCGGTGCGCCCGGGCGACACGGTTGATCTGGTGTGCACCATCACGCGTGCGCGCGGGCCGTTCCGCTTTGCGACGGGTACTGCGAGCGTCAACGGTGAGGTTTGCTGCCGCGCTGATATGTCTTTTGCACTCATGCACGAAAGTTAAGGAAGGCTTCATGTTCGACAAAGTGCTCATCGCCAACCGCGGAGAAGTCGCGGTCCGTGTTATCCGCGCGTGCCGCGATATGGGCATCAAGACCGTCGCCGTTTATTCCACGGCCGATGCGGACGCGCTGCACGTGCAGCTTGCCGACGAGGCGTATTGCATCGGCGGCCCGCGTCTTGCCGAGAGCTACCTCAACGACGATGCTGTGCTCACCTGTGCCGTGAAGTCGGGAGCAAAGGCGATCCATCCCGGCTATGGCTTCTTTTCCGAGAAGGCGAGCTTCGTGCGCGACTGCGACAAGTATGGCCTGACGTTTGTCGGTCCTTCGGCCAAGGTGATCGACAGCATGGGCGACAAGGACGCCGCACGTCGAACGGCTGCCGCGGCGGGCGTGCCCATCGTACCGGGCTGCGATTTGCTCAAAAGCCCCGAGGAGGCGACGGCCGAGGCCGAGCGCATTGGCTGCCCCGTGCTTATTAAGGCGCGTGCAGGTGGCGGCGGTCGCGGCATTCGCAAGGTCGAGCGCGTGGAAGATGCGGCAAAGGCGTTCATCGAGGCGCGTGCCGAGGGCGAGGCCGTTTTTGGCGACGGCGAGTGCTACATGGAGAAGTTCGTCGCGCCGGCGCATCACGTTGAGGTGCAGATTATGGCCGATAAGCAGGGCCATGTGTTTTCGCTCGGCGAGCGCGAGTGCTCGGTGCAGCGGCGCAACCAAAAGCTAATCGAGGAGAGCCCCGCGCCGTGCCTCGACGGACACGACGACATTCGTGCTCGCATGCACAAGGCAGCGCGTGACCTGGCTCGTGCCGTCGGCTACGAAGGAGCCGGTACCATCGAGTTCCTGTATTCGGACGACGGCAATTTCTACTTTATGGAAATGAACACGCGCTTGCAGGTGGAGCATCCGGTTACGGAGTTTGTGACCGATACCGACTTGGTCAAGTGGCAGCTGCGCGTGGCAGCCGGCCAGCCTCTGCCCTTTGAGCAGGAGGACATGCCGGCCCGCAACCACGCCATGGAGTGCCGCATCAATGCCGAAACGCCGGACTTTCTGCCGTCATGCGGAACGGTCACCGCGTTGCGTGTGCCGGGTGGTCCGCGCGTGCGCTGGGATTCCGCCATGTTTACCGGTGCGAAAGTTCCGCCGTACTACGACTCCATGCTTGGCAAGCTCATCGTGTGTGCGCCCACGCGTGACGGCGCCATTCGCAAGATGCGCTCGGCCCTGGGCGAGCTCGTGATTGAGGGCGTGAGCGAAAACAGCGAACTGCAGCTCGACGTGCTGGCAAACGATGAGTTCTTGTCGGGCATGTACCACACCGATCTGATGGGGCATCTCTATGCTGATGAATAGAAAAGCGAAGACGGTCAACGTCCTCGAGGGGCCGATGACCGAGTCGTGCGCCGAGTTTCCCGCGCGCCACGTGTTTATCAAGTGCCCGGAGTGCCGTCGTGTGATCGATGAGGCGCGCCTGCACGACAACCTTGAGGTCTGCCCTCGTTGCGGCAAGCATTTTCGCGTGAGCGGGCGCGACCGTATGCGCATGACGGTTGACGAGGGCACGTTTGAGGAATGGGATGCCAATCTGGCGTCGGAGGACTTCCTCTCGTTTCCCGGCTATGCCGACAAGCTCAAGAGCGTGAGCGAGCGTTCGGGCGAGTGCGATGCCGTTGTGTGCGGCAGGGGCAAAATCTGCGGTTGCGATGCGGCGCTCTTCTTTATGGACGCCAACTTTATGATGGGCTCGATGGGTTCCGTGGTGGGCGAGAAGATCTGTCGCGCATTTGAGCGTGCGACCGAGCTGGGATTGCCAGTTGTCGGCTTTACCGTTTCGGGCGGTGCGCGCATGCAGGAGGGCGTGACATCGCTTATGCAGATGGCCAAGATTTCTGCGGCGGTTAGGCGCCACAGCGAGGCGGGCGGCCTGTATATCACAGTGCTCACCGACCCCACGACCGGAGGCGTAACCGCGAGCTTTGCCATGGAGGGCGACATTATCCTGGCCGAGCCCGATGCCCTGACGGCATTTGCCGGTCCGCGCGTGATCGAGCAGAACATGCATAAGCGCCTGCCCAAGGGGTTCCAGCGCTCCGAGTTTTTGCTCGAGCACGGTTTTTGCGATGCTGTCGTTCCGCGTGGCGAGATTACGCTCACGGTGGGCGAGCTGCTGGCGCTGCACGAAGGGCACGTGCCCGGCCTGGGGGCACCGCACGAGATTGTGCATACGGGTCGCCGCGGCAAAAAGTTGGGACACTTGTTCAAGCTGTCTCTTATACACATCTGACGCTGCCGACGAACTCTAGGGTGTAG
>CABSMV010000151.1 GCA_902478935.1 uncultured Collinsella sp. | reverse complement strand
ACAGAATGCCGATATCGCTGCGAAACGCGCGGACGTCATCGATGATCTGCGATGAGGTAGTCTCGCGCATGATGAACTCGAACTTGCTGTCGCGGCAGCGCTCGACCACGTTGACAAAGGCCTCGACCGAAAAGGCGTAGTGCTGGGCGGAAATGGCGAGGCGGGCTTGCGGGGTGCCGCCGTCCTCGTAGCGCGCCTCGAGCATATCGGCCTGCTCTACGACCTGGCGCGCATAGCCCAAAAGCTCGGTGCCGTCGTTGGTGAGCGTGACGCCGCGGCTGGAGCGCGTAAAGATCTCCAGGTGGAGCTCCTGTTCCAGGCTTTTGACGGCGTTTGAGATGTTGGACTGAGCGGTATAGAGGCGCTGAGCTGCGGCATTGATTGAGCCGGACTCTGCTACGGCGATCAGGAAACGAAGCTGCTGGAGGGTCATCGGCGCCATCCTTTCGAGTGTTATCTATATAACCGATAACAGGTTAGCGCTTTTAAGTGATTGACCGAGGGAAACAATGCTCGTACTATTCAAAACACACAAAGGCGATAGGTAATTAAACCGACCACGGAACCGGGATGCGAAAGGAGGCCCGCATATGAATTGCTTACCAAGACGAATGCCGGGCTCCTGTTTGCGCCCGTCGGCGTGATCAGGAGACAGCGACTTACTTCTCTCTAATTTATTAACTTTTGTTCGATCAAGGAGATCATCATGAGCCAGTTCATCAACAACCCCGAGCACACCTTTGGTTTCGATACCCTGCAGCTTCACGTTGGCCAGGAGAGCGCCGATCCCGCATCCGACTCCCGCGCCGTGCCTATCTACCAGACCACGAGCTATGTGTTCCGCAACTCCCAGCACGCCGCCGACCGCTTTGGTCTTGCCGACGCCGGTAACATCTACGGCCGTCTGACCAACTCCACCCAGGGCGTCTTCGAGGACCGTATCGCCGCACTCGAGGGTGGTGTGGCAGGTCTTGCCGTTGCCTCCGGTGCTGCTGCCATCACCTATACCCTGCAGGCTCTTGCCCAGGCCGGTGACCACGTGGTGGCTCAGAAGACCATCTACGGCGGTTCCTACAACCTGCTGGAGCACACGCTCTCCCAGTTTGGCGTCGAGACCACCTTCGTCGATGCCCACAACCTGGACGAGGTCGAGGGCGCCATCAAGGACAACACCACGGTCATCTACCTCGAGACGCTCGGCAACCCCAATTCTGACATCCCCAATATCGACGCCATCTCCGAGATCGCCAAGAAGCACGGTCTGCCGGTTGTCGTCGACAACACCTTCGGCACCCCGTATCTGTTCCGTCCGCTGGAGCATGGTGCCAACATCGTCGTCCACTCCGCAACCAAGTTCATCGGCGGCCACGGCACCTCGCTGGGCGGTGTGATCGTCGACGGCGGTAACTTCGATTGGAAGGCGAGCGGCAAGTATGCGCAGATCGCCGAGCCCAACCCCTCCTACCATGGCGTCTCGTTTGCCGAGGCTGCCGGTCCCGCCGCCTTCGCAACCTATGTCCGCGCCATCCTGCTGCGTGACGAGGGCGCCTGCATCAGCCCGTTCAACGCTTGGATCCTGCTCCAGGGCACCGAGACTCTGTCGCTGCGCGTTGACCGTCATGTCGAGAACACCAAGAAGGTCGTTGAGTTCCTGGCTGGTGATTGCCATGTCGCCAAGGTGAACCACCCGAGCCTGTCTGAGCACCCCGATCACGAGCTCTATCAGAAGTACTTCCCCAACGGCGGTGCCTCGATCTTTACCTTTGAGATTAAGGGTGGCCAGGAGGCAGCTTGGAAGTTCATCGATCATCTGCAGGTCTTCTCGCTGCTCGCCAACGTGGCCGACGTCAAGTCGCTCGTCGTGCACCCGGCTACCACCACGCACTCCCAGCTCTCTGCCGAGGAGCTCGCCGAGCAGAACATCACGCCCTCCACGATCCGTCTTTCCATCGGTACCGAGAACGCCGAGGATATCATTTGGGATCTGAAGCAGGCCTTCGCCGCGCTGGACGAGTAAGGCGACTTGTGCAAGGACCCCTTGCGACTCGATAGGTATAACTGCATAAAATGCCTGCTCAAGGCGCCTGTGCGAACAATGGTTGCACAGGCGCCTTTTTTGCATAGAGCGGGTGCAAAAACAGGGTTTTTGACACGCTTTATGCATTCGAGTTGTGGAAAACTCCTGTTGAGAGGATGTGAGTTTTACGCAATTGACGTGCGCCTTTTAAGTAAAACCGCAGGTCGCAATTTGCTCGGGGTACTATGCAGCGCGATCGAATCACACGCAGCTCAAACGCAGCAAAAACGCACTACGGAGGTTTCCAGCTACATGAGGATTGATTCACGAAAACCGAAAACCGCCGCCCTTTCCGCCGCTCTGACCGTGGCACTTTTGGCGGGCGCCGGTGCAACTGATGCCCACGCCGCAACACTGTCCGATACGGTTGGATCTACTCCGTCCGAGACGACGCTGGTGCAGCCCGTTGACTATCGTGGCGATGGTTATGGTTCCATGCAGGAGTGGAACGCCTCGATGGAGGCCAAGCGCGATTCCCTGGAGATGCGCGCTCAGATCATCATGAATATGTATGGCGACTATGCCACCGATGACGAGCGCGCTGTGCTGCAGGGTTGCATCGACGGTGCGGGTAGCCTGTTGACGATGGGGGAGGTCGACGCCAAGTCGACCGAGCTCGATGAGCTGCGCGCTGCGCTTGAGGATGCCAAGTGCGAAGCGCTCGAGGCTGCCGCCGAGGCGGAGGCTGCCGAGGCCGCCCAGGCTTCGTACTACAACGCCGGTTACACTCCGCCTTACGCGTCTGCCGCGTCCTACGCGAACGGATCGGGCCTGACGCGCTCTGCGGGTGTCAATAACTACAACGGGCGCCGCGAGACCTATTACAGCAGCAATGTGCTTTATCACTATCGCACGGGCGAATGGACTCAGGATTCTGAGGGCTTCTGGCGCGATTCCGACGGCTATTACGTTGTTGCCGCGGGCGATATGGCCCAGGGCTCGACCTTTACGGGCTCCAAGGGTGATTGCAAGGTCTATGACTCCGGCTGCGCTGCCGGAACCACCGACTACTACACCGGTTGGTAATTTTTCTGCATCACGGATATTTGGCGGACGGGCGTCTTTACCGAGCTTTAGGGCAACGTAAAGCCGCCCGTTCTTTATGCGCGTCTGAGTTAACAGAGCCCTTACCGTGGCGGTACGCTGGGCGTATGGATGCGGGGCACACTGGTTCTTGAGAAATAAGGTCTTTCTCTTGGAGGAAGTGGTCTTGTGAATGCTCGAGATATTGCCGTTGCCGCCGTCGCGTTGATGCTTGGCTGCCTTGGCCCCACGGCCGCGCTCGTCGCGGGCATGCTGGGGACATGCGGGGCTGCTCCTATCGTGGCCGGCGCGCTGATCGCGGCCACGCTGCTGGGAAGCGCAGGCGTGGTTCTTTGCCGCGACGATGAGGACGAGGTGCCGGGGTCGCAACGCTAACTGTTGTGAGATCGGCCGCCGGTCATAGACGAAGATGAAGGCCGCCGCAGGGGAAAGGTTCCCTTGCGGCGGTTTTGCTGTTAAGGCTGTTGAATGCGGCGCGTTGGCGCTACCAGCTTTTCTCGATATCGCGGATGCGCCGATAGAGCCACTCGTTTTGCGGTGCCTGGATATCGTGTTTGGCTGCGAGGCGGCAGATGGTGCCCGCGAACTCATCAACCTCGGTTTTGCGCCTTGCGATGCGGTCTTGAGCCATCGAGGGCATACCGGCGGGGTCGATTCCCTCGATGAGGTGCACCATTTGCGTCAGGTCTGCCTCGGTCAGTTCCTGTCTCTTATACACATCTCCGAGCCCACGAGACTCC
>CABSMV010000150.1 GCA_902478935.1 uncultured Collinsella sp. | reverse complement strand
GCCTGTCGACTTTGAGCGCGCCGAGCGCCTCGTCGCGGTGGGCGGTACCGTCACCACGCTCGTGGCGCTGGTCCACGAACTGGAGCCGTACGACTCGAGCTTTGTGCACCTGCGCGAGCTTTCGATGGAGCAGATCTCGGCCGCCATCGATCGTATATCTACGCTGGATGTGGAGGGTATCGCTGCGCTGCCGGGCGTGCAGCCCAAGCGCGCGGGCGTGATTCTGGCCGGCGCCGTGGTGATTCGCGAGCTCATGCGCGCCGGTGGCTACGATGCGCTCACCGTAAGCGAGAACAGCCTACTCGCTGGCATGGTCGCCACCATCAACGAGGTTCTCGACGGCGCGACTCCCACCATCGCCTGGACCCCCACTCTCAGCACCCTCTAAATAATTTGCGGTGAAATACGGACTACAATCGCCCTTTCGGGCACCAAACAGTCCCTATTCCACCGCAACTCAACAGCCGGCACCTGGGGACAGTCCTTGCGGGGCGTCCCCACGGCGCCTATGTCAGCTTGTCGATTTGCCCAATCTCCCAAAGCGGAATATTGACGAGCATGCCCTCGTCTCTATATGCCGCCAGGGAGCTCCTCACGCAACGCTCGAGTTTGAATTTTTCGCAGGCTATTTTCAGACTCTTCGCTTTAAGGTTCTCTGCCGCCTTGACCTCAAGCGGAAGCACGGTTCCCGCATGGTCGATGGCAAAGTCGGTTTCGGCATTGCCGGAGGTAGAGGACCAATACGCGGGAGTTTTGTCCTGGAGCAAAAGCTCCTGCGCGACGTATTGTTCGGTCAGCGAACCTTTGAACTCGGTAAAAACAGCGGATCCGTTAAGAACGATGGCCGGAGAGAGACCGGAGAGCGCTCCGAGGATACCGGTGTCGATGCAGAACAGTTTGAAGCCCGAGAGGTCTTCATAGCTCGAGAGCGGCGCCTTTAGAGCGGAGACACGTGGCACCTTATGAACGATTCCGTAGTCCGTGAGCCACTGGAGGCTTTCCTCGAAATCGCGTGCGCGCGCTCCGGGACGAAGGGCGCCATAGACAAACTTCTTGTTCTCCTTTGCAAGCTGGCCGGGAAGGGATTTCCAAACCAACCTCATGCGCTCGACGATGCGGGCGGGTGCATGTTTGCCAAAATCGGATTCGTAAGCCTCGATGATTTGCTGCTGAAGCCTTCGGGCTTCGATGAAGTCGCGTGTCTCGGCGAAAGCGGAGACAACTTCGGGCATACCGCCGACAACAAGGTATTCCTTGAGCAAGCGCTCGAGCTTTTCGGTAACGTTTGCCAGAAGGTTCATGTCTGCGGCAAGGATGGCGTCGGCGAGCGGGTTGCCGTCGACGGCACGAACGAACTCGGCAAACCCCATGGGACGCATGGTGAGCTGGTCGATTTTGCCGACGGGAAATGACTCGTTTTCGCTTCGGAGCGCGAGGCCCATATAGGAACCGGCTGCTACGATGTGGTATTCGGGTGCAAGCTCGTTGAAGTACTTGAGCGAGGTGATCCCGCGTGGCGCCTCTTGGATCTCGTCGAAGATGATGAGCGTGTCTGTCGGCGTTACGGTTTGGCCACGTAGGAGCTCTATCTGGGAGATGATGCGCTTGGGGTCGAGGTTCCCATCGAACAGCGAGCGTGTGCTCGGCTCGAGCATAAAGTCAAAACGAATGACGTTTCGATACTGCTGGCTTGCGAATTCGTTAAGAAGCCAAGTCTTTCCTGTCTGGCGGGCTCCCTTAAGCAAGAGAGGTTTGCGATTCGCCCTTGATTTCCAAGCGATAAGTTCACTCATAAGCTGTCGTTGCATATTGCCTCCCAACCCTCTCGGCCAGTATAGGGCCATTTGGGCGTTTCCATCGGAAAATGTGCGAGACAACCACGTTTTCCCATCGAAAAAGGTGGGAGACAACCACGTTTTTCCATCGGAAAATGCGGGAGGAAACTCATTGGGTGGGCGGAAAAAGTAGTCAAAAAAGCCCCGTCCCAAATGAGCTGCTCTGCAGTTGACGGCGTCCAAAAGAGGCGAGCCCGCATCCCTGGGGGACACGGGCCCGAAAGCTCCATATGGTAGGGGCGGTGGGACGTCCGCGCATTTGCTGCGCAAATACGCACCGGCTTCGGCCGCCTGTCGGCGCCCTCGCCGGCTCGCTACGGACGCTGCGCGTCCGCTTAACGCTCGCCCCCTCGCGGGTTCGAGTCCCACCGGCATCTAAATAGAAGCGAGCCCGCATCCCTGGGGAACACGGGCTCGCAAGCAATCACATGGTAGGGGCGGTGGGACTCGAACCCACAATCCTTGCGGCGAGAGATTTTAAGTCTCCTGCGTATGCCAATTCCGCCACGCCCCCGTGAAACTAGAAGTCTAGCACAAGCCGTCCGTTACGCGTTGACGGCCATCGAGTGTTGGCCCGACTTCTCCAGGAACTCTTGGAACTTTGCCTCGTCGCCCTTGTTTTGGTATTGCAGGGCCAGCAGGTACTCCAAGCGGCAGCGCTTGACCGGGTCGTCGCCGACATCCTCGAGCATGCGCTCCAGCTCGGGGATGTCGTTGTGGCGCTTGAGGATCATCGTGTCGTACATCAGTTGGCATTCGTGCGCGACTGCCTCGGCCTGACCGCCCTCAAAGCCCTTGATCTCGTGCAACAGCTCTTTGGACTTTTTGCGGTCCTCCTGGCCAACATAGTAGTTAAAGGCCTTAATCACCAGGTCGACGCGCTGCATCTTGGGGAGGTTGAGTCCCAGCAGCAGGTCGAACATCTCGCTGGCGTGCTCGTGGTCCTCGCGCAGCAGATAGGAGTTCAGGCGCAGGTAGTCGCGGTTATAGCGCGGGTACAGCATACTGGTGAGTTTGGCGTCGAGCAAGCGATCGAACTCGTCCCACTGCTTGGCAGCCATAAGCTGCTGCAGGCGCTTAAACGTGGTGCGTTTTTTGACGCTAAAGAACACCGACACGGCGATGCAGATGATAACGACGGCGGTCCAGAGGGTGCGGGAATCGGGCATTTCAGAGTCCTTAGTCGCTCTTAAAGCGAGCGGTATGACAACACGTACTAGATGTATTATACGCGGCGTGCAAGCAAACTGGCATAAAAGCTCATCGAGGCTGAGTGCCATCGCTCGCTGCGGTACACTTACCTAAAGTAAACCATGAAGGGAGACATTACCTATGAAGAAGATCGTTTTGGCTTGCGGTGCTGGCGCTGCTACTTCCACACTCGTTGCCCAGAAGGTCGCCACCTTGCTCGACGCCAACGGTTACGCCGACAAGTACGAGATCGTGCAGTGCGCCATCTCCGAGGCCAAGGACTACTGCGACGAGGGCGCTGACCTGCTGATCGCCACCACCGTTGCCCCCGAGGGCCTCACCTGCCCGTACGTGAGTGGCGTGCCCTTCATGACCGGCATGAACCGCGTCGCTGCCGAGAAGGCCGTTCTCGACGTCATGGCTCAGTAGGCACTGCCTGTATGAGTGAGCAGAACGTCAACCCGGTCGAGCTCTTTGGCATGCGCGTTGCCCATGTGGGCATTAACGCCGCCGACCCGGCAGACGCCCTGGAGATCGCGGAGCTGTTCTCGACGATGATGGGCCTGCCTGTTATCGAGACCCCGGTTTCGTACTTTAACGATTCGCTGGTCGAGGTCATGAAGCAGAACGGTCGTGGCACCAAAGGCCACATCGGCTTTGCCGTTAACGACATCGATGCAGCTGAGAAGTGGTTTGCCGAGCGCGGGCTCGAGGTCAACGAGGAGTCGCGCGCGCTGCTACCCGACGGTGGTACCAAGCTCGTGTACTTTAAGCGCGAGTTCGCCGGCTTCGCCGTGCACCTGTGCCGCGAGTAGCGCACAAGCTGTCATAGCTAGCAAAAAGGGATAGGGCTGCGTGGCCCTATCCCTTTATTTATGCCGAGGGGCTTCCTACCGCGGCAGGCGAA
>CABSMV010000149.1 GCA_902478935.1 uncultured Collinsella sp. | reverse complement strand
GAGATGCTCAGGAGTCTCGTGGGCTCGGAGATGTGTATAAGAGACAGGCCGTAGGCAAAGTCGGCCTCGGGATAGAGGCGCTTGATGGCCTGCGCCATGATGTGCGCGGCGGAGTGGCGGATGACGTGCGTGACCTCGTCCTGCGGGAGCTCGGCCACCGAACCGTCATTGTAGAGTGCCTTCATGGGTATGTTTTCTCCTCTCGGATGCCTGATGCAAGTGCGTGCGATGCGCTCGGCGTTTTTGACTTGCATCATTATAGGCAGGTTGCCTTGGTATACAAGCGCCCGCCGCACCTTAATGGCACGGCGGGCGATTTTCTACGCATGCTTCATCGTGTGGGGGCGGGTTGCGCGTGTGGCTTGCGGTGTGCCCGTAGCTTGCGGCCGGCCCGGCGATGGATGCGTTACTGGATGCGAGTTCGGCAGTAGGGGCAGACCTTCCAGTGCGCATCGAGCGGGCGATGGCAACTGGGGCAGACGTTGCGAACCTGGGTGTCGCACACGGGGCAGACAACGAAGTCCTTCTCGATGGGCGCGCCGCACTGCGGGCAGGTGCCGTACTGGGCAAGCTGGCGCTCGCGCAGGGCCATGTCCAGCTCCTGCTCCTCGCGGTCGGAGGCGTAGGAGTGCGGGCGCAGGACCAGGTAGGCAATGAGGCCTACAAACGGGATGAGGGCGATGATGCCCCATGCCACGTAAGCGCTGGCGCCGCGGCGGCGAGCGTCGATGAACACATAGACGACCGACAGCACATACAGGGCGATAATAAAGCCAACGAAGGCATAGACGACGCCCATAAGCTGCGGCGACATGAGCTCGGAGATGTACTTGGACATTACGGGTACCTTTCGGAATATTTACAGTCCGGTCAAGTTTACCACGGGGTTTGTTTATATGGGGCTACGGCTGGGTACGGGGCCGGCGCGGACACAAACATCTCAATCTGTAACAGGTGGGAGCGGAATTCTCTTCTAACTGTTACAGATTGAGACAAACGGAAACTTCCAGACCCAATGTCTCAATCTGTAACAGTTACGTAGCTTAAACAGGTCCAGATGTTACAGATTTAGACTGAGGAATCTCTCCCCGACTTCAATCTCAATCTGTAACATCTACAACCCAAATCATCAGCTAACTGTTACAGATTGAGACAAAGGAAAACGTCAAGCCGAATGTCTCAATCTGTAACAACAACTCGGCAAAAACCGGTCTAACTGTTACAGATTTAGACATTCGAAATCGACTGATTGGTTCATCTAAATCTGCCACTATTAACCGCGCCCGTTTTACCTGCTGGTTTGTTGGGAAATATCCCAATTTATCCCAAGTGCGTCGCAAACGGAACGCGCCACCTGCTCACGGGAGGGACGAATATAATGTCGCCCCGACACGCCCGGCGGGGAGTGTCCCGTGAGCATTTCCATGAGGTCCCAGGGCATGTGCAGCTCCATCTCGCAGATGGTTCGCCACGAGTTGCGAAGGTTCGACCACGGGATGTGTTCGATACCCTCGGCTGCGCACCACTTCTTCCATCTATGATTGCACATCCCTCGGTTCATGGGCAGTCCGTCCCCGCGATCTGCTAGCCACTCGGAGCCTGCCGCGCGGCGCTCGTCTGCAATTTCGAGCAGGCGCCCAGCGGCATCCGGCAGCACCACGACTGTGCGTATGGACTTCCGCGTCTTGAGTACGCCGTCCGCCGTGGGCTCGATGCCTGCTTGCTCCGTCTCGCGCACGAGGTCGACCGTTGCGAGCGTTGTGGATTCCATCGCAAACGGCAGAAACTCGTCGGTGCAGATGCCCAGCGGCTCACCCGACCGGTATGAGCCAAAGCACGCTATGATGAACGGCGCCTCGAGCGAGGTTCCGCGCAGGCGTCCCAGAATGTCCCTTACCTCGGCAAGCGTATACAGGCGCTTGGAGCGCTCGCGCGTCTTGCGGGTGGGCATGGTGTATTTCACAGTTGCGGCAAATGGGTCGATGGGCAGCACGACAAAGCCCGACACGGTTCCGTAAATCTTGCGCAGGGTGAGTAGCGCAGTGTCTGCCGTTGCTGCGGGGAGAGACAGGAGTCATTCCTGCAGGTGCACGGGGCGCAGCTGGTCGACCGGCATCGAGCCCCAGCGGGGCCGACATAGTTCGGCCACGACCTTGTGACGAGGCTGCGGGTGTTCGGCGCGAGCGTGCCCGCCGCGACCTGTGCCGCCATGGTCGGCTCGAGCCATGTGCCGTATGCCTGGGCGATGGTCGGCACCGGCTTGTCATCGGCACGCTCGACGTGGATGCGGTCGAGTTCGGCGCATGCCTCGCGATAGGTGCCGTATACCGTCATGGTCTTACGTTTGCGTCCGCGCGGCGTGTTCTCCTGCCATCGGAGGATGTATTTCTTGCCACGCTTGGCCTCGGTGATTGAGCCCCACGCGCGGCGCCTCTGCTTGCGTGTCATATAATGTCCCAAGGCTGCCCGGAGCTATCTCCGTGTTACTCCGGCATCCTTGCTATCACCCCAACGCGCCAAGGTTCCAGCCGTGCGCGGTGGGGTTTCTTTATGTCTGGAGTCGTCAAAAGCGCTTTGACGGCTTGGTTGGGCTCTAGCGCAGTTTGCTATAGAAGCTTCTGGTCTTCTGGAGCGGGTCTGAGGTCATGGACCTTGGTTATCCTCACGGACTTGTTCTCCCATGCTCCGATCTCGTTCCGTCGTTGACGGAGCAACAGGTCCGCAATCATGTCGTCCCCGATGCCGAACGTGCGTTCACGCCTCGCGAGCTGGCCGAGGAAGTCGAAGTCCCCCATGTTCGCCGAGAGCTTCTGGCCGTTCCAGTAGAGTTCCCATTTGCGCTTGTCGCTGTACTCGAGCACGGGTTTCGCGACGTTGAGGTGCTGACCCTTCATGATGACGTCGCGCTCCTGCTCCGTCTCGCACTTGGGCGCCGTCCTGATGTCTTCGAAGTCGTCTCGTGAAGATTCGAAGCCGTCGACACCGTCTCCGCTTATCGATAGGCCGCCGATCTTCTCGTTGTCCGCGAGCGCGCCGAACATTGACGAGACAGCGGAGTCGACCTCATTGGAGCCACTGACCTTATAGACGTTCTGCGTGATATTGATGACTGAGTTGTTGCCAGCGGTTACCGAGATGCCGTCGCCAACGCGCTCGACGCTTTTCGGTGCTCCGTTCTTGCCGAGGAACCGGCGGAGCTCGAGATAGCCCTTGAAGGCACTCAGCACCGGCTCGAGCTGATCGCTCGTTTGGCTCAGCGTCCCAAGTATGCCTGGCAGGTCTTTTACGACCGCCTGGAGAATGGCTTCCAGGCAGCCGGGGCGAGTTGCGGTTATCTCGACGTCGATGACCGCATTCGGATCAAGTTCTCTTGCCGAAGCCTGTACGGCCCTCGAGTAGCCGAGGAGCGCCGCGGTGAACGTGCCGACTGAGACCCCTTCCAGGTCGCCCTCGAATTTGAAGGTTATTGTTTTACGCTCCATCACATGTCTCCATATCCGAATCACCTCGGTGGATAATTCTGTCCTCTCGTTGGGATGCTCATAGACGAAGAAAGGCGACTGTCCTCGGGGACAGCCGCCTTTCCTTTGGACGCTGGCCCCGTGGGGTCCCTGCGTCAATACCGCTGTCCAAATTACCGTTTGCCGTCGGCGCGGTCAAGCCGTCGCCCATTTTCGCGACCCCACGAAAATGGGGAACAACTGGCGTTTTGATGGGCCCTTGTGCCCGTCACGCCTTGCCGTTCAGACGCTTCGTCATGCGCTCGAAGTCGTTCTCGTAGGCCTTGTCCTGGAGCTTCTGGAACTCATGGAAGCGCTCCTTGGCGATCTTGTCCGCCGTCTTCTTGTTGCGGTTGCCGAGGCCCTTGAGCACCTCGCGCCCGCTGAATGTCAGGAAGCCGTCGAGCAGGCGCTCGCAGTCCTCCATGCTGTTAGCGTCAATATAATTTTCACCATTTCCACCAACGCATTTTCGCCAA
>CABSMV010000148.1 GCA_902478935.1 uncultured Collinsella sp. | reverse complement strand
GGAGATGTGTATAAGAGACAGGACGTGTACCGTCACGCTCGACCAGATAGCGTGCCTGCCGACGACGCAAGCAGTCGCGGCAACGGACCTGTCCCGTCGCATCGGTGGCGCAGACGCCCTCGGCGGTCAGCAGGCAGTGCTCGCACACCATAAGCTCGGGACGGTCGGCGTCGACCGGACCCAAGACACCGGGTTCAGCAGCCAGTTCGGCAATACGCTCCGCATCATTGCCGAGCAACTCGGCCGGCAAGTACACCCGCCCCGCACCGAATCCGCGCAGCCAGGTAAGCGTGGCCCGATTCGCGCAGAGCACCGGCGCCGCCACGTCAAACGTCACGCCCAGCTCGCGAGCGATCGCCACCTGCCCCAGGTTGCGGCAGACGATGCGCCCGGCACGCTGCATCAGTGAGCGGGTCCAGTCAGCGTCACCCGTGCGGCACACCTCGTCAAGCACCACAACGGCGTCGGACAAATCGAGTTCTCCGCGCGGGTCGGCATCCATCAGCTGCCAAGCAAAAACCATGCGAGTGGGAACCGCGCACTCCACCAACTCCGTCGACGCACCGCCATCCACCGCAACGCCCTCAAAGGGCAGCACCTCAACGGCACGCGCAACGGGCGCAATCGCATCCGCCTCGGCCCGCATGCGCTCCAACACTGCCGCCGTCTGATCCAACACGCCGGCACTGCGAATCAGGTACACCTCGCAGCCCGTGTCCACCTTACGCTTGCAATGCACGACGACGCGCTTCCCCGCTGCGGCATCCACCGGGCAGGGCACCTGCGGCCAGCGCTTGGGCACATCGGGACGCGCGTCGACACCCGGATAAAACCGGATCTCGAGCATGTCACCCGCCGCCACGGCGGCGTCGAGCTCAACGGTCACCTCTTCGTGGCCCACAGCGACCAAGCGCCCCACGCGCACGCCCTGGTTAATCGCACGCTCAAAGCTCATCAGCTCGGCACCCGAACGCCCTCGCAGGTACGCATCGGTAAACCCACGGTTAAACGACCTTCCCAGCTCACGCTCAAGCCCTTCCACGGCACCGGGGTCCCACGCGCCGTCGCGCAGCATATCGAGTGCCCGGCGCCACACCCGCACCACGTTGAATACGTAATCGGGGTTCTTCATGCGCCCCTCGATCTTGAGCGACGCCACGCCGGCATCTACAAGCTCGGGCAGATGTGCAATACCCAGATAGTCGCGCGGGCACAGCAGGCGATCTCCCTCGACGGCAACAACGCTCTGTCCCGCCTCGTCCACCAGGTCGTACGCCAGACGGCACGGCTGCGTGCAGTCGCCGCGCATCGCCGAGCGCCCACGCCGCAGGGCCGAAAACTCGCACGCCCCCGAATAGCCGATGCAAATCGCACCGTGGCAGAATACCTCGATGGGCACGCCCGTGGCACATAGCGCCGCAATCTCGTCGACCGCCAGCTCGCGTGCCGTCGTCACGCGCTCGACTCCCAGCTCATCGGCGGCAAGCCGCACGGCACCTTCGCTGTGAACGCCCGCCTGCGTAGACAGGTGAATCTCGACCCCGGGAATCGCCGCGCGCAGCGCGCAGGCCAACCCGGCATCGGCGACAATCAGAGCATCGGCGCCCAGCTCCAGTGCATGGGCTCCCAACGCCACCGCGTCGGACAACTCATCGTCAAACACGAACACGTTGAGCGTCACGTACACATGCACGCCATGGGCATGCGCCACGGCACAACCGCGCGCAAACTCGTCATCCGTAAAGCCATGAGCGCTCACACGGGCGTTAAAGCCGCCCAACCCCGCATAGATGGCATCCGCACCCGCGGCGATGGCAGCAAGCATCTGGTCGAGCCCGCCCGCCGGCGCCAGCAGCTCGG
Source organism: uncultured Collinsella sp. (assembly GCA_902478935.1). Taxonomy (GTDB): domain Bacteria; phylum Actinomycetota; class Coriobacteriia; order Coriobacteriales; family Coriobacteriaceae; genus Collinsella. Next base: position 2,152 of record CABSMV010000148.1, on the reverse strand, counting down.
GCAGCGCCGCACCGGCAGCATCCAATCCAGTCTCGTATTGTCCGCTCGGCCCCATCGTCCGAATCGCCATCGGCAAACTCCTTACCAAGGTATGCATTCACTCTGAAAAATGCCGTCTTCCAGCATACACGAGGCCTCGCGCGCCCCGTTTGGTTTATCGTGTAATAACTTATGTCCATCCTGCCCCGACGGCACATCCGCCGTCCGGCACGACATACCTGGAGGTCAATATATGGGTCCTCGCCAACGACAGGGACGCAGCCGTTCAAAGACGCATGCCCTGCCCATAATCCTGCTCTCGTTTTTGGGCTTTTTGCTGATTGCGGGCGTGGCGTTTGGCATCGGCATGGTCGGCAACGTCAACCGCTGGCTGTCCGATCTGCCCGACTACACCGACGACAATGCCTATCTGGTGAGCGAGCCCACCGAGATCGTCGACTGCAACGGCAACAAGATCGCGAGCTTCTACACGCAAAACCGCAAGTCCATCACCAAGGACGAGGTCTCCCCCTACGTGCTGCAGGGCACCGTTGACGTCGAGGACGAGCGCTTCTACGAGCACGGCGGTATCGACCTGTGGGGTATCGCGCGTGCTGCGGTGGCAACCCTCGGCGGCGGGCACGAAGGCGCCTCGACTATCACCCAGCAGCTGGTGCGCAACACCATCCTGCAGGAGGAGCAGTTCGACTCGACCATCGAGCGTAAGGTGCGCGAGGCCTACATCGCCATCAAGATGGAGGACATGTACTCCAAAGACGAGATCCTCATGATGTACCTCAACACCATCTATTACGGCCACGGCGCCTACGGCATCGAGGCCGCAGCCGAGACCTACCTGTCCAAGAGCGCCGCCGACCTCACCCTGAGCGAGGCCGCGCTGCTCATCGGCCTTCCCAACTCGCCCTCGCAGTACGACCCCACGGTCAACCCCGACCTGGCGCTGTCCCGTCGCAACAAGGTCCTTGACAACATGTTGCGCCTGGGCCACATCACGCAGGAGGAGCACGATGCCGCACAGGCCGAGCCCATCGCCCTCAACGTGACCGAGATTTCGGGCAGCGGCGTCGACGTATACTCGCAGCCCTACTTTGTCGCCTATGTTAAGCAGCTGCTGGAGCAGGAGTTCTCGACCGACGTGCTCTTTAAGGGCGGCCTGACCGTCAAGACCACCATCGACCCCACGATGCAGCAGGTGGCAGAGAATGCCGTCCGCGAGCAGCTCGACACACTCTCACTCGACGGCCTGGACATGGGCATGGTCGTCGTCGACCCCAAGACCGGCTACATCAAGTGCATGGTGGGCGGCTACGACTACAACGCCGACGAGAACCACGTAAACCATGCCACGGCCAAGCGTCCCGTCGGCTCCACCTTCAAGGCCTTTACGCTGGCAACTGCCATCCAAAACGGCATGAACCCCAACGTCACCCTCAACTGCAACTCGCCGCTCAAGGCCAAGGGCACCACGACCGAGGTCCAAAACTACGCCAACCATAGCTATGGCAACATCACGCTTAAGCAGGCGACGGCATACTCCTCCAACACCGGCTACATCCAGATGGCGGAAGCCGTCGGCAACAGCAAGATCATCTCGCTCGTCAAAAAGCTCGGCATCGATCCCGCCAAGGACAACATCGAGGACGTTCCCGTCATGACCCTCGGCACCGGCTCGATCTCGCCGCTCGAGATGGCCGCCGCCTACGCGACGTTTGCCAACGGCGGCTACTATCGCCAGCCGATCGCCATCACCGAGATTGACTCTCGTACCGGTTCGGTGCTGTACCAGCACACCGACAATCCCTCACAGGTGCTTACCGAGGGCGAGGCCGCCGCGGTCACCGATGTTCTGTCCGGCGTCATGCAGGGCGGCGGTACGGGTGCTGCCGGTGCCCTGAGCGTCAACCAGCCCTATGCCGGCAAGACGGGCACCACCGACAACACCACCAACCTGTGGTTCTGCGGCTATACCCCGCAGCTGGCGTGCGCCCTGTGGACCGGCTATTCCGCGGGCGAGATCCCCATCCAAAAATACGGCACAGACCTGCTGGGCGACAGCACCAACCTACCTGTCTTTAAGCGGTTTATGAACACCGTTCTGACCGGTACCTGTCTCTTATACACATCTCCGAGCCCACGAGACTCCTGAGCATCT
>CABSMV010000147.1 GCA_902478935.1 uncultured Collinsella sp. | reverse complement strand
CCGTACATGCTTATGGATATGGGCACGTCCGAGGCGGCGCTGGTGCAACATGCGCTCGAGTTTTCCCAGGACCTGCCCGACGACGCTTGGGTTGTGACGCAGGGCTGGCGCGACTACCGTTGGGACCCGCCCGAGCATCCTACCAAGGCGTCGCTCGATGCGGCATTCCCCGATCGTCCCTGTGTTATGTATTCGGGCGACGGGCACACGCTTTGGCTCAACAGCCGCGCACTCGAGGCGCTCGGCGTCACGCGCGGCAGCGAGCCACCAGCGGGCGGCTGCTACGACAAGGATGCAAACGGCGAGCTCACGGGCATTGCTCACGAGGCAGCTGCTATGCAGCTGTTGCCGCGCTGTCTTGAATGGCTGGGCGAGGACCGCATCGCGAGCGCTTACGCCGACCAGATGAAGCGTATGGCCGAGCAAGGCATCACCTCAATCTGCGATATGTCGCTCATGCCCATGCCGGGCTGTGACTTTATTCGCGACGATGTTTACGACAAGCTGCAAGCCGCCGGCAAGCTGGGCATCCGCGCCCATCTGTTCCCCACGCTGCTGGATGACCAATCGCGCTTGGAAGAACTCCAGACCCGCTACGCAAACAACGCGCTGCTCTCGGCGCCAGGCTTTAAACAGTTTTTCGACGGTGTGTCGAGCGAACACACGGCATATCTCACCGAGCCCTATACCAATCCGCGCTTCCCGGGCGACCAGGGCCGTCTGACGGTTCCTGCCGAGCGTATGCGCAAGCTGGTCCTCGCTGCCGCGGAGCGCGGCCACACCGTGCGCATCCACGTTATTGGCGACGGTGCGATTCATGCCGCGCTGGATATCTTTGAGGAGGCCGCCGACCTGTACGGCCTGCCCCAGCACGGCCATAACACACTCGAGCATCTGGAGAACCTCTTGCCCGAGGACATCGATCGCCTGCGCAAGCTTAACGTCGTTGCCTCGAGCCAGCCCTGCCACATCACGCTCGACCCGGGTGGCCCGGAGCGCGACCTGGGCCTGGAGCGCAGCCGCATCATGTGGCCGTTTGCGACCTATAAGCAGCGCGGCATCCGCCAAGCCTTCGGCACCGATAGCCCCATCACAGCCGTTACCAGCATGAACGTGCTCTACACGGCCATCACGCGCCAAGACCCTCGCAGCCACTGGCCCGAGGGCGGCTGGCTTCCCAGCGAGCGCATCGATGCGGCTACAGCCCTGCGCAACTACACCCTGGGTAGCGCCTATGCGGCAGGCGACGAGCAAAACCTCGGCAGCTTGGAGCCCGGCAAGTATGCCGACCTGGTAGTCCTGGACCAAAACCCGCTCACCATCGACCCCCAAGAGCTCCAGGCCACCAAGGTTCAGGCCACCTACCTGGCAGGTAACGTAATCTACGAGCGCTAGCCTCATACCCCACTCATAGGGGGCACGTTTCAGCAACGTGCCCCTTTCTTGTTCGCAACATCTGCATCGCCATTTTGCTGCACTGACTTTTCTGAATGCCGGGCCTGAATTAGTTAACCTAGCTCCCGGGGCGGACCGGAGGGCATGAAGTTTGTCGCGAGTTCCGCACGCAAAGGAAAGCACTTAATGTGCTTTCCGTCTTGCACAGGACTGTAGAGCAGCAAACTTCATGCCCTCCGGTCCGCCCCGGGAGCCACCGCTAAGTTATCCCCCGGCATTCAGAAAATCTAAGTGCCAAAAAATAAGATTTTTTGACTCCGTGTTGTATAACCCGCCATTCGTGGGTACCATTCAACGCGTACGCAAACAAAAAGGGTTAATTCGCGTGGTATAACCGCGCGGCCCAAAAAGGAGGAGACAAGCATGTCGTCTTTGAAGCCGCTTGCAGATCGTGTTCTGGTCAAGCCCGACGAGGCCGAGCAGAAGACCGCTTCTGGTCTGTATATCGCCAGCAACGCTCAGGAGAAGCCGCAGCGCGGCACCATCGTTGCCGTTGGCGCCGGCAAGGTCAACGACAAGGGTGAGCGCATCCCCATGGACGTCAAGGTCGGTGACGTTGTTATTTACGGTAAGTTCGGTGGCAACGAGGTCAAGGTCGACGGCGAGAAGTATCTGCTGATGCGCGCCGACGACATCTACGCTGTCGTCGAGGCCTAGTCTCGTCAGAATCTCTGATTCGTCTTTGAACGCGTCCGCCGCATAGGACTCGGAAGCGGCGACGCGAGTCACATTTCTTTTGGAGGATTACCTACCATGGCAAAGAACATTACGTTCAACACCGATGCCCGCGCTAAGCTCGCCAAGGGCGTCAACACTCTGGCCGACGCCGTTACCGTCACCATGGGCCCCAAGGGTCGCTACGTTGCGCTGCAGCGCACGTTCGGTGCCCCGACCATCACCAACGACGGCGTTTCCGTCGCCAAGGAGATCGAGCTCGAGGACAACATCGAGAACATGGGCGCTCAGCTGGTGAAGGAGGTTGCCACCAAGACCAACGACACCGTGGGTGACGGCACCACCACCGCAACTCTGCTCGCTCAGGCCATCGTCAACGATGGTCTGCGCAACGTCGCCGCTGGCGCCAACCCGCTGGCCATCCGTCGCGGCATCGACAAGGCCGTCAACGCCGCCGTCGCCGAGATGAAGAAGCAGGCTAAGCCGGTCGAGACCAAGGAGCAGATTGCTTCCGTCGGCACCATCTCTGCCGGTGACCCCGAGGTCGGCGAGAAGATCGCCGAGGCCATGGAGGTCGTGGGCAAGGACGGCGTCATCACCGTCGAGGATTCCCAGACGTTCGACATCACCATCGACACCGTCGAGGGCATGCAGTTCGACAAGGGCTATGTCTCCGCTTACTTCGTCACGGATAACGACCGCATGGAGGCCGTGATGAAGGATCCGTACATCCTCATCACCGACCAGAAGATCTCCAGCGTTCAGGACATCATGCCCGTTCTCGAGGCTGTCCAGCGCGCTGGCCGTGGCCTGCTCATCATCGCTGAGGACATCGACGGCGAAGCTCTGCCTACCCTGGTCCTCAACAAGATCCGTGGCGCCCTCAACGTCTGCGCCGTCAAGGCCCCGGGCTACGGCGATCGCCGCAAGCGCATTCTCGAGGACATCGCCGTCCTCACCGGTGGCCAGGCTGCCCTGGACGAGTTGGGCGTGAAGGTCGCTGACATCACCGCCGATATGCTCGGTACCGCTAAGTCCGTCACCATCTCTAAGGACAACACCGTCGTCGTCGGCGGCGCTGGCTCCAAGGAGGCCATCGACGCCCGTATCGCTCAGATTAAGGGCGAGATGGAGAACACCACCTCTGACTTCGACCGTGAGAAGCTCCAGGAGCGCCTGGCCAAGCTCTCCGGTGGCGTTGCCGTCATCAAGGTCGGCGCTGCTACCGAGTCCGAGCTCAAGGAGATCAAGCATCGCGTCGAGGACGCCCTGCAGGCCACCCGCGCTGCTGTCGAGGAGGGCATTGTCGCTGGCGGCGGCGTCGCCTTCATGGACGCTGCTCCTGCGCTCGATGCCGTCGAGATCGATGACCCCGAGGAGAAGATCGGCGTCGACATCGTCAAGAAGGCTCTGACCGCTCCGGTCGCCACCATCGCCAAGAACGCTGGCTTTGAGGGCGCTGTCGTGGTCGACAAGGTCGCCGAGCTGCCCGCCGGCCAGGGTCTCAACTCTGCCAACGGCGAGTGGGGCGACATGATCGAGATGGGCGTCCTCGACCCCGTCAAGGTCAGCCGCGTCACCCTTCAGAACGCTGCTTCTGTCGCCAGCCTGATCCTCATCACCGAGGCTACCGTCTCCGATGTGCCCAAGAACACTCAGCTTGAGGACGCTATCGCTGCTGCTACCGCTGGTCAGCAGGGCGGCGGTATGTACTAAGGCCGACAAGGTCTAATACTCCCACCGGGAATCCGGGGGCGGGACGGGGGCTTCTCTCCGGAACGTCCTCGGACATGCAAAGAGGCTCCGCATCGCGCTTCGCGCTGCGGAGCCTCTTTGCGTCCTGACGCTCCTATTTGGCAAGGTGTTTTTTCTGTCTCTTATACACAT
>CABSMV010000146.1 GCA_902478935.1 uncultured Collinsella sp. | reverse complement strand
TGTATAAGAGACAGGATATAGGTGCCCTTGCTCACCGAGAACGCCACGGTCCACACGCACGCATCACCTTCGCCGCCCACGGCGATCAGGTCAGCGGCATAGACCTCGACGGGGCGCGGAGGTAGGTCCACCGCATTACCCGCGCGAGCAGACTTGTAGGCGCGAACGCCATTGACCGAGATAGCCGAAAACGCCGGCGGCACCTGCATCTGCGGACCCAGCATGGCGGCCAAGCGCTCACGCGCATAGGCAGGATCGCGGAGCTCGTCGGCAACAGCCACCGTGCGGACCGCCTCGCCCTCCGCGTCATCGGTATTAGTCTCGGCGCCAAACGAGATGTCGGCGACGTAGCTTTTGGTATCGAGCGTGAGCATACCCAGCAGACGGGTGGCCTGGCCCACGCCCACAACCATGACACCCGATGCCATGGGGTCGAGCGTACCGGCATGGCCGACGCGCCGCTCATGGAGAGCGCGTCGGCATTGCGAGACCACGTCATGGGACGTGCAGCCCACCGGCTTATCGACGGCGAGCAGCATATTCAATTGAGAAGGCGTACGACGAGCCATGTACCATCCAATAAGTTAGAGCTCGACGGTCACCGAAGCGGGATCCTCCCCCACCAGCTCGGCCAGCATGGGAAGTGCCACGGCGAGCGTCTCGCGAATTGTTCCGTTGTTGGAAAAGCCGGCGGCGGCATGATGCCCGCCACCGCCAAAGTTAGCAGCAATCTCGGACACATCGAGGTCACCCTTGGAGCGCAGGTTGCCACGCACCTTGGTATCGCCCTCAATGCCCTTTAAGAACATGCAAACCTCGACGCCCATCACCGAACGCACCACATCGACCAGGCCGTCGCACTCGTCCGAGGTGACACCGCAGGCCTCAAGGTCGCTCTGGTAGGCATAGCTATACGCCACGCGCCCATGCGCGACCGTCTTAATGCGACCCATGACAATGGACTTGAGGTGCAAAAACTCAACGCGCATGCTCTGGTAGACCTCGAGCGCAACGCGCGCCGGATCGGCACCGTGCGCCACCAGGCGCGAGGCCGCATGGAACGCGGCGGCATCGGCGTTTTGGTACTGAAAACGGCCGGTATCGGTAACCAAGCCACACAGCAGGCAGGTCGCAACGCCATCACGTGCGACAATGCCGCAATTGTCCAAGAAACGGTCGATGATCATGGCGCAGGCCGCGGCATCGACGCGCCTCAGACTGAGCTCGGCAAACTCCTCGCGCGCCGGATGGTGATCGAAGCACACCACATGCTTGGAGCGGCGAAGCACCTCGGCCGAGTTGTTGAGGCGCTCGACGACCGGCACGTCCACCGAGATGAACAGGTCCGGATTGCCGGTGTACGCAGATGCCGGCACCAGGCGATCGGAGCCTTCCATAAAGCGGTAGATGCGCGGAACCGGGTCATCGTCTGACAGCAGCAACGCAATATCCTTGTTGGGGAAAAACTTCATAAGCGAGAGACCCAGACCCAGCACTGAGCCCAGAGCGTCGCCGTCGGGAGAAGTGTGTCCCGAAATCGCAATGTAGGACGCACCCTCGATGAGCTCGAGGATGCGTCGCTGAATATCTGCAGACTCGCACGAGGCGAGGTCGGCGGAATTAGTCATCTAAAGCTGCCTCCTGGGCGGCATCCGCTATCGGATAGCCGTCCTCGTCCTTTTCGATCGCAAGCGTGGCGGGAACGTTTTCCAGCGCACGCGTGATGCGCTCGGCTTCATCGGTCGAGCGATCGATGCGAAAATCGAGCTCGGGCGTAACACGCCAATCGAGAGAGCGAGCCAACAGACTGCGAATACGGCCCTTGGCGCTTGCGAGCGCCTCCATGACCTCGTCGTAGCGGCTCGCATCGCACGACACGTACACACGCGCGAACGAACGGTCCACCGCGACCTCGACCGCAGTCAAAGTAACCAGGTCGAGACGCGGATCGGAAACCTCAAAGAGCAGGATATAACCAAGCTTCTCGCGAAGCTGCTCGCCCAGACGGCGGGTTGCCTGCGTTTGCTTCATAGCGCTACCCCCTACTCGGTACGGGCAACCTGGTCGATGCGGTAACCCTCGATCTGGTCTCCGGGCTTGATGTCCTGGAAGTTCTCCAGGCCAATGCCGCCCTCGGAACCGCTCTTGAGGCTCTTGGCCTCATCCTTGTAGTGGCGCATCGAGGCGATCTTGCCGTTGAAGACCACGATGCCGTCGCGCACCAGACGCACGGAATCGGTCGCGGCGATCTCGCCCTCTTCGACGCGGACACCGGCGGCGATACCGACTTTGGGCACCTTGAAGGTGTCCAGGACAGTCGCGGTACCCGTGGCGACCTCGACCTCGGTGGGCTTGAGCATGCCGATACGGGCGGCGTCAAGCTCCTCGAGGCACTTGTAGATGACGTCGTAGCAACGGATCTCGACGCCCTCGCGCTCGGCGGCGGAGCGGGCCTTACCGTCGGGACGGACGCCAAAGCCGATGATGATGGCGTTGGAGGCGTCGGCCAGAACGACGTCGGTCTCGTTGATTGCGCCAACGGCGGAGTGGATCGTGTTGATGCGAACCTCGGACTGATCCATCTTGTCGAGCGAGTCCTGAAGGGCCTCGATGGAACCCTGGACGTCGGCCTTGATGATTAGGTTGAGCTCCTTGACCTCGGCGTCGGCAATGGTCTCGAAGAGGTTCTCGAGCGTGACGTGCTTGACGCGGCTCTGCTCCTCGATACGGGCCTTCAGCGAACGCTCGTCGGCCAGCGCACGTGCCTCGCGCTCGTCCTCGAACACGCGGAACTCGTCACCGGCGTTGGGCACGGACTGCAGGCCCAGAATCTCGACGGCGTCGGAGGGACCGGCCTCGGTGACGGCGCGGCCCTTGGGGTCGAGCATGGCGCGGACGCGGCCGTAGGTAAGGCCGGCGACCAGCGTATCGCCCACGTGCAGGGTACCGCGGGTCACGAGCACGGTGGCAACCGAGCCGCGGCCCTTGTCGAGCTTGGCCTCGAGGACGTTGCCGGAGGCAATGGTGTCCGGGTTGGCCTTGAGCTCGAGCACGTCGGCCTGGAGCAGCACGGTCTCCAGAAGTTCGTCGATACCGATCTTCTGCTTAGCCGAGATGTTGACGAACATGTTCTGTCCGCCCCACTCCTCGGGGATGACTCCGTACTCGGTGAGCTCCTGACGCACACGGTCGGGGTTGGCGCCCGGCTTATCGATCTTGTTGACGGCGACGACGATGGGTACGCCGGCGGCCTTGGCGTGGTTGATCGACTCGACGGTCTGGGGCATGACGCCGTCGTCGGCGGCCACGATCAGAATGACGATGTCGGTCACCTTGGCGCCACGGGCACGCATAGCCGTAAAGGTGGCGTGGCCCGGGGTATCGATGAAGGTGATCTTGCGGTCGTTGATCATGACCTGCGAAGCGCCGATGGCCTGCGTAATGCCGCCCGCCTCGCCGGCAGCAACGCCGGTGTGACGGATGGAGTCGAGCAGCGACGTCTTGCCGTGGTCGACGTGGCCCATGACGGTGACGACCGGGGCGCGCGGCTTAAGGTCGGCGGGATCGTCGTAGAACGAGAAGGTGTTCTCCTCCTCGGGGGTGATGATCTTGATCTGACGACCCAGGTCGTCGGCGACGAGCTCGACGAGGTCGTCGGACATGGACTGCGTCATGGTGAGCGGCGTACCCAGCAGGAACAGGCGCTTGATGATGTCGTTGGCCGGAACGTCGAGCGCCTCGGCGAGCTCCTGGACCGTAACACCCTGGGAGACCTTGATGGCATCGAGCTCCTCGGGGTTCACGCCCTGGGCCAATGCCTCCTCTATCTTGCGCTCCTCCTGAGCCTTTGCAGCCTCGCGCTCGCGCTTCTCCTTGCGCTTCTTACGACGACCGGTGGACTCGCGAGAAGCCTCCTCGACGGCGGCACGAGCCTCCTCGAGCACCTTCTCGCGACTGTACTCCTCGGCCTCGCGAGCCATGCGGCTGTAGTGGTCCTCTTCGTTGTCTGTCTCTTATACACATCTGACGCTGCCGACGAACTCTAGG
>CABSMV010000145.1 GCA_902478935.1 uncultured Collinsella sp. | reverse complement strand
CATGGCACGCTTGCCATCGGGCTTAACCTCGAGCAGTTCAACCGCGCCATCGGAAAGGCCCAGGTAAACACGCTTGCTCTTGACGGCAACAGTGCCCTCACAAAGCGACAAATCAGCCGGCGCAGCATCGAGCACACGAACCGACTTACCGGCAATCACGCAACGGGCAGGCGCGGTATCGGACGAAGCGAGCACATGACGCACGCAATCGAGCGCCGCCATCTGCGGATTCAGACGCATCTCCTGCTTGGAAATCTTGGCAGCATGAGTGACGAGCGACTCATCCTGCTCAGTCCAAACAGCCGAGCCATCGGCAAGCGAGGGAAGCGTATCGGCAAGCAACTTACCGCCAAGCTCACTAAGCTCCATCGTGAGCGCCTCAGCATTCTTACCGGCAACCGACGTAGACGCCTGGGCGCAATAAGCGCCCGTATCCACGCCATGTCCAATGCGCATAATGGAAACGCCAGCAACCTCATCACCAGCAAGAATGGCACGCTGAATGGGAGCAGCACCACGCCAACGAGGCAGCAGCGAAGCATGAACATTCACAATACCAAGCGGCGCCACATGCAGCACCTCATCAGGCAAAATGCAGCCATAGGCAGCCACACAGAAAATATCAGCCTGCGCAGCCTGAAGCGCCTCAACTACCTCCGGCGTCATACGATTGGCCTCAATAACCGGCAGCCCCAGCTCAAGCGCCTTGGACTTAACAGGAGAAGGCTCAAGCTTCTTACCACGCCCACGAACAGCATCAGGGCGAGTAATAACAAGCGCAATCTCATTCCCAGCCTCAACAAGCGAAGTCAAAGAAGGCACAGAAAAGTCAGGCGTACCCATAAACACAATACGCATAAAGAACGTCTCCCCTCAACCAAAGCCGAGACGGCTACAAATAACAGCGGAAAGCCAAGTACCAAGCCCATCCGCAATAACAATTCAACAAGAACAAATATACCCAAAAACAAAGAAAGAGCCGCAATAAAAGCAGCTCCCTCTCAACAAAGACTATCAGCGAAGACGCCCCTCCCTAGCCCAACGGCACCCGGGCGAACCGAGCCAGAACAACGCAGTCCCCGGTGCTGAGCGCCCACATATCGTCCCGCGCGCAGTTTCGCAGCGCAGCGAGAATGTTTGAGCACGGGATGATATGTGGGCGCTCAGCACCGGGGACGGACAAACCTACTCCGTCTCGCCCGGTCGAGCGCCGCGGGCCAGGGCGTCCTGGTACTCCTTGACTGCCTTGATGCGCTGCATCGGCTTGAGTCGCTCGAACATGGTGTTGCCGTGCAGGTGATCGATCTCGTGCTGTAGGCACACGCAGAACAGATCGCCCGTGGCCTCATAGCGAATCAGGTTGGCATCCAGGTCATACGCCTCGACGACAACGTGATCGGGACGCTCGATCTCGCAGCTAATGCCAGGGATGGAAAGGCAGCCCTCGCTAAACGGCACCAGATGGTCGCTCTGCTCAACAATGACAGGGTTGATGAGCACATACGGGTCATAGTCGTTCTTGTCGCTGTAATCGCAGTCGATGGTGACAAGCTGAATGAGCTCACCGATCTGCGGGGCAGCCAGGCCGCAACCGCCGTTGTCGAACATCATCTTCTTCATCTTCTCGGCAAGCGCCTCGATCGCTGGGGTGATCTCCTCGATGACGGCGCACTCCTGGCGCAGACGAGGGTCGGGCGACAGTACGATTCCGTTGGCTTCCATGGCCATCCTTTCGGGTTGTTACATCAAATCATAGGCATCGACGTCAACGCTCACGCTCACGCCGCGCACGGAGCCCACCTCTTTGAGGCAGGCGTCGATATCATCAGAGACATGGTACCCTACCGGCGACTTTACAAGCAGATGGAAGCGGTAACGGTCCTTGGCTCTCTCGATTACACACGAAGCCGGACCAAGCACCTGGGGCACGGCGCTGCCCGCCCGCAAAAAGTCGGGCGCGGCGGCATGCCAGCGACGCTTGAGGAGCTTCGAGATGCGACCGATGTGGCCCCGAGCGTCATCCGCGTTCGTCGACCATACCAAAATGTTGACCAGGCGCACGAACGGCGGATACAGGGCGTCGCGGCGCTGGCCCAGGTCGTAGTCGGTAAAGATCGAGCGGTCGTGCTCGGCGACGGCGCGAATAACCGGGTCCTCGGGCAGGTAGGTCTGGATGATAACCTCGCCGGGGCGATCGCCGCGGCCCGCGCGGCCCGCAACCTGCTCCAGCAGATCGGAGGCGCGCTCCCCTGCTCTAAAATCGGGGAGCTTCAGCGCAAAGTCGGCATTGACCACGCCCACGAGCGTAACCTCGGGAAAGTCGAGACCCTTGGCGATCATCTGGGTGCCCAGCAGCACCGCGCAATCGGCGGCATCGAACTGTTCGAGCAGCTTTTTGTGCGCATCCTTGCCGCGCGTGGAATCGGCGTCCATGCGAATGATGGCGACGTCGTCGGGCAACATCTGGTGCAGTGCGTCCTCGATCTGCTGCGTACCCAGGCCCATTTTTGCCAGGTAGCGGCTGCCGCACTTGGGACAGCGACTCGTGGGCGCGGGATACGGCTGCACGCGCCAGGACGATCCGCAGGTGTGGCACTGCAACGTGTGCGTGCGCTCGTGGTACGTGAGCGCGGTGGAGCAGTGGTTGCAGGTGGGAACGCAGCCGCACTCGCGACACATAAGGAACGGCGCAAAGCCGCGACGGTTGTGCAGCAACACGGCCTTTTCGTGGCGCTCGACTACGCGCTCCAGGCCTTCCATCAGCGGTTTAGAGAACATGGAGCGACTGCCGTGTGCGAACTCGCGGCGAAGGTCGGCAATGCGAACCGTAGGCAGCACGGCGTGCCCCGGGCGTTCGGGCATTTCGACACGCGTCCAGGCGGCACCGTTGTACGTGCCGCGACGGCAGCGGTCGAGGGCCTCTGCCGAGGGCGTGGCGGAGCCCAACACGAGCGGGCACCGATAGCGGCGCGCCATCTCGGCAGCCACCTCGCGCGCATGGTAGCGCGGGCTGGAACCCTGCTTGTAGCTGGTCTCGTGCTCCTCGTCGATAATGATGAGGCCTAAGTCGCTGAGCGGGCAAAAGAGCGCCGAGCGAGCGCCCACGACCACGCGCGCGGCACCGCTGGCGACCATGTCCCACTGGTCCAGGCGCTCGCCAGCAGAAAGACGCGAATGGAACACAGCGACCGTCTCGCCAAAGCGCGAGCGGAAGCGGCCGACGGTCTGGGCCGTCAGCGAGATCTCGGGCACAAGCACGCAGGCCGAACGGCCGGCTGCAAGCACGCGCTCAATCGCCGAGAGGTAGACCTCGGTTTTACCGGAACCGGTAACGCCATCGACCAGCACCACATCGCCATGGGCATCCAAACGGGCACGCTCAATCTGCGCGAGGGCCTGCTGCTGACCGTTGGTAAGTGCCACCGGGGCCTTGCCGCTCGCCGAGGACAACGTGGTCTGCTCGCTGCAACCACGCCAGGCGCGGCGCTCCTCCACCACCACGACGCCGCGTTTTTCGAGCGCCTTAATGGTCGCCGACATGCTGTTGTAGAGCAGGTTGAGGTCGCGCGTCGTGACCGGGCCGCATTGGAGCGCCTCGATGAGCTGACGCTGACGGACAGCGGTCTTGGACGGCGTGTAGTCGAAACCCTCGGGCGTGAGCATGACCCAGCGGTTTTGGATGGGTTTGACGGCGGGGCGCTCAACGGTCCACACGCCGTCATCGCCCTTGACCACGCGCGGGCTTCCACCCGGGGGCAAGAACAGGCGCAGGCACTCGGAAAGCGTTGCGACGTACTCGCGGCTCATCCAGCGCGCGATACGGGCGGCCTCGGCGGTAAAGAGCGGCTTGCTGAGGATAGCCTCGATAGGCTTGATGCGCGCAGGATCGAGGGCGTCGTTACCTTGCAGGTCGGCCAGCTCGGGCGCGATGTCGACGATGTAGGCCGCGGCCGCACGGTTGCCAAAATGAACTAGGACGGTGGAGCCGATCTGGGCATCGTTGGCGAGTGACTGCGGAATGCTGTAAGCAAACGGCTCGGACAGCGCACCTGTCTC
>CABSMV010000144.1 GCA_902478935.1 uncultured Collinsella sp. | reverse complement strand
CTCCTAGAAGTTTGCAACCATGGTAGCCGATTTGCGCATGGCCTCGCCCACGGCGGTAGAATTGGTCAACCCGAAACACCGCAACGAACGGAAGACTCACATGGCCCTCATCACTTCGTACCACGTCCCCGGCCTTTATGTCGAGGAGCACAGCATCGACGTCCCCCTTGACTGGCGCGGCCTGGAGCCGATGCTCCTGGCCGTCGGCAGCACCATGCGCCGCGGCGCTATGCCGGCACCCATCGCCGGCGCGCCCGAGAGCATCAAGCTCTTCTACCGCGTGGTTTGCGCGCCCGACCGCATCAACGACGATCTGCCACTGCTCCTGTTTTTGCAGGGCGGCCCCGGCGGCGAGAGCCCGCGTCCGCTGTCGCCCACAAGCGACGGCTGGATCGAGGAGGGCGTCAAGCACTTCCGCGTGGTCCTTCCCGACCAGCGCGGCACCGGGCGCAGCAGCTGTGTAGACGGGCGCACGATTGCCGCACTGGGCGAGCGCGCGACGGCGGCCGGCTCCGATGCCGCACGCTCGCAGGCTGACTTCCTTAAGCGCCACCTCGCCAGCTCCATCGTGTGCGATTTTGAGTACCTGCGCCTGGTGGGCTTTGGCGGCAACCCCTGGGTCACACTCGGGCAGAGCTACGGCGGCTTTTTGACGTTGAGCTATCTGTCGCTCTTCCCCGAAGGCGTGGCGGCAAGCTTTACCTGCGGCGGCATCCCCCACGTGCCGGCAAGCGCCAGCGAGGTCTACGAGCACACCTTCCCGCGCATGGCCGCCAAGACGCAGCAGTATTATGACCGCTATCCCGCTGACGTCGAGCGCGTGGCAGCCCTGGCCGACGCGCTCGAGGCCCAGAAGCCCGTGCTGCCCGACGGCTCGCCGATGACGGTCGAGCGCCTACAGCTCATGGGCAGCGACTTTGGCATGAAGCCGAGCTTTGAGCGTATGCATTGGATTATCGATCACGCGTTTGTTACTGGCGACGGTACGCTGAGCTGCGGCTCCTCGGTATCCGACAGCTTTTTGATGCGCGCCTTCGAGCGCACCAACACGCGCACGAATCCGCTGTACTGGACGCTACAGGAATTCATATACGCCGACGGCGACACCATGCCCATTCGCTGGGCCGCAGCAGAGGAGAAGGCCCATCGTGCCGAGTTCGACACGCTCGCGCGCCCGCTCATGTTTACCGGCGAGGCCATGTTCCCGTGGATGTTTGAGCAGATGCCCGAGCTTAAGCCGTTTAAGCCCGCCATGGACCTGCTGATGGAAGACACCAGCTGGGACAAGATCTACGACCCGCAGCGCCTGGCCTGCAACGAAGTGCCGCTCCAGGCCGCGGTGTATTTCGACGACATGTACGTGGATTCGGGCCTGCAGCTCGATACGCTCAGCCGCGTGGGCAACTCGCATGCCTGGGTGACCAACGAGTTCGAGCACGACGGTCTGCACGGCAGTGTGGTGTTCAAGCACCTCTTCGACGAAGCCCTCAACCGCGGAGACCTGCGCCGGATCTTCTAACAAAGGAGTGTCCCCACCTGCCGGCACAAAGGGAACGTCCCCAAGTGCCGGCACGAAAAAGACAGCGCTGCGGGAAACGATCCGCAGCGCTGTCTTTCTTTATGCAAATACGATCAAGTTATCCCTGTGTATCGCCGGCTTCTCGGCCAGGTTAGCGAGCAGGCGGTTGCTGGCAATCTGGTCTTGGCGGCGACCGGCAGCAAGTTCCAGCACGTCCGAATCGGCCTCGGCGATACCGCGGGCGACGACCATACCGCTCGGATCGCACACATCGAGCACATCGCCCTCGGCAAACTGGCCATCGACCTCGCGAATACCCACCGCAAGCAAGGAAGAGCCACGGCTAACCAGCGCCTTCGCAGCACCATCATCAACCGTCACCGACCCATGTGCCTTGTCGCCCAGCGCGATCCACAGCTTGCGGGGTGCGATGTCCAGACGCTCCGCCGGCGGATCGAACAGCGTGCCCACGCTCTCGCCGCGGGCGAGGCGCACGAGCGCATCGGGCTCCTCGCCCGAGCAAATCACGCTCTGAATGCCCGCCGTCATCAGGATGCGGCTCGCGCGGATCTTGGTAATCATGCCGCCCGTGCCCACCGATGTGGAAGAATCGCCCGCCGAGGCAATAATCTTGGCATCGATCTTATGCACGACAGGAACAAACTCGGCCGTGGGGTCCTCATGCGGATTGGCAGTATAGAGACCATCGATGTCCGAGAGCGTCACGCACAGATCGGCAGATACCAGGCAGCTCACGAGCGCCGCCAGTGTGTCGTTGTCGCCAAACTTGATCTCGTCGACGGTAACGGTGTCGTTCTCGTTGACGACCGGCACCACGCCCAGCTCCACCAGACGCAGCAGGGCGTCGCGCGCGTGCAGGTAGGACGTGCGACGCGCCGTGTCGTGACGCGTGAGCAGCACGAGCGAGGTGAGCAGGTCGCGCGCATGGAACTCCTCGTCGTAGGCCGACGAGATGATGCACTGACCAGCCGAGGCGCAGGCCTGCAGGCTCGGAAGGTCGCCGACCGGCTTGCGGTCGAAGCCCAACACGGGATAGCCACAGGCAATAGCGCCCGAGCTCACCACGACCAGACGCCAGCCGAGCTTGCGCAGCGCTGCGGCTTGATCGGCAAGTCCGCCGATAAAGGCGCGGTTGACCTTGCCATCGGCGCCCACCACCGTGGACGAACCGATCTTTACCACCATCGTTTTATAAGAAGTCGTCATACGTCAAACCAATCAACTGTTCAGCGAACGGCCGAGCTGGCGGCCAAGGGAGCGTGACTCGCCCCTACCGCCCAAGGAATCATTTTGCCCAGGGGAAAGCCGAGGCCGCGGCCATGTTCTTGCGCACGAGCTCGTCGCGCACCTGAGCCAGGCCCTGCTCCATGCCCACCACATAGGTCTGCGGGTACAGGAAGCGCTTGAAAGCTGCGTCCAGATGATCGAGCGCCCAAACACAGCGCTCGCGCGCGTCCTGGATGCTCTCACGCGGAGCCACTGCACTGCCATCGCGCACGATCGGCACCAGCAGCTCGCGATACTCAAGCTCCGACACGTCGGTCACCAGGGCGGCATCATTCACGGCCACGAGGGTATTGCCGCGCGCGGCGCCCTCCCCCACCAGATGGTCCTCGTCGTAGATCATGTCGCAGACCGGGCCGCCAAAGCCGTCGTAATAACGGCGCACGCGCTGCACGCCCGGGATCGTGCGCTTGTAGGGCTGTTCGGAGAGCTTGACCACCGGCGTCCACGGGTCGGCCTCGCTCGCACGGCGGGCGGAAAGCTTGTACACGCCGCCCAGCGCCGGCTGGTCGTAGCAGGTCGCGAGCTTGGTGCCCACGCCAAAGCTATCGATGGGCGCGCCCTGGTCGAGCAGCGACTGAATCGTGTACTCATCCAGATCGTTAGAAACCGAGATCCCCACATAGGGCAGGCCTTCGGCATCGAAACGACCGCGGACATACTTGGAGAGCTTGGCGAGATCGCCCGAGTCAATGCGAATAGCCGACAGGCGCTCGCCCACCGCCTCCATCTCCTTGGCGACCGTAATGGCATGCTCGCAGCCCTCGCGCACGTCATAGGTGTCGATGAGCAGCGTACAGTTCTTGGGGCTCGACTTGGCAAAGGCGCGGAAGGCCTCGAGCTCGGAATCGAAGCTCATCACCCAGCTGTGCGCATGCGTGCCAAAGACGGGAATACCGTAGCGGCGGCCGGCGAGCACATTGGACGTAGAGGAGCAGCCGGCAACGTAGCTCGCGCGCGCAACGGCCAGGCCGCCATCGGGACCCTGGGCGCGGCGCAGGCCAAACTCGGCCACGGGACGGCCGTCCGCCGCCAGCACCACTCGCGCCGTCTTGGTGGCGACAAGTGTCTGGAACCCGACGATGTTGAGCAGCGCCGTCTCAAGCAGCTGGCACTCCAGCGCAGGACCGGTGACGCGCACCATGGGCTCGCGTGGAAAGACGAGCTCGCCCTCGGGGACGGCGTCGATATTTACATGCGCACGAAAATCGCGCAGGTAGTCGAGGAATGCGGACTTGAAC
>CABSMV010000143.1 GCA_902478935.1 uncultured Collinsella sp. | reverse complement strand
TACGAGCTGCTCAGGAGTCTCGTGGGCTCGGAGATGTGTATAAGAGACAGCTATTACGGCAAGCCCTGCGGTCTGATGGACCAGGCCGCTGTGTGCCTGGGCGGCCTCGCCTACATGGACTTTGAGGACCAGGCTCAGCCTAAAACCCAGAAGCTCGAGCTCAATTTTGAGGATCACGGTTATGCGCTCGTGCTCGTTAAGGTTGGCGCCGACCATGTGGCAGCTACCGACGACTACGCCGCCGTTCCGCGCGAGATGCAGGACGTCGCTGCCGAGTTTGGCAAGGCACGCCTGTGCGAGGTAAACGTGGCGGACTTTGACGCCAAGCTCCCCGAGCTACGCGCCAAGCTGGGCGACCGTGCCTGCCTGCGCGCCGTTCACTACTGGTACGAGAACGGCCTGGTCGATAAGCGCTGGGCGGCCCTGAACGCCGGCGACATTGACCAGTTCCTGGTCCTGACGCGCGAGTCCGGCGCCAGCTCCGCCATGTACCTGCAGAATGTTGTTGCCAAACTGGGTGCCGAGCAGCCTTCCATGTACGCACTTGCTCTTGCCGAGCATGTGCTCGACGGCCGTGGCGCCGTTCGTATTCACGGCGGCGGCTTTGGCGGTACCATCCAGGCCTTCGTGCCGCTCGATCTGGTCGACGCCTTCATTGCCAAGATGAACGGCTGGCTGGGCGAGGGCTCTGCCCGTCACTACGCCATCTCTGACAAGGGGGCTTACGCGGCATGGCTGTAATGACTGATGTGCGCGAGGCCGCGCAGGGCCTCATCGAATATGCCATCCATCGATCGATGATCGGCCAGGACGATCGCATCTGGGCGTATAACACCATTCTCGAGTGCATCGGTGCTATGGGCCCGGCGCTCGACATGGCCTGGGCGCTCAAGACCGAGAAGATTTCGCTCTTGCACCCCGATACCCTGCCCGACTTTGACCTGGAGGGCACGCTCGCCGCGCTTGCCGAGGCCGCCGTTGCCAACGGCGCCGCCGAGGACACGGCATCGGGCCGCGACCGCATCGCCATGCGCATCATGGGCGCGCTCATGCCGAGGCCTTCAGTTGTAAACGAGGAGTTCAACGGACGTATGGGCGTCAACGAGCCCCGCGCCGCGACCGACTGGTTCTACGGCCTGTGCTGCGACGCCGGCTACGTGCGCCGTGCCGCCATCGCGCGCAACATCAAATGGAGCACTCCCACCAACTGGGGCGACCTGGAGATCACTATCAACCTGTCAAAGCCCGAAAAGGACCCGCGCGATATCGCCGCGGCAGGTGCAGCCAAGAACACGGGCGAGAAGTATCCCGCCTGCCAACTCTGCATCGAAAACGAGGGCTACCCTGGACGCTCCGCCGCAGCCGACGGCGGCACCCATCCCGCCCGTCAGAACCTACGCGTTATTCCCATTCAGCTTAATGGCGAGCGCTGGGGCTTCCAGTACAGCCCGTACGCGTACTTTAACGAGCACTGCATTGCTATGAGCTCCGAGCATCGTCCGATGCACGTCGACCGCAAGGGGCTGACCTGCCTGCTCGACTTTGTCGACCTGTTCCCGCACTACTTTATTGGCTCCAACGCCGACCTGCCCATCGTGGGCGGCTCGATTCTGTCGCACGACCACTTCCAGGGCGGCGCGCACGAGTTCCCCATGATGCATGCCACCGAAGTCTCGCAGTTTAACGTGCCCGGCTTTGACCAGGTCAGCGGTACCGTGTTGCAGTGGCCGCTTTCGGTGCTGCGGCTGCGCTCGCACGACCGCGCCCAGCTGCTCGACGCCGCCGAGAAGATTATCCTCGCCTGGCGCGAGTGGACCGATGAGTCGGTGGGCGTCATCGCGCACACAGCCGACGGCGTGGCGCACAACACCGTGACGCCCGTCATCCGCCGCGTCGACTCCCGCGGCAATGCCGGCGGCGAAATCTACGAGGCCTACCTGGCGCTTCGCTGCAACATCACGACCGACGAGCATCCGCTGGGCGTATTCCACCCGCATGCTGAGTACCACCACATTAAAAAGGAGAACATCGGCCTGATCGAGGTCATGGGCCTGGCCATTTTGCCGCCGCGCTTGGTTCCCGAGCTCGGCGCTGTCCGCGAGCACTTGCTGGCAGCCAAGGCCGATGCCAGCTACGACCTTGCTAGCGCGCTCGAGGGCGATGATCTATGCCGCAGCCACGCCGCATGGGCCGAAGACGTTTTTGCCCGCCGCGCCGACGAGCTTACGGCAGACAACGCCATCGATATCCTGCACGAGGAGGTCGGCGTGGTGTTTGGCCACGCGCTCGACAACGCCGGCGTCTTCAAGTGGGACGAAGCCGGCCGCGCCGCCCAGCAGCGCTTTATCGACTCGCTGTAGCACGCGAGCTCGAACGCACGCACTTAACAAATAGCGCCTACACGACAGCGGCGCCCGCCGGCAACATCGCCGACGGGCGCCGTTTTCTGATGCAAGGGTAACTAATTTGCACCAAAACAAGGAGTGTTCCAAACTGCCGGCAGAGAAGGAACGTCCCCAGGTGCCAACCTAAACTCCCACATTATTCGATGGAAAAACGTGGTTGCCTCACACATTATTCGATGGAAAAACGTGGTTTACTCCCACATTTTTCGATGGAAAGACCGAAACGGTCTTATACTAACCATGATCGTTAGGAGGCAGTATGCAGCGACAGCTAATGGACGAACTCATCGCTTGGAAATCTAGGGCAAACCGCAAGCCCCTCCTGCTTAAGGGGGCCCGCCAGACGGGAAAAACCTGGCTTCTCAACGAATTCGCAGGCCAGCAGTATCAAAACGTCATCCGTTTTGACTTTATGCTCGAACCGGGCGCACGTTCGCTGTTCGACGGAAGCCTTGACCCCAAACGCATCATCTCCCAGATAGAGCTCCTGCGCGGCCAGACCATAACGCCGACAGACACGCTCATCATCTTCGACGAAATCCAAGAGGCACCGCGTGGCATCACCTCGCTCAAATACTTCAACGAGCTGGCGCCGGAATACCATATCATGGCAGCCGGCTCCTATATGGGGCTCGCGCTCCGACGCGAAAACGAGTCGTTCCCCGTCGGCAAAATCGACCAGCTTACCATGCGCCCCATGGGGTTTGTCGAGTTCGTTCGTGCCGTCGATGGCGATCCGCTCGCAGATGCCATCCTTGCCGCAGACATGGACCTGCTGGCGAATGTTTCCGAAAAGCTCGAGCGCCTGCTCAAGGAATACCTCGTTGTCGGTGGCATGCCAGAAGTTGTCTCCGCTTTCGCCGCCTCCCACGATTTCATCGAGGCCCGCAGGCTTCAGCAGCAAATCATCGAGGCTTATGAATCCGATTTTGGCAAGCATGCGCCAGCCCGCATCGTCGAGCGCATGAGGCTGGTTTGGAAATCCCTTCCCGGCCAGCTCGCAAAGGAAAACAAGAAGTTCGTCTACGGCGCGCTTCGTCCCGGGGCGCGCGCACGCGATTTTGAGGAAAGCCTCCAGTGGCTCATGGACTATGGAATCGTTCATAAGGTGCCACGTGTTTCCGCCCTAAGAGCACCGCTCACAAGCTACGAGGATCTCTCGGGCTTCAAGCTGTTCTGCATCGACACCGGCATCCTCGGAGCACTCTCCGGCCTCACGCCAGCCATTGTTCTGAACGGGCCCGCTGTTTTTACGGAGTTCAAAGGCTCGCTGACCGAGCAATACGTCGCACAGGAGCTTTTGCTCCAAGGCAATACTCCCGCGTATTGGTCATCCTCCTCCGGCAATGCAGAGACTGACTTTGCCGTCGACCATGCGGGGACCGTGCTTCCGCTCGAGGTCAAGGCGGCAGAGAATCTCAAAGCAAAGAGCCTGAGGATTGCCTGCGAGAAGTTCAAGCTCGAGCGCTGCGTGAGAACATCGTTAGCGGCATATAGAGACGAAGGCACGCTCGTCAATATTCCGCTCTGGGAGATTGGGCAAATCGACAAGCTGGCATAGGCGCTGTGGAGGGGGTGCCCCGTAAGGAGTGTCCCAAACTGCCGGCAAAAAAGGAACGTCTCTATCTGCCGCATTCCCGAAGCAAGGCAACGCCGATGTTTTGGCAACGGCAGCGAAAACCCGCCAGAGCGAGCAAGGTGCCTTGAAACAAGGCGCCATTGACCTTCTGGTCATGCCGCCGCAGTTGAAAGGCAGATT
>CABSMV010000142.1 GCA_902478935.1 uncultured Collinsella sp. | reverse complement strand
AAGAGACAGTAATCGTTGGGGTCGTGAGCAGGCGTGACCTTAACGAAGCCGGAGCCAAAGTTGGCGTCGACATGCCAATCCTCAAAGATGGGGATCTCGCGGTCGACGATGGGGAGCTTGACGGTCTTACCCACAAAGGCGGCCTTCTCGGGGTCCTTCGGGGAGACGGCGACACCCGTGTCGCCGAGCATGGTCTCGGGACGCGTGGTGGCGACGACGATATAGTCCTGGCCGTTGACCGACTCGGTCAGCGGGTAGCGCAGGTGCCACAGGTGGCCTTTCTCGTCCTTGTACTCAGCCTCGTCGTCCGAGATAGCGGTAGTGCAGTTGGGGCACCAGTTGACGATGCGCTTGCCGCGGTAGATCAGGCCGTCGTGGTACCAGTCGCAGAACACCTTGCGCACGGCCTGGGCGTAGTCCTCGTCCATGGTAAAACGCTCGTTATCGAAGTCGACGGAGCAGCCCATGCGCTTGATCTGCTCGACGATGATGCCGCCGTACTCGTGGGTCCAATCCCAGCAGGCGTCGACAAACTTGTCGCGACCGATCTCCAGGCGGCTGATGCCCTCGCTCTTGAGCTTCTTGTCGACCTTGGTCTGCGTTGCGATACCGGCGTGGTCGGTACCAAGCACCCAGCGCGTGGACTTGCCGCGCATGCGGGCCATACGGATGATGGCGTCCTGGATGGAGTCGTCGGTGGCGTGGCCCATATGGAGCTTACCGGTCACGTTGGGAGGCGGAATGGTGACGGTGCAGTCGCCCACGCCCTCACGGCGCTTATAGTAGCCGCCGTCGAGCCACTTCTGCAGGATCGCCGGCTCGTTGGTCGACGGATCGTAGTTCTTGGGCATCTCTTCCATATATCTCTCCCTGTCCCGCCGGCGTGTCCGCCTGCTTGGTTTTCGCTCGGTCAGGTCCTGGCTCGCACGAAGAGCACATTAAGTGCTCTTCGGCTCGTGCGGAATCTACGAAAACCAAGCAGGCGGACACGCCTTAGGTATCGATTACTTCAGTCTGAATTGACTTCGCTTTGGCTTAAACAAACACACAGAATAGCACAGGTAGTTGGGGTTATTGCGTATCTATAAAATAGCCTCCGACCGCGGGTGGTCGGAGGCTATTTGCAAACACGCTTTAGGCTGGTTTAGCCGTAGATGCGCTGGGGCTGCTCTTCGCCCTTTACGGAGGCTTCGGTCACAACGACCTTGGAAACACCCTCCTCACTGGGCAGATCGAACATTGTCTGCTGCAGCACGTCCTCGCAGATGGAGCGCAGGCCGCGGGCGCCGGTCTTGCGGGCGAGCGCCATGCGGGCGATCTCGTGCAGGGCCGCATCCTCAAACTCAAGCTCAACGTCCTCGAGCTGGAACATCTTACGATACTGGCGCACCACGGCGTTCTTGGGCTCGGTCAGAATCGACACCAAGTCGTCCTCGTCAAGCGCCTGCGTCTGGGTGACGACGGGCGTACGGCCCACGAACTCGGGGATCATACCAAAGGCGTTGAGGTCCTGCGGGAGCACCTGACGCAGCAGGTCGTTCTCGTCGACCGAGGTGGGGCCGGCGATCTCGGAGTTAAAGCCCACGCCCTTGTTTCCCACGCGATCGGCGATGATCTTGTCCAGACCCACGAAGGCACCACCGCAGATGAACAGGATGTTGGTCGTGTCGATCTGCAGCAGCTCCTGCTGGGGATGCTTGCGGCCGCCGGTGGGCGGAACGCTGGCCACCGTGCCCTCAAGGATCTTAAGCAGCGCCTGCTGAACGCCCTCGCCCGAAACGTCGCGGGTGATGGAGAGGTTCTCGGCCTTGCGGGCGATCTTGTCAATCTCGTCCACGTAGATAATGCCAACCTGCGCGCGCTCGATGTCGCCATCGGCGGCGTTGATGAGCTTGAGCAGGATGTTCTCAACATCCTCGCCCACGTAACCTGCCTCGGTAAGCGCGGTGGCGTCGGCAATGGCAAACGGCACTTCGAGGATGCGCGCGAGCGTCTGGGCGAGCAGGGTCTTACCGGTACCGGTGGGACCGAGCAGCAAAATGTTGGACTTGGCGAGCTCCACCTCGTCCATATCATCGTCGAGTTGCAAGTCCAAGCCGTCGTCAAAGGCCGAAAGCGCGGCGCCGCCCTCGATCACGCGGCGATAGTGGTTGTACACGGCCACCGACATGGCGCGCTTGGCGTCCTCCTGACCCATAACATAGGCCGAAAGCTCGTCATAGATCTCGTGCGGCGTCGGCACATGCGTGATGACCTGGCGGTCGTCCTCGAGCTCAAAGCCCTCGGCCTCGGGGTCCACGGCGGGCTGGCCGGCAGCCTGACCATGGTCGTTGAGGAAGCCCGGCAGCTTACCGTTGCGGGCGGCGTCCATAAAGTCCGAAGCCAGCGACTCCTCAAGGATCTCGGAGCAGGCGGCGACGCACTCGTCACAGATAAAGATGTTGGTCGGGCCCTTTACGAGGCGACGGACCTGGCCCTGCTCTTTTCCGCAAAAGGAGCAGCGGATGGGGTTGCCGTTCTCGTCAAAGTTGTCCTGCATGTTACCTGCCATCCTAGGCGTCCTTCGCGGCGAGATCGCGCGAGGTGACGATACGGTCGATCAGACCGTAGTCGAGGGCCTCGGAAGCGGTCAGGTAGTTGTCGCGCTCGGTGTCGGCCTGGACCTTCTCGATGGGCTGGCCAGAGGCGTCGGACAGAATCTGATTGAGCTCGCGACGGGTCTTCTTAATCTCCTCGGCCACGATCTCGATCTCGGTCTGCTGGCCCTGGGCACCGCCGCTGGGCTGGTGAATCATGACCTTGGAGTGCGGCAGGCAGAAGCGCTTGCCCTTGGCGCCGGCCGAAAGCAGCACGGCGGCCATGGACGCGGCCATACCGACGCAGATGGTGGAGACCTGCGGCTTGATGAAGTTCATGGTGTCAAGAATCGCCAGGCCGGAGTAAACCTCGCCACCGGGCGAATTGATGTAGAGCGAGATATCCTTCTCGGCATCCTGGCTCTCAAGATGCAGCAGCTGGGCAACGACCAGATTGGCGCTGACGGAGTTGATCTCCTCGCCCAAGAAGATGATGCGGTCGTTGAGCAGGCGCGAATAGATATCGTAGCTGCGCTCGCCGCGCGGCGTCTGCTCGATAACGTATGGCACGAGGGCGGAATCGAACTTGGCGATCATACGCATCTCCATTTCTCTCTTGCGGACCATATTGGTTCTAGATAAACGTACGGTGCCCGCATGCTATGCATTGGCTGGCACCGTACGAAACAACCGGATAACCGGTGTATAACTTTACCCCATCACGGGCGCACGCATGCGCTCGCGGGCAAGGTGGCGAGAATTACTCGGCGTCCTTGGCGGTCTCGTCGACCTCGGTCACCTTGGCGTTCTCGACCAGGTGGTCGACGGCCTTGGAGCGACGGATGGACTCGCGGACGGCAGGCATGCGGCCATCGGCGATGAACTCGGCCTTGGAAGCCTCGACGTCCTTGACGCCGGCCTTCTCGAACTCGGCGTTGATGTCGTCCTCGGTGACCTCAATCTTGAGCTCGCGGGCGAGGGCGTCGAGGGCCAGGGACTCACGGGCAACGTCGTTGGCCTGCTTGTGCAGGTCGCCGATGAACTGCTCCATGGTCAGACCGGAAGCGGGCAGCCAGGTGTCGAGGGTCATGCCGCGGGCAGCGAGGTTGGACAGGAAGTTCTGGCCAAGCTCCTCAAAGACGGACTGCTCGTAGTCGGCATCCATCTCGTCGAGCTGCAGACGCTCGGCGAGAGCGGAGACGCAACGGTTCTCCTTCTCGGCCGGGAGGCGGGAAGCCTTGTCCTGCTCGATCTCGATCTTGATGGCGTCGCGCATGGCGTCGATGCTGTCAAAGCCAAAGTCGGACTTGACGAGCTCGTCGGTGAGCTCGGGGGTGTTGCGGACCTTGATGCCCTTGACGGTGACCTCGACGGTGTGGGTCTCGGCCTCCTCGCCCTCCTCAGCCTCGTCGGTCCAGGTGACGGACTTGACGTCGTCAACGTTGGCGCCGATCAGGGCCTCGTTGAACTCCTTGGGGTTGCTGTCGCTACCGGCGATGAGCATGCGGCCCTCGGCGGCAAAGTTGTCGGCGTTCTCGACGGCCTTGAGGTCGACAGTAACGTAGTCCTCCTGTCTCTTATACACATCTGACGCTGCCGACGAACTCTAGGGTGTAG
>CABSMV010000141.1 GCA_902478935.1 uncultured Collinsella sp. | reverse complement strand
GACGCCGCCCTCTCAAGGCGGAGATCACCAGTTCGAATCTGGTACGGGCTACCACTTCTTTTCTGCTGAGGCTTATGGCCCGTTCGTCTAGCGGTTTAGGACGCCGCCCTCTCAAGGCGGAGATCACCAGTTCGAATCTGGTACGGGCTACCACGCATTTGATACCCGGGCTTCCCATGGAAGGCCGGGTTTTTTATTTTCAAACAACCGTCTGCAATTCCCGTTTGAACCAGAGCTTTGCGTTCTGCTTATGGTCCTTGCGGGTACAATATCCAAGATATTTTGACTGTTAGAAGGAGTCTCATGACGGAGTCCTCTCAGCATACGTCTAAGCCGCAGGTCGAGGTTGAGGCCTCGGGCGGAGATGACAATAAGAGCGCACGCCGCGGCGCCATCTTTATCGGCGTTGTGCTGGTGGGTTATATCGTCTATCTGGTGGTAACCGGGCAGATGGGGCAGTTCTGGGCCGCTATGTCGAGCGTCCAGGCGCCATGGCTCGTTGTCGCGTGTCTTTGCATGTTCATGTATCTGTTCTTTGGCATTGTGGCCTATGCGATCGCCGTCTGGCTCGACCCATATTCGCCCGTCGGCATCCGCGACCTGATCTCGGTCGAGGCGAGTGGCATCTTCTTTGGCAACCTGACGCCCATGATGATGGGCTCGACTCCCGCCCAGATCTACCGCCTGACCAAAGCGGGCCAAAATGTCGGCGAGGCCGGAGCAACGCAGTTCACGCGCTTTATCGTGTACCAGTTTGGCCTCGTTGCCTGGGGCGCTATCCTACTGCTTGCTCGCATGCCGTTTTTTGCCGAGCGCTATGGCGACATGACGTTGCTGTGCGTCTTTAGCTTTGGTGGGCACTGCTGCATCTTGCTGGGCATCTTCGCCGTCGCGCTCATGCCTAAGACCGTCACGCGCGTCGCCCATTGCATCATCAATTGGCTTGAGCGTATTGGTGTCTCGGCCACTAAGATCGAGGGATGGCGCACGTTTGTCGATGGCGAGATCTACTCCTTCTCCGAGAAGTTCAAGCTTTCAGCCGGACATTTTTCTTCCATGCTGCTCACGGTGGTCATCACCATGCTGCAGCTCGCGTTTTTCTACCTCGTGCCGTATTTCCTGATGCTTGCCTTTGGCCACCACGAGGTCGACTTTTTCTCGGTCATGGCCGCGAGCGCCTTTGTCCAGCTGCTGAGCTCTGCGGTTCCCCTGCCCGGTGGAACTGGTGGCGCTGAGGGCGGCTTTGCGTTGTTCTTGGGCCATTTCTTTGGGTCGGCTTCGACCGCCGGCTATCTGCTGTGGCGCCTCATTACGTTTATTGCGCCGACCATTTTGGCTGCGCCCCTGCTGGGACTTAAGAGCGCCCACAACGAGAGCATCCATGCGCGCTGGGATCGCGTGATGCGCAAGCACGGCCGCACGCCTCAGACGCCCTCTGTCCCCACTAAGCCGCACCCCACGAATGCTGTTACCGTTGATCCCAAGAAGCACGCTCAGAAGGCTTCTGGGGCCGCTAAGCCGGCTCATAAAGCCTATGTGCGCCAGACAGGCGATGGTATTCGCGTATCTCCCTCGGCACTCAATAAGAAGAAGCATCCTAAGTCGCAGTAGGGCAGTCGTGCGTTCTTCATGATGCGGGGCATATTTGTGCTGTTTGGGGGATAATCCTCTTACGTAGATTATCTCTCATCTGTTGATGAATGCTCGCATATCGAAGGGACACTTCCATGGCAACCAGCAAACCGCGTCTTGACCGCCGCATCGTTCGCAGCCGTAATGCCATCCTTTCCGCTTTCGAGCGCCTGCTCATGGAAAAGCCGCTGGCAGACATTACGGTGAGTGCCATCGCGCGCGAGGCCAATGTCGACCGCAAGACCTTTTACGTTCACTTTGGTACGGTTGATGGCCTGCTCGATGCCATTGCCGTCGATGTGGTGGAGATGATTGTCGACTCGGTCGAGAAAACGCTTGCTTCCATGGACGGCGACACCAACGAGCGCGCCCTGGGCGCGGCGGCGACCTTCTTTAAAACCGTTAACGAGGCGCTGTGCAACAACCTGGTGCTTAATCGTCAGCTGATCGAGAACATTCCGCTCGATGATTTTATGGCTCGTCTTCGTGCGCCGCTCGAGCACGAGATTGCCGAGCGCGATCTGCTGCCCCAAGGTCTCAAGGACGAGATGTTCGACTACTATCTGGCGTTTTTGCTGTCGGGTATTATCGGTATCTATCGCACGTGGGCGCTGTCTGACGGCTCGGTTCCTATCGAGCGCGTCTCTGAGGTCGCCAACGACCTGACTCTCAACGGTCTGTCGAGTCTGGAATCTCGCTTCGAATAGCATCGATAATTCAACAACTTAAAGAAGTTGCGGTGGAAGAGGGATCGTTTTGGCTATTGGAAGGCCGATCTAGTCCCTATTTCACCGCAACTTAGGAAAACTGTTTTGATGGTAAGGCGGAGCAGCCTCGAAGATGAGCTTCGAGGCTGCTCCGCTTCATTTCAGAGCGTTTGTCGTGTGAAGCGGCATTAATCGCCGTTTTTGAGTGTGCGGCCTTGTTTTTCGAACTTGTGCATGTCGCTATCGGCCATACCCTGCGACTTGTCCTCGTGACGCTTGGTGTATAGCGGATCGTCGGAGTCGTTCCAGATGCGGTCGGCGACAGGTGACCATGCCTCGGCGGCAGCCTGGGTCTTTTCGCGCAGCTGCTCGGGTGACTCCTTCTCGATAAGATCGGTGCTCATTGCGCCACTCTCGGCGACCATTTTGGGCAGCACGTCGGGATTCTCGAGCATGGGGCATGGTTTGAGGTAGTTGTCGTTGAACGGCATGTTTTCGTAGTACTTCATAAAGAGGGGAGAGCGCAGCGCGTCGAGTAAGCTCACATCGTGGATGTTGGCGTTTGAGTAGTGGATGAACACGCACGGCTCCACGTCTCCGGCGGCGTTGATGTGCAGGTAGCGGCGGCCGCCGGCGATACATCCGCCTACAAACTCGCCGTCGTTTTGGAAGTCGAGCGTAAACAGCGGCTTCTTCTCGCGCATTTCACGGATAAAGTGATACATGTGCTCGCGCTGCTTGGGCGTGGGCATGAGCTCGGGGGTTGCGTTGCGGCCAACCGGCATAAAGTGGAAGTACCAGCAGAAGAGTGCTCCCTCGCCGATCATCCAGTCCATGTTTTCCTCGGTAGCAACCGTATCGGCATTGGCGCTGGTCCAACAGGTGGAGATACCAAACGGCAAGTCGCGCTCGCGCAGGAGTTTCATGGCGTGCTCGATCTTTGCGTAGGTACCCTCGCCGCGACGGGCGTCGGTGGTGTGCTCATTGCCCTCGGCGCTGATGGCGGGGACAAAATTACCTACGCGAATCATATCGTCGCAGAAGGCCTCGTCGATCAGCGTGGAGTTGGTAAAGCAGAGAAACACGCAGTCCTGATGTTTTTCGCAAATTCTGATCAGGTCGTGCTTGCGGACGAGCGGCTCGCCGCCGGTATAGATGTAGATATGCGTACCGAGCTCTTTGCCCTGCGTAACGATAGAGTCGATGTCTTCGAACGAGAGATTCTGCTTGTAGCCGTACTCGGCGGCCCAGCAGCCCGTGCAATGCAGGTTGCAGGCGCTCGTGGGATCGAGCAGGATGGCCCACGGAACGTTGCACTGGTACTTTTCGCGGTTCTTTTCCTGCTCTGGCCAAGCAAGCAGGTTGGCGTCGACAATGAGGGTCTTAAGCAGTTTGGTTCGCATCTGGGGATTGAGGCTGAACACACGCATGATCAGGTCATACCAATTGCCGCGGCTCTTGATGACATTGGTGAATGCCTCTCGCTGTACAGGAAATACGCGATTGGGGACCAGCTTGTTCACGAGGTCCATGATTTTGTCGATATTTTCTTGCGGGTTGTCGTCGAGATAATCGATGAGCTTGTTGAGCGCTGCACGCTCTGCTGACTGTGTAAGCGACATGGGCATATCCTTTCACGTGCGCCTTGTGTGTGATAATACCCACTTGTGGATTAAATGAAGTATAAAGATTTGCAATGTGTCTATTCAACGAATCAATTTGATTTGGGGTGAAGCGTTATAGCGGACGCTCTCTAAGTTGCGGTGAAATAGTGTCAGATGGGGATGCGGACGATTTCTTGGGCCGCGCCTAGGCGTATCCATTGGAGTGGGAAGGATAAACTGGACTTTCTTTTAAGGATCCTCAAGCGTATTGCCG
>CABSMV010000140.1 GCA_902478935.1 uncultured Collinsella sp. | reverse complement strand
TGCTCAGGAGTCTCGTGGGCTCGGAGATGTGTATAAGAGACAGGTCGCAAACGAGGCCTAGCAGATTGCTCAGCGCGATGGAGCTGGCGTCGAGTGCCTGTTCGGGGGTGCCGCCGAGCATCTGCACCAGCGCGGCGGCAGCCATGGCGGCGGCGCTTCCCACCTCGGCCTGGCAGCCGCCCTCGGCGCCGGCGACGCAGGCGCTCGTGGTGAGGTTGAGGCCGATGGCGGCGGCACAGTAGAGGGCGTCCATGACCTGCTCGTCATTGAGCTGCAGGTGGTCGGCCAGGGCCAGCACGCAGCCGGGCACGACGCCCGCGGAGCCTGCCGTGGGGGCTGCGACGATCACGCCCATAGTGGCGGAGCGCTCAAGTACGGCCATGGCACGTGCCACGGCTTCGGTCTGTACGGCGCCCATTAAACTGGAGCTAAGGTCGTTGCGGCCGGTGGCATCGACGAGCTTAGCCTCGCCGCCGATAAGCCCGCCGAGCGAGCGCTGCGGATTGGCGATGGGGGCCGTGGTCTCCTCGCGCATGACGTCGAGCACGCGGCGCATGGCGGCGACGGCGTGCGCCTCGCCGGTAAGGCGCCCCTCGCGCACGGCCATGACGGCGCCGATGCTGAGTCCCAGCTCCTCGCAAGCGTCGAGCAGTTGCTCGCCGTCGTCGAAGACCTCCTTGGCCGAGACGCCGGGGGAGAGCGATGATGCCGAGCCGGGGAGCTCAATAAAGGTGGCGTAGCCGACGTTGTCGAGTTTGCGCACCATGGGGATGACGGTGTCATCGGGTGCGCCGTCGGTCTCAAAGACGGAGTAGGCCTGGCCGCCCATCTCGGTGCGGTAGGTACGGCAGAAGGCGATGTTCACGTGCGCGTAGGCGAGTAGATTCGTGAGTGCGGCGAGTACGCCGGGGACGTCCTGATGCGCCACGAAGAGCGTGGAGTACATGCCCGAGATGTCGACGCCGACGCCGTTGATGCGGCTGATGCGCATCTTGCCGCCGCCCAGGCTCTCGCCGCGGACCTGCGCCGTAGCGCCCGTGTCGTCGACCATGTCGATATCGACGGTGTTGGGGTGGAGGGAGGCGTCGTCGCCCTTGATGTCAAAGTGATAATCGAGGCCCTGCTCGCGTGCGAGGTCGAAGGCTTGCTTGATGTTCTCGTCATCGGTGTCGAGGCCCAGTATGCCCGCGACGAGCGCACGGTCTGTGCCGTGGCCGCGGTAGGTGTGGGCGAAGGAGTTCCACAGGCCAAAGGTGACTTTGGTGATGCGGCCTTCCAGCAGGCTGGCGGCAACTTGGGCGCAGCGCAGGGCGCCGGCGGTGTGCGATGAACTGGGGCCGACCATGACGGGCCCCAAGATCTCGAATGCCGAGGTCGTAGCTAGTGTTTGCGGCTTGCCTGCCATGGATGCTCCTTATCTATCCCGTCGTCCCGAGGGGTGGGGCATAAGGTCGCCTGCTTGGACAGTCCTGCTCGCACGGAGGCCACATTAAGTGGCCTCCGGCTCGTGCGGAACTCGCGATCGACCTTATGCCCCGCCCCTCGGGACTAAGGATACATGGTTGGAGTTGCTAGATGGCAAAATTCATTAGCTGGGAACTTGTCTTACCATGCTTATCGAGACATCTTCACCACCGTTAATATAAAAAAGAAGTACCGGTTGGAGCCGGTACTTCTTTTGGTGCGTTTTTTCTTGGCTGTAGCTTTTGCCGTTAGCTTACAGGCCGCAGGCTGCTTTGAGTTCTTCGACTCGGTCGGTTTTCTCCCAGGTGAAGTCGGGGTCTTCGCGGCCGAAGTGACCGTAGGCTGCCGTCTTTTCGTAGATGGGGCGACGCAGGTCTAGGTCGCGGATGATTGCACCCGGGCGCAGGTCGAAGGTCTTCTCTACGGCCTCAACGATCGTGTCCTCGGCAACCTTGGCGGTTCCGAAGGTGTCGACCATGATTGAAAGGGGCTTGGAAACGCCGATGGCGTAGGCAAGCTCGACTTCGCAGCGGTCGGCCAGTCCGGCGGCTACCACGTTCTTGGCGACCCAGCGCGCGGCGTATGCGGCGGAGCGGTCGACCTTGGTGCAGTCCTTGCCGCTAAAGGCGCCGCCGCCGTGACGGCCGTAACCGCCGTAGGTGTCGACGATGATCTTGCGGCCGGTGAGGCCCGTGTCGCCCATGGGTCCGCCCACGACAAAGCGACCGGTGGGGTTCACATAGATGTCGGCGTTGTCCCACGGCATGTTCTCGGCAGCCATGACGGGGGCGATGACGTGCTCGATGAGGTCGTCCTTGATCTTGCCCATGTCCTCGATCTCGGCGGCGTGCTGCGTGGAGATGACGATGGTCGTGACCTCGATGGGCTTGCCGTCCTCGTAGCGCACCGTGACCTGGGTCTTGCCGTCGGGGCGCAGGTAGGGCAGGGTGCCGTCGTGGCGCACGGCGGCCAGGCGCTCGGCCAGGCGGCTCGCCAGGTAGTGCGGCATGGGCATGAGGGTCTTGGTCTCGTTGGAGGCATAGCCAAACATCATGCCCTGGTCGCCGGCGCCGATCAGGTCGATCGGGTCGGTGGTGGCGCCGGTCTGGGTCTCGAAGGACTCGTCGACGCCCTGGGCGATATCGGGCGACTGCTCGTGGATGAGGCTCATAACGCCGCAGGTATCGCAGTCAAAACCGAACTTTGCGCGGTTGTAGCCAATGCGGCGGATAACGCCACGGGCAATTTCCTGCACATCGACGTAGGCCTGGGTGCGAATCTCGCCGGCAACGATGACGGTGCCGGTGGTCACAAGGGTCTCGCAGGCGCAGCGGACGTTCTCGACGTTGGCGGGCACGCCGTTTGGGGCAATGTAGCCCTGCTCCTGGAGCTCTATTTCTTTGGCGAGGATTGCGTCGAGGACGGCGTCACTGATCTGGTCAGCGATCTTATCGGGATGACCTTCGGTCACCGATTCCGACGTAAATACAAAGGACCCGTGCTGGGGTGGGATGGAACGAAGTTCTTCTGACATGATTGTCCTTTCAAAAACGTGTCCCGGCGACCGTTACCATTCCGCCGAGCTCTATATGCAAGGGCACATCATAGCGCGTAAATCCAACATTCACACCCTTTCCGCACCTACTCATTGGGGACAGACTTAAATGACCAACCTTAGGCGGCACTTGGGACATTCTTCAGACAACTTCGAAGAGTTTCCCCAACGACTAGTCGTTTAAGAACGTCCCCAATGACTGGTCATTTAAGTCTGTCCCCAATGAGTAGGTCGGTGCCCTTTGTGCGGAGGTTGCTTTGTTGCTTTATACTGATGCGGTTAGACATCCATCCTGCAATCGAGGAGATTTCCATGGCATCAGACGTTCGCGTCCGCTTTGCACCCTCACCGACGGGCAAGCTGCACATCGGCGGCGCCCGCACCGCTATCTATAACTGGGCTTTCGCCCGTGCAAACGGCGGCACGTTCATCCTGCGCATCGACGACACCGACCCCACCCGTTCCACCGACGAGAACACGCAGATCATTCTGCGCGCCATGCGTTGGCTGGGCCTGGACTGGGACGAGGGTCCCGAGGTGGGCGGCGACTTTGGTCCCTATGCCCAGACCGAGCGCCTGGACCTGTACAAGCAGGCCGCCCAGAAGCTTTGGGACGAGGGCAAGGCCTATCCCTGCTTCTGCACCAAGGAGCAGCTCGAGGCCGACCGCAAGGCCGCCCAGGAGCGCAAGGACCCCTTCCAGGGCTATCAGCGCCGCTGCCGCAATCTTGATCCTGAGGAGGCACGCCACCGCATCGAGGCCGGCGAGCCCTATGTCCTGCGCATCAAGGTGCCAGAGGACCGCGGCGACGTCGTCATCCATGACGCCGTCCACGGCGAGGTGACCTTCGACGCTAAGGAGCTCGACGACTTCGTCATCTTCCGCTCCGACGGCACGCCCACCTATAACTTCGCGACCGTCGTCGACGACGCCATGATGAAGATCACCCACGTCATTCGCGGCGACGACCATCTGTCCAACACCCCGCGCCAGGTCATGGTCTACGAGGCCCTCGGCGCGCCCGTGCCCACGTTCGCCCACATCTCCATGATCTTGGGTCCTGACGGCAAAAAGCTCTCCAAGCGCCACGGCGCTACCTCGGTGGAGGAGTACCGCGATGCCGGCTACCTGTCCGACGCCTTCGTCAACTATCTTGCGCTGCTCGGCTGGTCGCTCGACGGCGAGACCCTGTCTCTTATACACATCTCCGAGCCCACGAGACTC
>CABSMV010000139.1 GCA_902478935.1 uncultured Collinsella sp. | reverse complement strand
TCAGGAGTCTCGTGGGCTCGGAGATGTGTATAAGAGACAGCCTTGGGGTCGATGCCATATTGGCCGTCGCCCATCAGTGCTTCGCCGGAAAGCTTAAGAAGCACGCGTTTATATCGGATGTCGGACAAAGCGATCCTCCTTTAATTAGACTCTCAATATGATATCAAAGGCTCTGATAAGAGCCATGAAAAAGCAGGCTGTGAGTAAAACCCACAGCCTGCTCATTACCAGCTACAAGAGCTTATTTACTCGCCACGGACCAGACGGTCAAAGGCAACGACGGTAATGGTGTCGCCGAGCTCCTTGGAGACCTGCTCAGCGTACTTCTTGATGGTGAGGGAGCTGTCCTTGATGAACTCCTGCTCGGTGAGCACGGACTGCTTGTAGAACTTCTCCAGACGGCCGACAGCCATCTTCTCCTGGATAGCCTCGGGCTTGCCGGACTCGGCAGCCTGGGCCATGTAAATCTGCTTCTCGTGCTCGACGGTCTCGGCCGGAACCTGATCGCGGGTAGCGCAGATCGGGGCGACGGCGGCAACCTGAAGGGCAACGTCGTGAGCGAAGGTCTTGAAGGACTCAGCCTGAACGGTCTCGGCCTTCTCGAAGGCGAACTCGACGAGGACGCCGATCTTACCACCCATGTGGATGTAAGAAGCGAGCGCGCCGTTCTCAGCCTTGCGGGCAGCGAAACGGGAGATCTTCATGTTCTCGCCCATGATGTGAATCATCTCGGTGAGCTCGGAGGAAACGGTCTCCTCGCCCATCGGCTTCTCGAGCAGAGCGTCGACATCGGCCGGCTCGGTGGTGGCGACAACCTCAGCGACCTTGGAAGCAAAGCCGGTGAACTTGGCGTTGGAGCCAACGAAGTCGGTCTCGCAGGAGAGCTCGAGCAGAGCGCCGGTCTTGCCATCCTCGGAGACGAACGCGGCGACAGCGCCCTCGTTGGTCTCACGGCCAGCCTTCTTGGCAGCCTTGGCAAGGCCGTTCTTACGCAGAACGTCGACAGCGGCGTCCATGTCGCCGTCAGCCTCGACGAGAGCCTTCTTGCACTCCATCATCGGTGAGCCGGTCATCTCGCGGAGCTGCTTGACCATAGCGGCGGTAATCTGGGCCATTGTGGTTCCTTTCAAAGAGATGAAAAAGAATTAACTAAGACTGATTTACTCGGCCTTGGGCTCAGCGGCCATCTCGGCCTCGGAGACCTGCTCCTTGCCGGAGCCAGCGAGGCAGGCGTCAGCCATGAGCTCGCACATAAGGGTGACAGCGGAGATAGCGTCATCGTTGCAGGGGATGCCGCACTCGACCTCGTCGGGATCGGAGTTGGTGTCGATCAGAGCGACGACGGGGATGTTCAGGCGCTGGGCCTCCTTGATGGCGTTCTCCTCGCGCTTGGTGTCGATGACGAAGAGAGCCTGGGGCAGACCCTTCATGTCGCGGGCGCCACCGAGGTTGGTCTGGAGCTTGGTGAGCTCCTTGCCGAGCACAGCCTGCTCCTTCTTGGGCAGAACAGCCATGCGGCCGTCCTCGACCATGGCCTCGAGCTCCTCCATGCGGTTGATGCGGGAGCGGATGGTGACGAAGTTGGTCAGCATACCGCCGAGCCAACGCTGGTTGATGTAAGGCATGTTGGCGCGCTCAGCAGCGTTCTTGACGGCCTCCTGAGCCTGCTTCTTGGTGCCGACGAACAGCACGTTGCCGCCCTTAGCGACGTTCTTGACGAAGGTGTAGGCCTGGTCGGCGTCGAGGATGGTCTGCTTGAGGTCGAGGATGTAGATGCCGTTGCGCTCACCGAAGATGAACGGCTTCATCTTGGGGTTCCAGCGACGGGTCTGATGACCGAAGTGGCAGCCGGCCTCGAGCAGGGTGCGGATATTAATCTTGGTAGCCATGTTAAACCTCCTGTGGTTTGCCTCCGCGCGGGGTCATCCTCCAAAACCAACCCGGACATGTGCTACCAAAGCCCGGGCACCACGGTATGAAGTAGCCGCGCGTGCGTGATAAAAACATGTTGCCGTGAAGCAACCCGATGAATGATAGCAGGAATGCCTCTTCCTGCCAACCCGCAATCAAAACCACACACCTGAGTGCGGCGCGGGACGTCCCAGCCACTATTCGCCGCGGGGATGGGCTTGAGCCACAGCCCGCTTAAGCCGATCGGGTGTGAGATGCGTGTAGATCTGCGTCGTGGACAGGCTCGCATGACCTAACAGCTCTTGAACCGAGCGCAGGTCCGCACCGCCCTCGAGCAAGTCGGTCGCAAAGGTATGGCGCATCGCATGCGGGGCGATGTCGGCCGGAATGCCGGCGAGCGTCGCCAGCGTATGGAACCGCCGCCGGAGCATCGCGGCGCTCATGCGATTGCCGCGCGCCGATATAAGCAGCGGATGCGGCCCGGTAGCGAGGTCGCGGCGCTTTGCCCGAGCGAGCAACTCCGGCCTCCCCTCTTCAATATAGAGACGCGTCACATCGAGCGCACGACGATACAGAGGAACGATGCGCTCCTTGCTTCCCTTGCCCCACAGGCGCAGCGTGCGCTCGGACCATGAGATGGATTCCACATTGAGCGCCGCAAGCTCTGAGATGCGGGCACCCGAGGCATAGAGCAACTCGAGCATCGCCGCATCGCGCAGTCCCGCGGGTGTCGAGGTATCAGGCGTCTTGAGCAGCGCCTCGACCTGCTGGGTCGTAAGGACGCCCGGCAGGTCACGCGGCAGCTTGGGCGATGCGATCGCCGAGACCGCATCGCCCTCGACAATCCCCTCGGCAGCCATCCAGCGATAGAGAGATCGAATAGCCGACAGGTGCGCCGCAAGCGTTCGGGGAGCCACCTGCTCACGCGAAAGCTCGGCAAGATAGCGACGAATGGTGCGCACGTCGGCAGCGAAAGCATCGATATCCTCGCGCTCGCACCAGGCAGCGAAGCGCTCCAGCCTCGAGCCATAGGCCGTCACCGTGTTGGGAGAAAGCCCCTCGACGCGTGCGATATAGGCGATAAACGAGTCGACGGTGTCGTACAGGTCAAAGGCTATGACCGGTCGCCTCCAAACAAGTCGGAACGCGTGGCCAAGTAGGCATCGAGGGCCTCGAGCGCACGGTCCGCATAGGCCTGATATCGGTCGCGCTTGCTGCGGCGCTTACCATCCTCGAGTGGCGGCACCAGGCCAAAGTTGACATGCATAGGCTGATAGCCCACGGTGGCAGGATCGGTCGCATAGCCCACGAGCGCACCTAGGGCGCCCACACGCGGCAACTCGACGACCGCGGCACCGATAGCCTCGGCATAGGTGTTGAGCGCCGCGAGAAGACCTGTCGCCACGGCTTCCATGTATCCCTCGGTACCGGTGATCTGACCGGCCAGACGCACGCCGGTACCGGGCACGGCAAAGGTGCCATCGAGCACGTGCGGGGCGTCGACAAAGGTATTGCGGTGCATGACACCGTAGCGGAAGAACTCAGCGTTCTCCAGGCCCGGCACCATATGGAAGACGCGCTTCTGCTCGCCAAAGGTCAAGTTGGTCTGGAAGCCCACCAGGTTATAGGCGGTCTTCTCCTTGTTCTCGGCACGCAGCTGAATCGCCGCCCAGGGGCGACGTCCGGTACGCGGGTCGGTGAGGCCAACGGGCTTCATGGCGCCAAAGCGAATGGCGTCCTTGCCGGTGCGCGCAACTTCCTCGGCAGGCTGGCAGGCCTGGAACAAATCGCCGCCCTCAAAGTCTTTGAGCACCACGCGGTCGGCCGTGGTAAGCGCCTCGATAAAGGCCTCGTACTCCTCCTTGTTGAGCGGAGCGTTGAGATAGTCGCCGCTCCCCTGCTCCTCGTAGCGCGACTGCGAGAACAGCACGTCCATATCGAGCGTGGAGGCATCGACGATCGGCGCCGCGGCATCGAAGAACGCAAGGGCGTCGCCACCGACGAGCTTCATGACCTCTTCGCTCAGCGCCGGTGAACACAGCGGGCCCGCGGCAATGACCACGTGACCCTCGGGAATCTGCGTGACCTCGCCGTGCACGACCTCGATATTGGGACGAGCGGCAACCTCGGCCTCGACAAGCTCGGAAAACTTGACGCGGTCGACCGCCAGGGCACCGCCGGCGGGAACAGCCGCGCGATGGGCGCAATCGAGCAGGACTGAACCCATGCGCTCAAGCTCAGCTTTCAGCAAACCAGCCGCGGAATCCGGACGGGTCGACTTAAACGAATTGGAGCAGACGAGCTCTGCCAGATGATCGGTATGGTGGGCCTGTCTCTTATACACATCTCCGAGCCCACGAGA
>CABSMV010000138.1 GCA_902478935.1 uncultured Collinsella sp. | reverse complement strand
GGCTCGGAGATGTGTATAAGAGACAGGTGCTCTACCAACTGAGCCATGTCCGCATATGTAAAACAAAACGGGCGCCGGAGCGCCCGGATGTTGCCTGGAGGCGAAGCCCGGATTCGAACCGGGGGTAAAGGCTTTGCAGGCCTCTGCCTTACCACTTGGCCACTTCGCCGAAAAAGGACCGTTAAGAACGGTCCGGAAATGCAATGGAGCGGACAACGGGGCTCGAACCCGCGACCCCAACCTTGGCAAGGTTGTGCTCTACCAACTGAGCCATGTCCGCTTGCGGGTTATTAATTTACGCGAGTTATCCAAAAGACGCAAGTACTTTTTTCAAAAAAATTGCCCAAAGCAAGTTCGCGCAGGGAAATCATGTCAACCCAAGGCGCTAAGCGCACGATTCCAATGTCGAGCTAAACAGCTTCACCATCCGAACGCGTGTGCCGGCACCATCCGTGCGACGGGCAACCTCCACATTATCGACGAGCATGCGCATAAGCTTGATACCACGTCCGCGTTCCTCGGATGCCACCGGCTCGCTCGCCCCATCGATAGAATAGCCAGCGCCCCGATCAAGCACCTCGAGCACAACACGGTCCCCGTAGGCCTGAACCGTCAGGATGCAGCCGACACCGCCCGCATGGTCATACGCGTTACCCAATGCCTCCCCCAGCGCCAATGCGACGTCATAACGTTCATCACGCCTCAGGGGAAGTGATTCGAGAAGCTCGGCCACACGGTGCCGATAATACGGGAGATTCTCGATGCCTCGCTGCACTTCGATGCTCTTGCTCCATCGTGGCAACTCTCCCACCGGAATGGCGGGAATCGACTCACGCGCCGGACCCGCAACATGAAGGATGTCGACAAGTCGGGCAATCTCCAAAAAGCGAATGACCTCATCGGAGGCGTTAACGAGCGAAAGCAGGCCCTCTCGCCTCATGAGCTCTCTGGCACGTGTAAGCAAAAACGCCAAACCCGTCGAGTCGATAAAGCCCACGGCCTGGCAATTGATGACAACGCGACGCACGCCCCGGTCGATCAAATTATCCAACCGTCGGCGCAGGACGGACACCGAGGCGATGTCAACATCGCCCGGTGGCGTCAAAACCGCTATGTCATTCCACTCATTCATACGACCATGGTTCCCCAAAAGAGCTCGCTCGATGCACACGTTTCTTCAACCGTAGGAATTTCGCCCGTCAAGCGACGTGGCCTACGATCGACCCCGTAAAAACTCAAGGGAAACCAGCGCGATGTCATCGTCCAGCGCCGACTCGGTAAAGCGGTCAAGCTCGCCCAAGACCTTACCGCAGATTCCCGATACGCCCTCACTCGAAACAGAGAGCAGAAGGTCACGAAGGCGCTGCTCGCCAAAGAAAGCACCCGAGCGATCACGTGCCTCGATCGTTCCGTCGGTATACATAAATAGCATGTCACCAGGAGCGAACGTAAACACGCCCGTCTCGTACACCATGCTCTCAAAGGCACCGATCACGCCCGACTGGCACCCAAGGAGCTCCACTTCTCCCCCGCAGGTCTCGCCGCTGCCAAGCGGCTTCGATGACGGCCTAATGACCATAGTGGGAGGATGTCCCGCTGAGCAATAGGTAGCGCGGCCCGCTTTAAGATCGATCTTGGCGATAAACGCCGTAACAAACGTCTCGACCCTCGAAAAGCCCATGAGCATGCTATTGAGCGAGCGGGCCATGCGGGCAGGCCCCGCACCCTCCCAGGCATAGGCCGTCAGCGCCGTCTTGACGAGCGCTGACATCGACGCCGCCTCAATTCCCTTGCCGGATACATCGCCCAAAATCATAACGGCGCAATCGTCGGGAAGTCGGACAAGCGTATAGAAGTCACCGCCGACCAACGCGGAATTCGTTGCCGATAGGTATACCGAATCGGTTGCGATGCCCGGAACGTCACCAAGCGAATTTCTCATGCCAATCTGAAGCGTCTGAGCGATATGACGCTCTTCGCGCTTTTGAGATTCGCCTTCGTAGATCAGTTCAAAGTCATGCGCCAAGTGCACCAAGTAGTCATATTCAAGGTCATCAATCGGCTCTTGACTACCATCACGAAGCAGCAGCGCGCGCGTCGTCGGGCCCTTCGCAACAGAGGCAGGAACAATCGCGTCGTTACTGTGCTTGTCATCACCCTCAGGGCGCGGACGCCCCGCCTCGATGCCGGTGTCGACGTAGAGACCCTGGCAAGGCAGACCATGTGCCCTAAGCCAGCCTCCCATAGGCATCGATTCGTCAACGCGAGTTATACGGACGTGTTTAAGATCATCGGCACTCGTGCCGCCCAAAACAGATGCTTCAAAGCCATCAGGGCCAGCTCCCAGACGTGCCGCTGGCGCCGTCGTAGAAAAGAAAAGCTTCTCGGGATCGTCCGGCAAAGCAACTCGACTGCCGCCTTCAAAATCTATGACATAGGAGTCCAGACTGGCGTCATACTCAACAGGGCAAAAATGGCAGTTGAGCATATTGCAGATCTCGGACGATACCGCCTGGGTAGCCGCGGCGGAATCGTCTAGAAAGGTAAACAACTCATCACGTAAGACATTGAGCGAGCGGCCAAGCTCGGCCGTGCGACGAGAGCGAAGACTCGATGCCATGCCGACCAGCTGGATAGACAGGTAATCGCAAATGACCTCGAGTACATTAACGTCATAGGCGAGCGGTGCCTGGGGACGTTTCCAACCAACTTCCAGCACGCCAAGGATCTGCGTACCGTAAAAAACGGGAAGACAGATCTCGCTGCGGTACGGAGGCATATCCTGCATGCGCAACAGGTGCTTAGAACGATTGTCCAAATCCATAAACATGCCCGAGGCGACACGATCGCCCTCAAGGTCCTGCTGAATCGACAGACGGCAAGCGCGCGACTCGCGAAGCACGTACGTCGGAATGCCAGCGCCATACGGCAAAAACTCGGGCAGGTAGCTGTCGTACAGCTCCTTGGAAACACCGCGTAGCTTAAAACCGCCGCTCTCCGAAAAATAAATCGCAGCTCCAGAAGCATCGAGCGTTCCGACGAGCTGATTTAAAACGGTATCAAGCAGGCTGGGTAGCTCATCGGAGCCCACTGTGCTCATAATGACCGACAACGTGCCCGAGAGGCGCTTATTCGCCACTCTAAGCTCCGAAAGCGCACGCTTGAGCTGGCGGTCGTGCGAATACTGTTCTTCGATGCTATGAAGCGCCACCAGAACGCGCGGCGCGCGGCGTCCAAAGATACGTGGAGGCATTACGGAGCCCGCGCGAACCAAGACGGGAATAAAGGAGCCGTCGCTCAGCTTGAGCATCAGTTCGCTCTCGGAGCCATCAGTTTCAAATGGTAGACGGTGTTCTGTCGCACGTTCAAAAGCGGATGAGTACAGAACGTCTTTAACATCTCCACCGATGACGTCGGCGCGATCCTCACACATCAAACCAAGTAAGCGATTATTCACATGCAGAATGGTTCCGTCGAGCTCGCAGATGATGACAGCATCGCTCGTGATCTCGACTAGTTGGGCAACGTCTGCCCACTCGTTGCGTTCAAGCGTTTCCATCGTGGACCCCACCGTCTATCGGTAACAAAAAAGCCTCCGAAGAGGCTTCTGAAATGCGATGGTGTCGGAGGCGGGACTTGAACCCGCATGACCAAAAAGCGGTCACTAGCACCTCAAGCTAGCGCGTCTGCCAATTCCGCCACTCCGACATGCTATGTTGTTGATTCGCGGTTCGTTTTGTTGGACCCGCGCGTTCAACGAGGAAAATAATAACCTATGTTTTGAGAACTGCGCAAGCACTTTTTTGAAAAAAGTTTACGAATTTGTAAATACGCTGGTAGATCTATATGTCCGGCCCCGAATCGGCGTTGCCTCCCGGCGCGTCCTCGGGCTTGAACGATATTTTGCTACGCACTTCGTGCTGCAAAATATCGCTCCCCCTGCGGAATGCGCCGGGAGGCAACGCCGATTCGGGGCCTACGTTCACGTACTCCAGACACCGTTCTCAAACATGTTCTGGGGGCTGATGCAAATTTGGTGGCTCGACTTTGCCGAGCCCTTATATGGGGAGGCCGGAGCTAAAGCTCCGGCCTCACTCAATTTCTCATCAGATTAAGTGAGCGATCAGGGAATCGCACTCCCCCTGCCGAGTTACCGCAGGGCCCGCGCTGAAGTTACTTTTCAGAACATTCCGCACTGATATTTTCTGTATTGAAGACGTCGATGATGCACCCGTATACCATTGACGTCGACACCATCAGATGCGGACCGCGCGGTGACCCCACA
>CABSMV010000137.1 GCA_902478935.1 uncultured Collinsella sp. | reverse complement strand
CCATGAACGGCGTGCGCATGTTCACCCGCGAGGGCCTCACGCAGCGCACTACCACCATCGTCGGCACCTCCGTCGTCTTTGGCCTGGGTATCTGGATGGCCAGCGGTTGCCTTGCCGGCGAGGGTATGCCCACCTGGGTGTCCACCGTCATCGGCTCCAACGCCGTGACCCCCACCGCCATCATGGCCATTGTCCTTAACCTGATCCTTCCGCAGACGCCGGTCGTGGCTCAGCACATCGATGCCGCCAAGGATGCCGCTGTGGATCTGGTCCTGCCCGAGAGCAAGAAGTAACCAATTCGGTGCTATTCGCCGGCGGACGCATCGCCTCGTCCGCCGGCGCCATGCGGCGCCAAGCCGCACTTCAAAGGGCTTGTCCCTTTGGTGAAGCGTTGACGGGAGAGGGCCCGTTTCCGGTGTAGGCCGGCGCTTCGCACTTCCGCCATGTCAGAGGTGTCAAACCCCGCCCCTGATGTTGAAGGGAGCATTTATGCTTCTGGTCGCTAACGG
Source organism: uncultured Collinsella sp. (assembly GCA_902478935.1). Lineage (GTDB taxonomy): Bacteria > Actinomycetota > Coriobacteriia > Coriobacteriales > Coriobacteriaceae > Collinsella. The sequence continues at coordinate 3,924 of CABSMV010000137.1, read as the reverse complement.
TTCCGTCTTTACCCGCAACGCTCAGACTCCGTTTATTCCCAACGGTGCGGTCGCCATTGACGGAGATACGATCGTCGAAGTGGGCCCCGAGCGCGAGCTCAAGGCCAAGTACCCGGATGCCGAGTACGTCGACGCCCAGGGCAACCTCATCATGCCCGGACTTATCAACTGCCACACCCACATCTACTCGGGTCTGGCCCGCGGCCTTGCCATTAAGGGCTGCAACCCCACCAACTTCCTGGAGAATCTTGAGCAGCAGTGGTGGAAGATTGACGACAACCTGACGCTCGACGGCACCAAGGCCAGCGCCTATGCCACGATTTTGGATTCCATCCGCGACGGCGTCACCACGATCTTCGATCACCACGCGAGCTTCTGCGAGATTCCGGGCAGCCTCTTTACCATTAAGGACGCCGCTCAGGAGCTGGGCATGCGTTCGTGCCTGTGCTACGAGGTTTCCGACCGCCGCGGCCAGGAAAAATGCGACCAGGCCATTGCCGAGAACGCCGAGTTTGCCCAGTGGGCCGCCAAGGAGCGTCGCGATAACGACAACCACATGATCGCCGCCATGTTTGGCGGTCACGCCACCTTTACGCTGTCGGACGAGACCATGGACAAGATGGCCGAGGCCAACAACGGCCTGACCGGCTTCCACATCCATGTGTGCGAGGGCATGAACGACGTGTGGGATTCCCGCCTCAACCGCGGCGGCATCAGTCCCGTCGAGCGCCTGCTGCAGCACAACCTGCTGGGTCCCGATACCATGCTCGGCCACTGCATCCACGTGACGCCCGCCGAGATGGATATCGTCAAGGAGTCCGGCACCTGGCTGGTCAACAACCCCGAATCCAATATGGGCAACGCCGTGGGCTGCGCCCCCGTGCTCGAGTTCTTCCGCCGCGGCATTCCCGTGTGCATGGGCACCGACGCCTACACCCACGATATGCTCGAGAGCCTTAAGGTCTTCCTGATCATTCAGCGTCACAACGCCGCCATGCCCAACGTGGGCTGGTGCGAGGCCATGACCATGCTGTTCGAGAACAACGCCAAGATGGCGAGCAAGTACTTCGATCGCAAGCTCGGTGTGCTCGAGGCCGGCGCTGCCGCCGACGTCATCGTCATGGACTACAAGCCCTTTACGCCGCTGAGCGAGGAGAACATCGACGGCCACATGCTCTTTGGCATGATGGGCAAAAACTGCCGCACCACCATCATCAACGGCCGCGTCCTGTACAAGGATCGCGAGTTCGTTGGCATTGATGAGGAAAAGATCAACGCGTGGACCATGGCTGAGTCCAAGAAGCTCTGGAGCACGCTCAACGATCGCGCCTACTAATTACAAGTAGATTCACGCGCGTCGGATGTTTCGCCGCATCCGGCGCGCGCATAGGCGACCTCCGCGGGGTCGCCGGCGCTGTGCTAGCGCTACACCGTATTTGCGCCCGTCGCGCGGTCTCGCCGGGCGTTACAGAGAGGAGCTCATTATGAGCGACATTATGAGGCCGATCCCGTTTTCGCAGCTGATGAACTGGATCATCGAGGAGCACAAGACCCAGGACGCCATCTTTGGCGTGCGCAAGATGGTCACGACCAACCAGGAGGGCGCGCTTCCCATTTTTGACGAGCGCATCGAGACTCCGTTTGGCCCGGCCGCCGGCCCCAACACGCAGCTGGCCCAGAACATCGTGGCCTCTTATGTGGCCGGTTCCCGCTTCTTTGAGCTCAAGACCGTTCAGGTTATGGACGGCGAGGAGCTCTCCAAGTGTGTGAACAAACCCTGCATCGTGGCGCAGGACGAGTGCTACAACTGCGAGTGGTCGACCGAGCTCGAGGTTCCGCAGGCCTTTGCCGAGTACGTGAAGGCATGGTTTGCCTGCCACCTGATCGCTCGCGAGTACGGTCTGGGCAGCCCGGACGGATTTGTCTTCAACATGTCCGTGGGCTATGACCTCGAGGGTATTAAGAGCCCCAAGGTCGACGCCTACATCGAGGGCATGAAGGACGCCAGCGGCTCCGACGTCTGGAACGAGTGCCGCGCATGGGCGCTCGCCAACCTGGACAAGTTTGAGCATGTCGACGCCGCGTTTGTCGAGTCCATTCCGGCGCGCGTGTCCAACTCCATCACCGAGTCCACGCTGCATGGCTGCCCGCCGGCCGAGATCGAGCGCATCGCGACCTATCTGATCACCGAGAAGGGCCTCAACACCTACATCAAGTGCAACCCCACGCTGCTGGGCTATGAGTTTGCCCGCCAGCGTCTGAACGAGCTGGGCTTTGACTACATCGTCTTCGATGACACGCACTTCCGCGAGGACTTACAGTGGGTCGACGCCGTGCCCATGTTCGAGCGCCTGATTGCCCTGTGCGCCGAGCGCGGCCTGGAGTTTGGCGTCAAGCTGACCAACACGTTCCCCGTTGACGTGACGAGAAACGAGCTGCCTTCCACCGAGATGTACATGTCGGGCCGTTCGCTGTTCTCGCTGACCATCGAGGCTGCCCGTCGTATTACCGAGCAGTTCGATGGCAAGCTGCGTATCAGCTACTCCGGCGGTGCCACGGTCTACAACATTCGCGCCCTGTACGATGCCGGCATTTGGCCCGTTACCCTGGCGACCGACGTGCTCAAGCCCGGTGGCTACGAGCGTTTTAGCCAGATGGCCGGCGAGTTTGGCGATCTGGACGGCAAGCCGTTTGAGGGCATTTCGCTCGAGGCCGTGACCGCGATCCAGACCGATTCGCTCACCAACCCGCTCTACAAGAAGCCGCTGCGCCCGCTGCCCGACCGCAAGGTCGCCGGCAAGAGCCCGCTTTCCGACTGCTTTACCACGCCGTGCCGCACGAGCTGCCCCATTCAGCAGGATATTCCCGCCTATCTGGCGGCTGTTGACGAGGGCTGCTACGAGGACGCGCTCAACATTATCATCGAGCGCAACGCCCTGCCGTTCATTACCGGCACCATCTGCCCGCATCCCTGCGGCCGTGCCTGCGAGCGTGCGTTCTACGAGCCCGAGGGCGCCCAGATTCGCGCCAGCAAGCTCAAGGCCGCCCGCGAGGCCATGACCGCCGTGCTGCCCAAGCTGCGCGCCCAGGCCATCGCCAACGACGGCGAGCGCAACGTTGCCGTTATCGGTGGCGGCCCGGCCGGCCTGGCGACGGCATTCTTCCTGACGCGTGCCGGCGTGCCCGTCACCATCTTCGAGGCCCGCGACTCTCTCGGCGGCGTGGTCCGTCACGTGATTCCCGAGTTCCGCATTGCGAGCGACGATATCTCCCACGACGCCGAGCTCTGCCTGGCCTTTGGCGCCAAGGTGCAGCTCAACGCCCGCGTGGAGTCCATCGACGAGCTCAAGGCCCAGGGCTTTACCGACGTGGTCGTGGCCACCGGTGCCTGGATGCCCGGCTCTGCGGGCTTGGGCGAGGGTGCCGAGCTCGATGTGCTGGAGTTCCTCGAGGCCGCCAAGAAGGGCGAGAAGCTCGAGCTGGGCGAGGACGTCGTGGTCATTGGCGCCGGCAACACTGCCATGGATGCGGCCCGCGTGGCCAAGCGCCTGGCTGGCGTGAAGAACGTGCGCCTGGTGTATCGCCGCACCAAGAAGCAGATGCCCGCCGACGAGGAAGAGCTCGATCTTGCTCTTGCCGACGGCGTTGAGTTCTGCGAGCTGCTGGCGCCTAAGGCGCTCAACGGCGCCGTGCTGACCTGCGACGTTATGGAGCTTGGCGAGCCGGATGCAAGCGGCCGTCGCAGCCCCGTCGCCACGGGCGAGACCGTCGAGCTGCCTGCCACCACGGTGATCTGCGCCGTGGGCGAGGGCATCGATGCCAGCCTGTACGACGCCGCGGGCGTCGAGCACGACCGTCGCGGCCGTCTTGCCGCCACCTCCACCGGCGTTGAGGCTGTCTCTTATACACATCTCCGAGCCCACG
>CABSMV010000136.1 GCA_902478935.1 uncultured Collinsella sp. | reverse complement strand
GGGCGGGGATGTCGGCCTCGGAAAGTCCGACCTGCTCAAGTGTAACGGGCAGGCCCATCTGCTTGTTAAAGGCGGCGTAGCGCTCAAGGCTCTCGGTATCGTCCGTATAGGCAAACAGCACGAGCACGCCCAGGCTCACGACCTCACCGTGCAGATAGGTTCCCTCGCGCGGAATGCTGCACGTCGCATTGTAGAACGCGTGCGCCACGCTTGAGTTGTAGTAGTAATCGTTCTGGTTCGTCAGGTTCGAGACATAGCCCGTATTGACCACGATATCGAGTGCGATTTGCTTGACGGCCTCGCTCGACAGATTCCGGCGCACGTCCTCAAGACCCTGGACGCCATAGGTAAACAGCGGCTCGGAGCAGGTGTGGGCAAGCGCCAGGCCAAGACCGGCGGTGTGCTCCAAATTACCGGCGCTCGTTGCGTACTCGACCTCGGGCTGCTTGGACAGGGCATCGCCCACGCCGGCCCAGAAGTACTCCGCCGGAGCCTCGGCGATGATCTTGGGGTTGATGAAGATGTGCGCCGGTCGGTTGGGGTACGAATAGCCCTCGAGCGAGCCGTTGTCGTTGTACACGACGGCAATGGCGGTCGCGGCGGAGCAGTTGGAACAGATCGTCGGGACAGTGAAGACGATCTTCTTGAGCTCGATGGCCGCCGTCTTGACGGTGTCGAGCGCCTTGCCGCCGCCGCAGGCGATAAGAACATCAGCCTCCTGGCAGGCAGGGGAGTTCACGACCTTGGCGATATTGGCACGCGTACTGTTGGTGCCATAGACGCGCGTCTCCAGGACCTCGACATCGGTACCTTCAAGTGCCGCCTCGATTCCCGGCAGCGCCGCAGCCAGGGCTCGCTTGCCGCCAATGATGGCGACTTTCTTCGCGCCGTACTCCGCCAGTGCAGTTGGCAGCTCGGTAAAGCAATCCTCGCCAACGGTGTAGTCGCTCATTCCAATCGTGCGCATAGCAACCTTCTTTCGTTCGATAAAGTGCTTTCAGGTATTTTGCTCCTAGAGAAGGGCTGTAATAGCGAGAAATTTCGAACGTATAAAACCAGTGTTGAGGGTTTTTCGCCGGCGCGGAACGTGCTAGCATACTCCGCATAAGCGTTGATGGGGACGAGTAGTCGGCCGTCCGCATGCTACAGAGAGCGGGGAGCGCTGAGAACCCGTGCATGCGACCGATGAAAATCACCCCGGAGCTGCGATCCCAACGGACGTGCCGCGCAGGTTCGTCTTAGTAGACATCGCCGAGATGGTCGTCGATACAGGCCAGCCGAGTAACGGATGCGAGCGCGCGAATACGCGGGCGAGGGCATCTAAGCTGGGTGGTTAAGCGAAGAGCTTTTGCGGGCGTGCAGCCCGTTTTGTGGCGCTTCGTCCCAGCTTGTAGGGACGGGCGCTTTTTTGGTGCCCAGAGGGCGTGCGCGCCCATGACAAGAAAGGGGTACCGTGGCAAACGAGTACAAGCAGACGATGAATCTGCCCAAAACCGGATTTCCCATGCGTGCCGGTCTTTCCAAGTCCGAGCCCAAGCGACTCAAGGACTGGCAGGACAACAAGGTCTACGAGCAAGTTCTAAAGAAGAACGAGGGTCACAAGAAGTTCGTGCTGCACGACGGCCCTCCGTACGCCAACGGCCCGATCCACATCGGCCACGCCATGAACAAGATCTCCAAGGACATGATCAACCGTTACTGGATGATGCAGGGCTATGAGGTTCCCTATGTCCCCGGTTGGGACTGCCACGGTCAGCCGATCGAGCATAAGGTCGAGGAGAAGCTCGGCACCGAGAAGTTCAACCAGACCTCCACGGCTAAGATCCGCGAGCTTTGCAACAAGTTCGCTGTCGAGAACATCGAGCTCCAGAAGGCTGGCTTCCGTCGCCTTGGCGTGCTTGGCGACTGGGACAACCCGTATCTGACGCTCTATCACCAGCATGACGCCGCCGACATTGAGGTCTTCAAGGCCATGTTCGACAAGGGCATGATCTATCGCGGCCACAAGCCCGTCCACTGGTGCAAGCACTGCCACACCGCGCTGGCCGAGGCTGAGATCGAGTACTCCGACGAGACGAGCCCGTCCATCTTCGTGCGCTTTGAGATGACCTCCAAGCCCGCCGGTCTCGAGAACTTCGACGGCCCGGTCGACTTTATCATTTGGACGACCACGCCGTGGACCATCCCCTCCGACCAGGCAGTTTCCCTCAAGCCCGGCGCCGCCTACGTCGCCGTTGAGCACGACGGCCGCGCCGAGGTCATGCTCGAGGACCTGGCTCCCAAGTGCTGCGAGGAGTTTGGCTGGGAGTACACTCCGGTTGTGGTCGACGGCAAGCCCTATGTGGTTCCCGCCGAGACCTTCCACCACATCCACTACAAGCAGCCGATCTTCGACGGTGTCGAGGGCGTGGCGCTGCTGGCCGATTACGTCGGTGTCGATGACGGTACCGGTATCGTCCACAACTCGCCCGGCCACGGCGTCGACGACTACTTTGCCTGCCTCAAGGAGGGCATCACCGACATCTGCATGCCGGTCGATGACGACGGCAAGTTCTACACCGGCGAGGAGTTTGGCACCGGTGGCCCCTTCAGCGGTATGGACACCGATGAGGCCAACCCGCACATCATCGAGTTCCTGCGCGAGCGCGGTACCCTAGTCCTCGAGAAGAAGATCACGCACAGCTATCCGCACTGCTGGCGTTGCAAGCACCCGGTGCTCTTCCGTGCTACCGACCAGTGGTTTGTCTCGATGGACAAGACCGGTTTGCGCGAGCAGGCTGGCAAAGAGGTCCGCGAGAACGTCAAGTGGTATCCGGCCCACGCGGCCAACCGCATCGGCGCCATGGTCGAGCAGCGTCCCGACTGGTGCATCAGCCGTCAGCGCAACTGGGGCGTGCCTATCCCCAGCTACACCTGTGCCGACTGCGGCGAGAAGGTCATGAACGACGCCACGCTCGACGCCGTCATCAAGCTCTTCCACGAGAAGGGCTCCGACGCCTGGTTCACCGACGCTCCCGAGAGCTACCTGGGCGAGGCCTGCGTCTGCCCCAAGTGCGGCGGCCATCACCTCAAGGCCGATAAGGACATCCTCGACGTGTGGTGGGATTCCGGCGTCTCCTGGAAGGCCGTCTGCGAGTACCGTCCCGAGCTGGAGTATCCGGCGGATGTGTACCTCGAGGGCTCCGACCAGCACCGCGGTTGGTTCCAGAGCTCGCTGCTCACCTCGGTGGGTGCCAACGGCCATGCTCCGTACAAGGCGGTCGTCTCTCAGGGCTTCACGCTCGATGGCCAGGGCCGCAAGATGTCCAAGTCGCTCGGCAACGTCATCGACCCCAACAAGGTCTGCGACGAGATGGGCGCCGACATCATCCGCCTGTGGGTTGCCTCCGTCGATACCAGCTCCGACGTGTCCATCGACCACGAGATTCTCGCTCGTACGTCCGATGCCTACCGTCGTTTCCGCAACACGCTGCGCTTCCTGCTCTCCGAGCTCGAGGGTCAGTTTGAGCCCGAGACCGACGGCGTCGCCTTTGCCGACTTGCTGCCGCTCGACAAGCTTATGGTTGCCCGTCTGACCCAGGTCCAGGCCGAGGTCGACGACGCCTACGCCAGCTATGAGTTCCCGCGCGCCTACCGTGCGCTCTACGACTTTGTGGTTACCGAGCTTTCCAACGTGTATCTCGACGCCCTGAAGGACCGTCTGTACTGCGACAAGCCCGGCTCGCTCGAGCGCCGCAGCGCCCAGACCGTGCTGGCCGAGCTCTTCTCGATGCTCATGCGCGACCTGCAGCCGATCCTGTCCTACACGGTCGATGAGGCCATGGCCTATGCGCCCGCCGGCTGCGTCGATCACCAGAAGTACGCCGCGCTGCTCGATTGGTACAAGTCGCCCATCACGGTCGACGAGGCCAATGAGTTTGAGGGCGTGCTCGAGGCTTCGCTCGAGCTCCGTAGCGCCGTGACCAAGGCCCTTGAGGATGCCCGTTCTGCCGGCACCTTCACTAAGAGCCAGCAGGTCCGTGTCAAGGCGGTCGTTCCCGCCGAGATGTATGCGCTGCTGACCGGCGATAAGGCCGTCGACCTGGCCGAGTTCTACATCGTCTCCGATGTTGAGCTGACCCAGGGCGAGGAGCTCTCCGTTGCCATCGAGGCAGCCGAGGGCGAGTGCTGCGACCGTTGCTGGAACTACCGCACCACCGTTGGCGAGTACAACGGTCACGCACATATCTGCAAGCGCTGCGCTGACGCTTTGTAGTTACGCGGTTTTACCAAACCGCGTAACGGCTCGACGCTGCAAACCCGCCAGAGCGGCAATTGGGGGTTCCGCCGTTCTGCCGAACGGCGGACCTGCCGATGCTGCGCGGGCCGCATTTGGACAATCTGACGTTCAATTTCAAGGGCGCGACCGAAAGGTCAGCGCCCTTTCATTCAAGACTTTAGTCTGCTGGCCGCGCAGCGGCCAGCTTTAAACCACCCGCTACG
>CABSMV010000135.1 GCA_902478935.1 uncultured Collinsella sp. | reverse complement strand
TCTACACCCTAGAGTTCGTCGGCAGCGTCAGATGTGTATAAGAGACAGCGCTACGAAGGCCGCCGCGAAGATGACCACGAAAGCAGCCACGACCAAGGCAGCCGCAAAGCCGGCCGCCAAAGTCGAGGAGACGCCTGCCGAGTCCAAGGCGGAGGCAACCGTCGAGGCCAAGCCCGCCGCTAAGACCACCACGCGAAAGCGCACAACGGCAGCCAAGAAGACCACGGCAAAGGCCGCAACTCCCAAGGCAGAGACTAAGCCCGCTGCTGCCAAAGAGGAGCCCAAGGCCGAGGTAAAGGCCAAGCCGACGCCGAAGGCCGCTGAGGTCAAGGCCGCCCCTAAGGCAGAGGCCAAGCCCGAACCCGCCAAGGAGGCCCCGGTCTCCCCTGCCGCTCCGGCCGAGGAAAAGGCCCCGACCAAGAAGACCTCCGTCCGCAAGGCAACGGCCACCCGCAAGCGCCGCTAGCCCGCAGACGATCTAAAACCTAATCAAAACCCTAAACAAGGGGCGCTCCAACCGGGCGCCCCTTCTCTGTAGATAGTTGGTAAAACGATTTTCTAGGACAACCGTTCGCCGATGGTAAACGGATGTTGTTTATACACCCTGTGTACAACAGATATACTTATATTTAGTGCGTAAAGCCCATGGCCCGCAGGCCGTGATTCTATTGAACTGGACCGTGCTATGAGATTGATACACAACAGCCGCCTACCGCAGTTTCGCACTCCGTTTGGCGCTGTGACCACAGGAACTACCGTTGCACTCTCGGTGATTTTGGAGGACGCCGATCCCAACCAGGCAACACTCACCCTACGTACCTGGGTCGATGAAGTCGGCGAGACCCTGATTCCGATGGAACACGAAGGCGATGGCATTTTTACCGGCGAGCTCAAATGCACTGAACCGTGTCTTGTGTGGTACAGCTTTATCTGCAATATCGAGGGCCAGCCCGAGGTTCGCCTGGGCGCACCGCAGGGCCGCACCGGCGGCGAAGGCGTAACCTACGACTACGCCGAGGTGCCGTCCTTCCAGATTACCGTCTATAAGCACCGTGAGAACCGCCCCACCTGGTACGAGCGTGGCATGGTCTACCAGATCTTCCCCGACCGCTACGCCCGTGACGAGCATTGGCGCGAGCGCACAATGGCCCAACTCGAAAAACCGCGCAAGGGCATTCAGCGCCGGATGGTCGAGGACTGGAACGAGCCGCCCGTGTACGAGCGCGCCGAGGACGGCTCCATCAAGACATGGGACTTTTACGGCGGCTCGCTCAAGGGCATCCAGGAAGACCTGCCCCGCATCGCCGAGCTGGGCTTTACGGCCATCTACCTCAACCCCATCTTTGAAGCCGCGAGCAACCACCGCTACGACACGGCCGACTACACCAAGATCGACCCGATCCTGGGCACCGAGCAGGACTTTACCGAGCTGTGCCAGGCAGCCGAGAAGCTGGGCATCTCCATCATCCTGGATGGCGTCTTCAACCACACGGGCGACGACTCGATCTATTTCAACCGCTACGGCAACTACCCCGGCGTGGGTGCCTGGCAGAGCGAGGATTCGCCGTGGCGCGATGCGTTTACCTTCCACGAGGACGGCTCGTACGACTGCTGGTGGGGCGTGGGCAACATGCCAACCATCAACGAGAAGTCCGAGCTGGTGCGCGAGCGGCTCCTGGGCAAGGACGGCGTGATCCGCAAATGGCTGCGCGCCGGTGCCCATGGTTGGCGCCTGGACGTCGCCGACGAGCTTTCCGACGACTTCCTGGCCGAGATCAAAAAGGCCGTACTCGCCGAGAAGCCCGACGCACTGTTGCTCGGCGAAGTCTGGGAAGACGCCTCCAACAAGATTAGCTACGGCCATTTGCGCCGCTACCTGCAGGGCTCCGAGCTGGACTCTGCCATGGATTACCCCTTCCGCGACATGGTCATCGGCTTTTTGATGGGCTACAAGAACGCCTACGAGGCCGCCGAGGATATCGAGACCCTGCGCGAAAACTACCCGAGCGAGGCATTGTCCTGCGCGCTCAATCTGCTTTCGAGCCACGACCGTCCGCGCATCATCTCGGTGCTCGGGGGCGGCCCCGACGAGTCGCAGCTGCCCGAGTGCGAGCGCAGCAAGTGGCGCCTGGACGAGAACTCGATGGGCCTGGCCAAGAGCCGTTTTTGGCTCGCCACGCTCATGCAGATGACCTTCCCCGGCGTGCCTTCAATCTACTACGGAGACGAGTACGGCCTTGAGGGCCTGACCGATCCGGGCAACCGCCGCACCCTGCCGACCAAGGACCAACTGCACGACTTCGACACGCTGGCTATTGTCAAGAACGCCTCCGCCGTACGTCGCGCACTGCCATTTATGATCGACGGCGAGATCAAGGCCTTCGCGCTCAACGACGAGGTGCTGGCCTACAACCGCACGGGCAAGGATGGCGAGTCCGCGACGGTTATCATCAACCGCAGCCTGCGCAATTCGCACCGCGTGACGATTCCGGCGCTCGGCGAATGTGCGAGTGACGTGATCAGCGGTCACGAGTGCGAAATCCACAACGGTACGGTCACGCTCGATCTGTATCCGCTGGGCTCGTCGATCATCTATCACCATGCCGAGCAGCGCCTGCAGGAGCCGCTCGATCATGGTGCGGGTGTCGTGTGCCATATCACCTCGGTGCCCACCGACGACGGCAAGCCCGGCACGATTGGCGTGCCCACGCGTCGCTTTATCGACCATCTGGCCGCTATGGGCATGCGCTACTGGCAGGTTCTGCCTGTCAACCCGACGGACTTCTTCCGCTCCCCTTACGCTGGGCCTTCGGCGTTTGCGGGCAATATTGACCTGCTGCCAGAGAGCCAAGAGGAGCTGGCGGCCGACTTTGAGACTTGGAAGGCCCGTGGCGGCGAGGATGCAGACCCGCTGTACACGGCGTTTAAGCATCGCAACGCCGATTGGCTCGAGAAGTACTGCGTCTACACTGCCGTCAAGAAGCACTTTGAAGGCGAATCGCGTCACGATTGGCCGGCCGATGTCGCGCGCTACAACGAGCATCTGATTGACGACAAGCGTTTCCACGACGAGGCAGAGCTGCAGGCGTACATGCAGTACCGCTTTGACCTGGCCTGGTGCGAGCTCATGAACTACGCGCACAAGAAAGGCATCGAGGTCATCGGCGATATCCCCATGTATGTTTCAGACGATTCGGCCGATGCGTGGAGCGAGCCCGAGAACTTCTGGCTGTCCGATACCGGCAAGGCGATTGAGATTTCTGGCGCACCGCCCGACAATTTTGCGCCCGAGGGCCAGGTGTGGGGCAACCCCACCTTCCGTTGGGATCACATGAAGGAGAACGGCTACCGCTGGTGGATGGACCGTCTGCGTCGCGCGTTCTCGCTCTACGACCGCGTGCGCCTGGACCACTTCCTGGGATTCCACAGCTGCTTTAGCATTCCCGCCGGCAAGGCCTGTGCCGACGGCCGCTGGTTGGCGGGCCCGGGCAAGGACCTGTTCCAGACCGCCTATGACGAGCTGGGGCCGCTCAACTTTATCGCCGAGGACCTGGGCTACCTGACGCCCGGCGTTCGCGCCATGGCTTCGACCTGCGGTTTCCCCGGTATGGACGTACTGGAGTTTAGCGATTACGACGTCCGCAACGGTGTGTATCCCACGCCGGGCAAGATTCTGTACACCTCGACGCACGACACGTCGACGCTCGCCGGTTGGTGCACGCGCTCCTTTGCGGGCGGCGACGAGCCGAGCGGTGTTGAGGTGGCGGCCAAGCTGATGAGCGACGCGCTCGCGAGCAACGCTCCCCTGGTGATGATGCCGCTGCAGGATGTTCTGGGGCTAGGCGACGATGCGCGCATGAACGTGCCGGGTGTCGCCACGGGCAACTGGACGTGGCAGGCCGATGAGGCCGACGTTGCGGCCGACGAGGGCAAAACCGCACAGCTCCTGCGCAACACCCATAGATTCTGGGGCGAAGCGTGATAAAACCCCCGATATAGGGTACAGTTACAGCTGTTTGAATTTATGCGGGCAGAGCGATCTGCCCGCTTTGTGCTGAAAAGGAAGTATTATGGCGCGCTACGATTACAAGTGCTCGAGCTGCGGCAACGTGTTTGAGGTTGAGCATCCCATGTCCGAGACCCCCGAGGTCGTGTGCCCGAGTTGCGGTGCTCCGGCATCGAAGACGTTCTCGGCCAGCGGCATTAAATTTGAGGGCAGCGGTTTCTACAACACCGACCAGCGAAGCGGCGGCTCCAGCACCAACGCCACGAGCGGCTGCTGCGCCAACTGCCCGCATAGCCACTAGAAACAACGCGGCCCCGCGATCAACATCGATCGCGGGGCTAATTCTTTGCGCTAAAGGTGGCTCTATGAGTTGCGATGAAATAAGGACTATTTGGCGGGCAGAAGCGGCTTTTCAATCCCTATTTCACCGCTACTTAGTCGTTACTTGTGGACCAGGCGGGCGCAGAAGTGGCCGTCGTAGGAGTCGGCGTTTACAGGGACACTTTGGAAG
>CABSMV010000134.1 GCA_902478935.1 uncultured Collinsella sp. | reverse complement strand
GCCGGCGCGGTTGGCGTTAAGGCGGAAGTAGCGCTGCAGCGGGAAGTCCAACTTGGTGCCCTTGGGCACGTAGACAAACGAGCCGCCCGACCATACGGCGCCGTGCAGGGCCGCAAACTTGTGGTCGGTGGGCGGGATGAGCGTCATAAACTTCTCGTGGATGAGCGGCTCCCACTGCGGGTCGTGCAGGGCCTCCTCGATGCCGGAATAGACGATGCCCATCTTGGACGCCGTGTCCTGCATGTTGTGGTAGACCAGCTCGGAGTCGTACTGCGCGCCGACGCCTGCCAGGTAGCTGCGCTCGGCCTCGGGGATGCCCAGGCGCTCAAAGGTGTTCTTGATGTCGTCGGGCACCGACTCCCAGTCGTGCTTTTGATCGGTGTTGGGTTTGACGTAGGTGACGATGTTGTCCATGTCCAGGCCCTCGATGGAGGGACCCCACGTCGGGTCGGGAAAACGATTAAAAATCTCGAGGGACTTGAGGCGCAGGTCAAGCATCCACTGCGGCTCGTCCTTTTTGGCGCTGATCTCGCGCACGATGTCGGGCGTGATGCCGGCGTCGAGGCGCTCGAATCCCTCCTCGCCATAGGTGAAGTCGTAGAGGCTGCGGTCGATGTCCGCGACCTCGGTGCGGTTCTTGGTCATTGCGTCGCCCCTTTACGCCTGCTGCTCGGCAGCGGCGGCCTCGGCCTGGGCGCGCTGCTCGGCGGCCTCGCGCTCGAAGGTCTCAAAGCCGTTCTTGTCGATCCAGGGGATCAGCGAGGCGTCGTCCTCGCGCACGATGTGGCCCTTGACCATAACGTGGACGCGGTCGACATCCAGGTGCTCCAAGATGCGCGTGTTGTGCGTGATGATGAGCATGGAGCCGTCGCAGCTCCTGCGGTAGGCGTCCATGCCGTGGCTGACGGTAGACAGGGCGTCGACGTCCAGGCCCGAGTCAGTCTCGTCTAGGATGGCGAGCTTGGGCTGCAGCAGCAGAAGCTGGAGCATCTCGGCCTTCTTTTTCTCGCCGCCCGAGAAGCCCACGCCCAGCTCACGGTTGAGGTAGGCGGTGTCCATGTTGAGCTCAGCCGCGAGCTCCTTGACGCGACGGCGGAACTCCTTGCCCTTCATCTCCAGGCCGGGGCGGCCGGCGATGCTGGCGCGCAAAAAGCTCGACAGCGGCACGCCCGGAATCTCGACCGGGGCCTGGAAGCTCAGGAACAGGCCGGCGCGCGAGCGCTTGTCGGTGGTGAGTTCGGTGATGTCCTGGCCGTCAAAGACGATACGGCCGTCGTTGACCGTGTAGACGGGGTCGCCCATGACCAGGTGGCCGAGGGTGGACTTGCCGGCGCCGTTGGGGCCCATCAGCACGTGGGTCTCGCCGGCGGCGACGTTGAGGTTGACATTGTGGAGGATGGTCTTCTCGTCCACGGAGGCGGTGAGACCATCGATGGAAAGCAGCGGATTTGCGCTCATGCTGTCCCTCTCTGTATATGGTGTACTCATAGGTGTACTAAACCCTAGGAATCTTCTCGGAATAAAGTTACTATGGGTTCGGCGTTAGTCAAGGGAAAACCCGACTAATCCACTCGACTTTTCTAGATGTGGGACAAAATAACAAGGTTTGTTTGTCCCACTTACTTAAGATTTGGGACAAACAGACCTGGTTATGTTGTCCCAGATGCGATGGGAGGGTAGGTATGCTCATTTCTTCCAAGGGCCGCTATGCCCTCCGGCTGATGATCTATATCGCGGCGCTGGGCGACGCCGAGGGCAAGATTGCCCTGCGCGAGGTTGCCGACCGCGAGCATATCTCGCAAAAGTATCTGGAGCAGCTGGTTCGTCCGCTTATGAAGGCGGGCCTGCTTAAGAGCGTGCGCGGCAAGGGCGGCGGCTACATGATGGCCAAGGACCCGGCCGAGGTGCGTGCTGGCGACATCCTGCGCGCCGTCGAGGGCAGCACGGCTCCGGTGGCGTGCGACGGCATCGACAACAGTTGCGCCCGCAGCGATTTGTGCTCGACCGTCAAGTTCTGGCGCGGCTTGGACGAGGTCATCGAGAACTATGTTGACGGCGTGACGTTGGCCGACCTGGCCGCCGTCCCCGAGATCAACTTTGACATTAAGCTGTAGGTTGAGCGCAATTCCTTAAGATTTCGCGGAGGGTTGTTGCCGTTTACCGAGGGGTTGTTGTGCAACAACGGGCGAGCTGCAATACTTATTTCTATCTTTGCAAACTGCACTTTAACTATACCAATGCAGGGAGGATCTTATGCAGCCCAAGCATTCTGCTATTGTCGCGGGCCTGACGTTGGCGCTTTCGTTTGGCGCCGTTTCCGCGCCGGCACCCGCCGCTGCCGAGGAACCCACGCCGGGCGTTGCCTCGGATGCCACCGATATCGATAAGGGCCTTTACACCCAGCAGTCCTTCTCGGGCGTGCTGAGGTCGGTTCAGGGCGTTTCGTTTGTCAACGTGACCGCCGAGATGAAGTACTTCACCAAATACGAGAGCCACGGCAACTATAACCAGGGCTTTTCGTATGGTGACGGCTACAACGCGCTGGGCTATTACCAGTTCGACCGTCGTTGGTCGCTCATTCCGTTTATGAAGCAGGTCTACAACTACAGCCCCGAAAAATACAGCATGCTCAAGGATGCGATTGATCGCGGCAGCGAGATTTCCAACACGAGCAATGCCATGTACGAGAACGGTCAGCTCACCGAGTTGGGCCATATCGCTCAGGATGCCTTCCAAGGTGCGTACAACACCGATCCTGTTGAGTTCTCAGCACTTCAAGATGCCTATGCGTACAACTCGTACTATGCGGTGACCGAGGCGTGGCTCAAGAGCGGCCTGGGCATTGATATTTCGGGCCGCGCCGATTGCGTCAAGGGCATGGTGTGGAGCATCACCAACATGTGCGGCACCGGTGGTTGCAGGGACTTCTTCCGCTGGGCGAATCTTTCCAACGATATGTCCGACCGCGAGTTTGTGACGGCGCTCTCCAATAGTGTGGTCAACAATGTCGCCACTAAGTTTTCGAGTCAGCCCCAGTATCATGAGGGTTGGAAGAACCGCTACCGCAACGAGCTAAAGGACTGCTTGGTTTATATCGCTGAGGACGAGGCTGCCGCTGCGACGCCCGTGCAGCCCGAGCCCACGCCGGTACCCTCGCCGACACCTGATTCGAATGACGACTCGAGTGACGATGCCAACGATGACAGGATGGACGCGCCCTCGACCGATGCTGACGGTAATGGCTCTGCTGGCGGCACTACCAACAACGGCTCTACCTCGAACGGCTCCGATTCGAACGGTTCTGCTGCGGGTGATTCGTCTTCAAGCTCTGCCGGCAATACGGACAGCGACGCTTCTGGTTCGACCGGCGCTGGCACCTCTAACTCATCCACCGGCTCGAGCGATTCGTCCGTTGACACCGGCTCTAACAACGGCTCCGGCTCTGACGCAACCCCTGATTCCGATGCTTCCAAGGACGACTCGAATAAGGCGCCGGACGCTCCCGTTGCTTCGCCGGACAAGAAGCCTTCTTTCTCCGTGCAGCTCGGTTCTACGCTGGGCTCTTCGCTGATGGCTGGCGTCAATAACGGCTCGACCCAGAACAAGGACAACTCTGATCAGGTTTCCACGGAAAAGACCGAAGCCGCAAAGGGCGACTCCAAGGACAAGGCTTCCGAGAAGACCGAATCCGATAAGGGTTCTAGCTCTGAGGAGAAGGACGACAAATCCGCTCAGAAGAAGGACGAGGACAAGAAGTCTGAATCTGAGGAGAAGGACGAGAGCAAGGGCAAGACCGAGGACAGAAAGCAGCAGGCCGAGGACGGCGGTAAGGGCAATACCGATGACCAGGTCCAGGAGCAAAATGACTCCAAGACGGTGACCGCTACAACCACCACGACCACGACGACCAAATCCTCGGGCGGCAACATGCCAAAGACGGGCGATCTGATTGTGATGGCGAGCCTTGCCAGCGCGAGCTTGGCCACACTGGGCGCTACGTCTATCGTAAGTGGTAAGCATAAGCTCGATCAGCAGAAGAAGGCTTCTGGGGAGGACGGCTCGGGGGAGTAGCCTCTCGGTTGCCAGATAACTAAAGAATCGGGACGGGGTCCGGTGCGAATGCATCGGGCCCCGTTTTGTTGTGCAACGATTAGTTATGCCCCCTCATACCTCTTGTTGCTACCGTTGCCCGATATGTTCGCGCGGCGTCGTCGGTACGCGCGAGGCGGTCATTACAATTGGCATCGTGCAGCGATTTAGGGGGAACGTTTTGGTGTCTGAACAGGTAAATGTTGATTGTGCTGCTGGCTTTGGCGTGCGCTTGATCGGCTGTGCCGACGATGCGGTTTTGCCCATTGGTATGCACGACTATGCGGAGGCCCTTGGTTGCTGCATGCTGGTTGACAAGACCATGTTTATTGCCGATGTGTTGGACTGCGACGCGCCCGTTGTGGTGTGCTGTCGACCCGAGGGTTTTGGCAAGAGCATGAACTTGTCGATGCTCAGGGCTTTTCTGGAGCGTCCAGCGGTCGGTCGCTCTGGTCAGCGTTTGTTTGCCGATGCTCAGATTTGGGATGCAGACGGCGGGCGCTATCGGGATGAGTACGCTCTGTCTCTTATA
>CABSMV010000133.1 GCA_902478935.1 uncultured Collinsella sp. | reverse complement strand
CGTCGGCAGCGTCAGATGTGTATAAGAGACAGCTCGGTGGCCTCCTCGTAAGAAAGCTCGGGCAGGAGCTTCTCCTTCTTGTTGGCAAGCTCGACCAGGCCCTCAGCGGCATCCTCGGCAGCGAAGACGACGATCTTGCGCATATCGCCCTCGGCGTCGTCGATGCGGCCGACCAGATCGGCAGCCTCGGCCTCGGCCATCAGGCCATCGAGCTCACGAAGGCGCATGCCCAGCAGGTCGGACATTTCCTTCTGCTCCATCTTGGGCTTGAGGTCAAGAAGCTTGATGGCGCGCTCGATGTTCGCCATGCGCTCGGCCTTGGCCTCCTCCTCCTTGGAAATAGCAAAGCGACGGCTACGCAGCAGGCGGGCGGCCTTCTGCATCTTGTCCATCAGCTCTTCGTCATCGTAATCAACGGCGGCCTCGACAACCTCGGCCTCCTCCTCGGCGGAAACCTCGTCAGCAGCCTCAACCTCGGCAGCTTCGGTCTCCACGGTCTCGACTGCCTCAACCTCAGCAGCCATGGTCTCGTTCTCGGTCTCGTTCATGATCTCTTCGTTCTCAGACATGAGACTCCTTCTTGGCCCTCTCGGGCATCATCGCCCCATTCGCGGGGCCCGTCGCGCACTCTTTGCGCTTAAAACATTCATGCCTCTCGGCAAAACGTCCATTAGTTTATGGTGTCGCCCGCTAATCTAGCTGCAGAATCTATGTGCACACATTAATGCGACATGTCGCGGTATCATGGCCTGAACCAAACGTGTCCACCTTAAGGAGCCCGCCATGATTAAGCCCATCATGAAATCCGAGTTCTTTTTGCGCCTGCCTTCCGAAGACGCAGGACCCGATGACGCCGTGATCGGGCAAGACCTCCTGGATACGCTCCACGAGCATGAGCACGAGTGCGTGGGCCTCGCCGCCAACATGATCGGCGTGCGCAAACGCATCATCTGCATAAAGGACGGCAACAGGGCGCTCCTGATGTACAACCCTCAAATTCTTGAGCAGGTCAATGCCTATCAGACGAGCGAAGGATGCCTCTCGCTGGTCGGCGAGCGTCCCTGTACCCGCTATCGCCGCATTAAGGTTGAGTATTTGGACGAGAACTTCGTCCACCGCATCAAAAACTTCTCGGGCTACACCGCCGAGATCATCCAACACGAAATCGACCACTGCAACGGGATTGTTATATAGTTCCGCCGTTCTACCGAACGGCGGACCACTTGACGCTGCGCGAGCCGCATTCACGCCAATCTGACGTTCAATTTCGAGGGCGCGACCAGAAGGTCAGCGCCCTCTCATTTCACGTCACCTTGGCGCAAATGCGGCTCGCTCGCTGTCGTATGTCTATCCTGCGACGTCTCGATTCTTGCGGCGGCAGGCACCTAATCCCCTACGATTGGCGGTAATGATCGAAGAAGTCGGCGAGGTCTTCGAGGGACTCTTTGAGTACTTCCATGCGCGGCAGGTACACGATGCGGAAGTGGTCGGGCTCAGCCCAGTTAAAGCCGCCGCCGCGCGTGATGAGGATCTTCTTCTCGTGCAGCAGGTCAAGGGCAAACTGCTCGTCATCGGTGATGTTGAACTTCTTAACATCCATCTTGGGGAAGATATAGAACGCCGCGCGCGGCTTGACCACCGAGATGCCATCGATCTTGTTAAGCGCCTCATACACAAAGTTGCGCTGCTCGTAGACACGGCCGCCAGGACGGATGTAGTCGTTGACGGACTGATGGCCACCGAGTGCCGTCTGAACGATCGATTGAGCCGGCACGTTGGAGCACAGGCGCATGTTGGAGAGCATGTTGACGCCCATGATGAAGTCGCTCATGCAGCGCTGGTTGCCCGAAAGCACCATCCAGCCAATACGGTAGCCCGCGATCATATGCGACTTGGACAGACCGCTAAAGGTAACGCAGGGCAGATCGGGAGCGAGCGAGGCAATGGAGACGTGCTCGTAGCCGTCCATGCACAGGCGGTCGTAGATCTCATCGGCAAAGATCATGAGCTGGTGCCTGCGCGCAACCTCAACGATGCCCTCGAGCACCTCGCGCGGATAGACGGAACCCGTGGGGTTGTTGGGGTTGATGATGACGAGGGCCTTGGTCGCGCTCGTGATCTTGGACTCCATATCCTCCAGGTCGGGATACCAATCCGCCTGCTCATCGCACAGATAGTGCACGGGATGACCGCCGGCAAGGGTTGCACACGCCGTCCAGAGCGGATAGTCGGGGCTGGGGATCAGGATCTCGTCGCCATTGTCGAGCAGCGCGTTCATCGAAAGCTGAATGAGCTCGGACACGCCGTTGCCCGTGTAGATGTGCTCCATCTGAACGTTGGGCAGGCCCTTGATCTGCGAGTACTGCATAATCGCCTTGCGCGCAGAAAACAGGCCGCGCGAGTTGGAATAGCCTTCGCAGTCGGGTAGCTGCTGGCGCATATCCTTGATGACCTCATCGGGCGTGCGGAAACCAAAGGGCGCGGGGTTGCCGATGTTGAGCTTGAGAATACGCTCGCCCTCGTCCTCCATACGGGCGGCCTCGTCGACGACGGGACCGCGCACGTCATACAGGACATTCTCGAGTTTGGTGGATTTAGAAAAAGTACGCATGGTGGTGCTCCTTGGAATTTGAGCCGTGGGACTAGGTTCGGATTTGGCAACGTTATGGGACGAGGACGTCTCGCCTTGATCGGCGTCACTGGCGAGCAGCCAGGAAACATCGACCTCCAAAATGCGGGCGAGCAGCTCTGCCACATCGCGCCGCGGAATCGTCTTGCCACTCACATATTGGCTCATCTGACTCTTGCCGAGTTTTTTGCCGAGCACCTCCGATGCGCGGATTACGTCCGACTGGCGAACGTCGCGATCGGACATGGTCTGTCGCAGACGATCGCTAAACGTCTCTTGGGCCACAGGAACCTCCTTGCTGGCAAAGTTCAATTTATAGAACACGAATTGAACCAAGGTTCAATTTAGCAAGCAGTATAGCGCGGCGCATTATCTGGAAGTTCAATTTCACAAGAAAATGTACCGAACCCCGAGAATCGTCCCGAGGTGGACAACGGGCACGCGCTTTTAGAGATATTCGAGGAAACGAGCCGCCGCGAGCGAAACGTCGGCGGTGCGGTATATGGCGTTGATCTGCCGATGGAGACGTCCCTCGAGCGGGCGCACGGCGACATCGAACTGGCAGCGGCGCAAGATGAGCGCGGGAAGAATGCTCACGCCCAGGCCGTCCTCGACCATGGCCATAATCGCATAGTCATCCCAGGTCGACAGCTTGGAGCGCACCGTCAGCCCCGCCCGACGGAACAGCGGCGTAATCTCGTCATCGGTGCCGCGTTCCAGCAGAATAAACTGCTCGTTGGTCAAATCGGCAAGGGAAACGACCTCCGCGGTGGCAAGCGAGGAGCCCGCTGGCACCACGGCCATCAGCTCGTCTTGTACCAACGGCCGCGACGCCATGCCGGCGCCGCGTGGCTCGCGCGGAATAAAGCCCAGGTCGCAGCGGCCTTCCGCCACCCATTGCTCAATCTCGGAGTAATCGCCCATCAGCAACTCATAATCGACGTCCGGATGATCGACGCGAAACCGCGCGATCACCGGCGGCAGTACATGGGTCGCCACACTCGAAAACGTACCGATACAGATCTTGCCACGCATGAGCCCTCGCATCTCGTCCACGCGTCGCTGCAGACGGCCAAACTCTTCGCATAACGCCTCGACCGCCGGCATGACCTGCCGCCCGTCGGCAGAAAGCACCACGCCCTCGCGGCTGCGGTCAAGCACCTTAAAACCCCAGTCTGCCTCAAGGTCGCCCACCATGCGGCTCACGCCCGACTGCGAATAGCTCAGCCGCTCTGCAGCACGCGTAAAGCTGCCGGCACGCACCGTCTCGAGCAGCACTTGCATCTTTTGGATATTGGTCTCCACGGCACGTCTCCACCTTTGCATGAGTTTTTGTCATGTTTGCCATGCATTATATTCGCTTTTCTTCTAAAGCCAGTTCACCCATAGTGAACATGCTCGGATATAGAGGGGATGTCAGCGCATGAACAACGGACTGTTTACGTACTTAGCAGCATTGCTATTGTTTGGCTCCAACGGCATCATCGCCGCTGCCATCGCGCTGCCGAGCTCCGATATCGTGCTCCTGCGCACGTTTTTGGGCGCACTCTCGCTTGTCACCATCCTCGCCATCACCCAACGCCATAAGTTGCAGGCGCCATCTCGCCCCCGCGAAGCCGCAGCCCTCCTCCTCTCGGGAGCCGCGCTGGGCGCCAGCTGGATTTTTCTGTTCCGCGCCTACCAGACGATCGGCGTCGGCGTATCCTCGCTGCTGTACTACTGCGGCCCCATCATCGTTATGGCCCTCTCCCCGCTCATTTTTGGCGAGAAGCTGACCGGCGGTAAAATTACCGGCTTCATAGCCGTCGCCTGCGGCGCCTTCCTCATCGCGGCCCAAGGTCTGGGCGGCAATATGCCCATCGCGGGCATCGTGTGCGGCATCGCCTCGGCCTTCTGCTACGCGTTGATGGTCATTGCCAGCAAGGGAGCGCCACATATCGAAGGTCTCGAGAACTCCACGCTCCAGGTGCTGTCTCTTATACACATCTGACGCTGCCGACGAACTCTAGGGTGTAG
>CABSMV010000132.1 GCA_902478935.1 uncultured Collinsella sp. | reverse complement strand
TCTACACCCTAGAGTTCGTCGGCAGCGTCAGATGTGTATAAGAGACAGCCATGGACGCCGGCAACATCCTCAAGCCCGCACTCGCCCGTGGCGACCTGCATGCGATCGGCGCGACCACGCTCGACGAATACCGTAAGTACATCGAGAAGGACGCGGCGCTCGCCCGTCGTTTCCAGACCGTGATGGTGAGCGAGCCTACCGTCGAGGACACCATCTCGATCCTGCGTGGCCTCAAGGAGAAGTACGAGATTTTCCACGGCGTGCACATCACCGATAGCGCGCTCGTGGCCGCCGCCGATCTATCCGATCGCTATATTGCCGACCGCTTCCTGCCCGACAAGGCCATCGACCTGGTCGACGAGGCCGCAAGCCGCCTGCGCATGGAGCTCGACAGCATGCCGGTCGAGATTGACGCCACCACGCGTCAGCTCACCCAGCTGCAGATCGAAGAGCAGGCGCTCATGAAGGAGACCGACGACGCCTCCAAGGAGCGTCTGGAGGTCCTGCGCCAGGAGATTGCCGAGGTCCAAGAAAAGCTCAACGTGCAAAAGGCCGGCTGGCTCAACCAGAAGAACGCCATCGATCACGTGCAGGAGCTTAAGGGCCAACTTGACGAGGCCAAGAGCGAAGAGGAGCGCGCGACGCGCAACGGCGACCTGGGCCGTGCGTCCGAGCTGCGCTACTCCGTGATTCCGGGTCTGCAGCAGCAGATTCAGGATTCCGAGGCTGCGCTCGAGGCACAAAAGCAGCAGGACGGCGAGGGCCTCAACGAACAGGTAACCTCCGATGAGATCGCCGAGGTCGTGAGTGCCTGGACCGGCGTGCCCGTGTCCAAGATGATGCAGGGCGAGCTCGACAAGTTGAAGGGCTTGGAGGGCGAGCTGCATAAGCGCGTCATCGGCCAGGACGAGGCCGTCTCCGCCGTCGCCGCAGCTGTGCGCCGCAGCCGTGCGGGCCTCTCCGATCCGGACAAGCCCATCGGCAGCTTCTTCTTCCTGGGTCCCACCGGCGTGGGCAAGACCGAGCTCGCCAAGGCGCTTGCCGAGTGCCTGTTCGACGACGAGCGCGCGCTCGTGCGTATCGACATGTCCGAGTACATGGAGAAGTTCAGCGTCCAGCGTCTGATCGGTGCGCCCCCGGGATACGTGGGTTACGACGAGGGCGGCCAGCTCACCGAGGCCGTGCGCCGTCGTCCGTACTCCGTGATCTTGCTCGACGAGATGGAGAAGGCCCATCCGGATGTCTTCAACGTGCTGCTGCAGGTGCTCGACGACGGCCGCCTGACCGATGGCCAGGGTCGCCAGGTGTCCTTCAAGAACACGATAATCATCATGACGTCTAACGTGGGCTCCAAGGCTATCGCCGAGCTTTCCGGCAAGGACGAGGAGGAGATGCGCCATCAGGTCGACGCGGCCATGGCTCAGACATTCCGCCCCGAGTTCCTCAACCGTATCGACGATATCGTGGTGTTCCATCCGCTCGGCATGGCGCAGATCGAGAAGATCGTCGACATCCAGCTCGCCGACGTCCGCGCGCGTCTGGCCAAGGAGCGCATGACGCTTGCCATCACCCCGGCGGCCAAGCAGATGCTCGCCGTAGGCGGCCTGGACCCGGTCTTTGGCGCCCGTCCGCTCAAGCGTCTGGTTCAGCGCGAGGTCGTGGATGCCATCGCGGCCGCTATCATCGACGGCACGGTGCGCGAGGGCGATCAGGTGACGGTCGATGTCGACAAGGACGGCGGCTTTACCGTCGTGTGCGACAACACGCCGGCGGCCACCTACGAGGTCCCCGACGCCGAGTAGATTTTGGGCCATGCCTTAAAATCTGTCAGTCGTCTCTAAACGCCAAGGGCGGCGGATCCAATTGGGTCCGCCGCCCTTTTTCGTGCGACAATCGATGATGCTGAACGGATGCGATGCAAGGAGCTATGCAGATGAAAGACGAGATCAAGACAAGCGCGCCGGCGCCCAAGCCCACGTCCAAACCGGCGCCCAAGCCGCGCGACCCCTATATCCGTGCCGAGAACGAGGACGACGACGGCTACGATCCCTACAGCGATCGCCGCCCCGAGCGCGAGCCAATGTTCGAAGCCGATCCGTGGCGCTGAGTGCCACCCAAAAGGCCACCAATAAGTTGCGGTGAAATAGGGACTGTTTTGCGGTTTGACCAGCAAAACAGTCCCTATTTCACCGCAACTGCGTTAGGGATTTTTCTACAGGGGGAGGGTAGTCAAAAAAGCCCCGTCCCAAATTGACTGCTCGGGGAGTCGCATTCGAGCTCGGTTGTCCTCTTAGCCACTCGATATCCTTCGGAGCAATAACGGTGATATAACTTGCTTAAGTGTTAATCAAGCAACACACAATCTTGCTCTCTAGCTAATCAAGAATCAGTATAATTTTGATTAGCTAGAGAGCAAGATTGGAGAATCATGGCATTCAACGACTTGATCGCCCAGAAAATAAAGGACTTTGAACAGCAGGGGGTTCCGCAGGTCTTTGAGCGAGACCTTGATCTGGGAAACCCACAGGAGCCAAAGCGCGACAACATCGTAAATGTGGTTGTGGGGGCCCGCCGTTGTGGAAAGACGTATCGCCTGTATCAGGAGATGCAGCGGCTTCAGGGCCGGGGTGTCGAGCTTGACCGGATGCTTTACTTTAATTTTGAGGACGAGCGCTTGCGCCCGTATGAGTCATCGCTGCTGGCGGACGTGCTCGACACGTTCTATGCGCTGTATCC
The DNA here is from genome assembly GCA_902478935.1 of uncultured Collinsella sp. Taxonomy (GTDB): domain Bacteria; phylum Actinomycetota; class Coriobacteriia; order Coriobacteriales; family Coriobacteriaceae; genus Collinsella. The sequence goes on along the minus strand of CABSMV010000132.1, from coordinate 1,987 downwards.
TGCTGCTCGAACCGAGGGCGCTTACATTTTCTTTGACGAGATCCAGGAAATTCCCGAATGGGGTTCGTTTCTGCGGCGTGTAGTCGATACGGAGAAAGCGACCGTCTATGTGACGGGATCTTCTTCTAAGATGCTGTCCTCAGAACTTAAGAGCGAGTTCAGGGGTCGTTCTCTTATACGGGAGCTTTTTCCGTTGAGTTTTTCGGAATACGTTCGGTATAAGACGGGGAGCGTTTTCGAGCCAGATGCGACCTTTTCCCCAAGCGATGCAGCGCTGCTTCGACATCATCTGATCGGATATCTTGAACGAGGGGGATTCATCGCGACGCTTGAGCAGACGCCCGCAGACGCGATTCAGCTGCTACAGGAATATGCTTCGCGAACGGTCGCTATGGACGTCATTGAACGGTACGACGTCAAGAACCCTCGCCTGGCATCGCTGTTCCTAACGCGGTGTATGGCATCTTCGGGACGAGAGCTGTCGGTGAACAAAGTGTACAACGAGTTCAAGAGCAGGCAGATACCCGTCAGTCGTAATTCGCTCAGCGACTTACTTGAGTATTACGAGGATGCCTATCTGCTGTTCTCCGTGCCGGAGTTCACGCGTTCACTGGCAAATAACATGCGGTCTGCGTCAAAGGTCTACGCTGTCGATCCTGCGATGTTTGGAGCATTCTCTCCCGCATCAGCATTGGACCAGGGCCAGAGGCTCGAGACCGCAGTGTTCAATGCGCTAAGAAGAAGGACTCCCGCGGTGAGGACCGGCTCGGTCTGCCGCCTGCTGATCAAAGAGAAGAGCAAAAGCCATGAGGTGGACTTTGTGGCTGGGGACGCGCTTCTCATGCGGGCTTATGGCCTGATTCAGGTGAGTGCGGATATGGCAAGTGAGAAAACGCGCGAGCGCGAAATTGCCGCGCTTGATGCCTCGATGGCCCAGTTTGATCTTGGCGAGTCGGCAATCGTTACCATGGATGAACAGACCGATATTCCATGCGAGCACGGTGTGGTACACGTTATGCCCGCATGGAAGTGGCTCCTTGCCTAATCATCTATGGACCTGTGGGGTCAGGACCTCCTGGCTCCTTCGTCACAGTTGGGGAGCACCTTGCTGCGCCAGGCTAGTCCTGGGCTTTGATGCTCGGCAGCAGGATCTGCGCGAGGTAGTCGGTCTCGAGTTTGGTCGCGGCGTCTGCGTTGCCGTTTTTGCCAACCAGGTCGTTCTTGATCTGACTATAGGTGTAGCGGTTGCCGGTCGTCAGCTCGACAAGCTCAATGGCCGTGTCCATGGGGTAGGTCGACACGGGATTCTGGGTGCGCCCGTTGATAGTCTGGGGCACCACGTACGGATAGACGGGGCCGCTGGCATAGACGGTGTAGCCGTTGCCCAGGCTGACCGTGCCCAAAACCGTATCGCCGTCATCGGGTGTAAAGGTTTCGCCATCGCGCACGGCGACGAGCGTCACGAGCGGCGTATTGGCGTCGTCGCCCAGATAGATGCATAGCGTGCTGCCGTTTTGCCAAGTTGCGACCTTGCCGTACCACTCGACGGGAATATCGAGCTGGTAGAGGTCGGTTGCCTTGTGGCGAGCGTCAGCATCACGGGACGCCTGCGCCTTTTGCGCGCTCACGGCATTGACGGCGGCGTCGCGCCGCGCGGTTGCTGCCTGCTGGAGCACTTTGGCAGCCGCGGCGGAGCTCGCACCGCCCTCCTCGGCATACTTGGCGGCGGCATCGATCTGGTCGTCAGTCACCGTGTCGGCCGAAGGCACCTTGAGCTTAAAGGTGGCCTGGGCACTTAAATCCTGTCCATCGCTCTTAACGGTGACCTGCGTCTTGGTGGTCGGGACGGTATAGATGGTGCCGTCGGCCGCGATGGGGGAGGCAGCGATGGAGAGCGTGTAATCGCCGGGCAGCAGTTTGATGCCGCGGCCGTGCTCGTCAACATCTGTCTCTTATACACATCTGACGCTGCCGACGAACTCTAGGG
>CABSMV010000131.1 GCA_902478935.1 uncultured Collinsella sp. | reverse complement strand
TACACCCTAGAGTTCGTCGGCAGCGTCAGATGTGTATAAGAGACAGACCGTAGGCCTTGTCCTTGTGGACGATAAACGACAGCGCGTCCACCTCGTCGCCCGAAAGCAAAATATCGAGCTTGACGAGCTCGGAGGGGCGATATTCGTTGAACTCGTAGTCGAGCGAGGCGTAACCCTTGGTGCGGCTCTTGAGCTGGTCAAAAAAGTCCAGAATGAGCTCGGCAAGCGGCATGTCGAAACGCATCTCGACCGATTTGCTCGTGAGATGGATCATGTCGGTTGTAATGCCGCGATGCTCGATAGCGAGCTGCATGACGGCACCCGTATACTCGGGCGGACAGATAATCTTGGCCTTGAGGTAGGGCTCCTCGATGCGCTCGATGCGCGTAGCCTCGGGCAGATCCTGCGGGCTGCGAACATCAATCATCTCGCCGTCGGTCTTGTAGACGTGATAGTCCACCGAAGGGCTCGTGGCAATCAGGTCCAGGTTGAACTCGCGCTCCAGGCGCTCCTTGACGACCTCCATATGCAGCAGGCCCAAGAAGCCAACGCGGAAACCAAAGCCGAGCGCCACCGAAGTCTCGGGCTCCCACACCAACGACGGGTCGTTGACATGCAGCTTATCGAGAGCGTCGCGCAGGTTCTCGTAATCCTTGTTGTCGATCGGGAACAGGCCCGTGTAGACCATGGGCTTGGCCTCACGGTAGCCGGGAAGCGGCTCGGGGCAGGGATTCGACGCCCACGTAAGGGTATCGCCCACGTGAACGGCCTCGGGGTCCTTCAGGCCCGTGACCACGTAGCCCACCTCGCCGACCGTAAGAGCATCGACCGGGGTCTCGGCGGGACGCTTGACGCCCACGCCATCGACCAAAAAGTCACCCTTGGCCTGCATCATAAGCAGGGTATCGCCCTTCTTGATGGAGCCGTCAAAGACACGGACCGTGGCAACGACGCCGCGGTACTCATCAAAATACGAGTCCAGGATGAGCGCCTTGAGCGGCGCCGTCGCATCGCCCTTGGGCGGTGAAATCAAAAAGACGATGGACTCAAGCAGGTCGTGGATACCCTCGCCAGTTTTGCCCGATACGCATACGGCATCGTCGGCGGGAATCGCCAGGTCGTCCTCGATCTCGGTCTTGACCTCGTCGGGGTGCGCCGAGGGCAGGTCGATCTTATTGATGGCGGGCACGATATCCAGATTGGCGTTCATGGCGAGCGTCGCGTTGGAGACGGTCTGCGCCTCGACGCCCTGCGTGGCGTCGACGACGAGCACCGCGCCCTCACAGGCGGCCAGCGAACGCGAGACCTCATAGGTAAAGTCCACGTGGCCCGGCGTATCGATCAGGTTGAACTGATACGTCTCACCATCGTCGGCGTCATAGGAAACGCGAACGGCATTGGACTTGATCGTGATGCCGCGCTCGCGCTCGATATCCATGGTGTCGAGCAGCTGCGACTCCATGTCGCGCTCGTCGACGGTATGGGTGAGCTCGAGGATGCGGTCACTGATCGTGGACTTGCCATGGTCGATGTGCGCAACGATCGAGAAGTTGCGGATGTGGGAAATGTCAATTGAAGTATTCATGCGGACTATCTTACCCGAGCGGTACAAAAAATGGAGCCTGTTCCATAAAACAGGCTCCTTTTATGCGCGTAATCTGTGTGGTGTGAAATTTACAACTTAGGCGTTGATGCTGTTCACGAGCTTGGCAAGACCGGACTTGCGGTTGGAAGCCTGGTTCTTGTGGATAACATGCTTGGCGGCAGCCATGTCGAGACGCTTGGTAACGGTCTTGAGGGCAGCCTGGGCCTTCTCGGCGTCGCCCTCGGCGACGGCGGACTGGACGTGCTTGGTCAGCGTCTTGAGCTCGGACTTGACAGCCTTGTTACGCATGCGAGCTGCCTCATTGGTGCGGATACGCTTCTTCTGAGACTTGATGTTTGCCACTTCTGGAGTTCCTTTCGAGTTCCTTGCAAAAAATGTATGACACCTCTGAGACACGGTGAGGTCATGCAAGCGCCTACTATAGCACGCTCCCCCTCAAAGGGATAGAACGAATTTGTCAAATAGGCAGGTATCATCACGATTTTCTCAAGATGTTCGTAATCCAGAGCAAAAGCGCGGTCTGGGAATCAGCCGAACCCTTGAGCGCGAGCTCCACATCGACGGCACCCTCGAGCGCAGCGACAAGCTCCGCCATCGAAAAGCGGCGTGCCCAGGTAAGGTGATTTTTGACCTGCCAGGCCTGAAGCTTAAGCGTCGCGGCAAGCTCACGACCCTGCCCACGCGCATCGAGCGCCTTGGCAACGATAAGCTCGCGAATGCGCCCGCACAGCAATGTGTAAGTCCACACGTAGCTCTTGGCGGGCAGTAGATTGAAGAGCTCAAGCGAGCGGCGCATGTCACGGGCCGAGACCGCATTGAGAAAGTCCCAGGGCTGGACTTCGGCCGTACGCACGATCCAACGCTCCACGTCGGCAAGTTCAATCTGGGGTGCCTCGACCATCTGGGCGAGCTTTGCCAAGTCGTTATCGAGCATGCGAGTGTTCTCGCCCGAGCGGGAAACGAGCTCCTCGGCAGCCGCCGTCGAAATGGACTTTCCGTGCTGCGTCGCCATCTGCTGCACGCGGCTCGGGAGCTCCCAGCGCTTGGTGCCCGAACAGTCGATCACGGCCTTCTTGTCAATCTTGGCGATTGCCTTGTACAGGCGCGTGTTCTTGGCAAGCGAATCGGCGATTATGAGGCAAACCGTCGTGGGGCTGGGACTCGCCAGATACTCGACAAGCGGCTCGGAAATCGCTTTGGCGAGTTTTGAGCAGCCGTCAAGGATTACCAGGCGAAACTCGCTGCCCATGGGAAAGGTGTTGAGCGATCCGATAATCGACTCGATATCGGGGTCTTTGGTCATATCGCGCTCGTCGAGGTTGAACTCGACCATGCCCGTCTTTTCCAGACGCGCCTTCATACGCGAGACGGCGTGGTCGCGTTTGACTCCGTCGGTACCGACAATCAGATATGCCGGCAGCAGACCGGTTTCGGACATCGCGCTCCCCTCCCGCAGGCTCTCGTGTTCGTACCGTGCCATTCTAGCCCACGGGCTTATCCCGCGCCAACGGCAGCTTCACGGTCGCTGGCATCGCATGGCAAATCCGGTTACGGTCGGCGAGACGGTGATGTCTCCTTGTTCGATGGTGCATGCGAACGCGCCGCCCGCATCGCGAACGGCATCGATGCAGGCATCGGATGGATGCCCGTAGCGGTTGCCCTCGCCCGCACTCGCGATAGAGAGCTCGGGCTTAAGCGTTTCCAGCAGGTCTGTGTCGACGGAAACTTTTGAGCCGTGATGCCCCAGCTTGAGCACATCGATATCGCCCACCTCCTGTACAAACTCGCGCTCCTGATCGAGCTCGGCATCACCAGTGAGGAGCATACGCAGGCTCTTACCTTCCTGAGCATAGGAGAGCAGCAAGACAAGCGAGTCCTCATTGCCCTCACCATCCACCGTGTCAAACGGCCACATCACACGAGCCCGAAATGCGCCGATATCGACCGCGTCTCCGCGGGCTACCTGCCGATACGTTACGCCGGGGCGATTCAGGACCTCAACAGGCGCGCCGTCCAGTGCATCGGCCGCGACCGCAATGGTTCCAACCGAAAACTGATCGAGTACGTCGGGAAGACCACCCCAATGATCTTCATCCCAATGCGTCACGAAGACGGCATCGATATGGTGAACGTTATTGCGAACCAACGCCGACACCACGCGCTCATCGAGCCCACAGTCGACAAGCGCCACGGCGCTACCCTGACGAACCAGAATCGCATCGGCTTGGCCGACATCGAGGACTGTTACCGAAGGCGGCGCACATCGATCCCAATAGACATACGGAACAGCCGCCGCAAGCATCAAACACAGCAGCCCCACTGCCATGGGCCGCGCGCGGGGACGTGGCCACCAGACCAAGAGGACCGCCAGCGCAAACGGCACCACGTATACCAAGGGCGCATCGGGCGGCACGCTTACGGATGCGCCCGGAACGGCAGCAAAGAGCTGCTCAAAGAACAGGGCGCAGCGAGCGACAATCATGGGCCCCACGAGCGCCCCGTGACGCAACAGCGGCACAAGCGAGCAGGGCACCAGCACAACCGATATAGCAAGCAGTACGCTTATCACCGGACCGATCACGGCATTTGCAAGCGGGGCAATGAGCGAAAACGTCCCGAATGCGGGAATGGTTACAGGAAGTGTCGCGAGTTGTGAGCACATCGTGACGGACAAAATACCGGCAACCCCCGATGGCACGCTCAGCTCGCACAAGGCGTAGGTAGCGTAGGGGCAAAAACAAAGGATGGCAAAAACACTGGCGCACGATAGTTGAAAACCCATCTCGAACAATACCGTCGGGCGCAGCAACACAAAGATTGCCATGGTGACAAACAGAGCCGAGAGGCCATGCCGACGACGTCCGGCGCCGTTGGCGACAAGCGTCGCCGCCACCATACAGCACGCGCGCACGGCCGAGGGCGAGGCGCCCGTAAAGACGGCATAGGCAGCAAGGGCCAGCACCAACAGTCCCCGCTGCAGCCCACGAGAGAGGCGTGTCTTTTGCAGGGCGCTCTCAATCACAAACCCCACGATGGCAAGATGGCTGCCCGAGACGGCGATGAGATGTGCGGTGCCCGTTACCGAAAACCAATCGCCCGCCGGCTGGGCGCGCAGCTCGGACGAGCGTCCACAGACCTGTCTCTTATACACATCTCCGAGCCCACGAGACTCCTGAGCATCT
>CABSMV010000130.1 GCA_902478935.1 uncultured Collinsella sp. | reverse complement strand
ACTCGGAGTCGCCGTGCTCGCCCATGACATAGGCCTGGACATCGCGCGGGTCAACCTCGACGTGGGCACCAAGCATCTGCTGCAGGCGGCCGGTGTCGAGCACGGTACCGGAACCGATGACGTGGCCCTCGGGCAGGCCGGACATCTTGATGGCGGCGTAGGTCAGGACATCGACCGGGTTGGAGACGATTAGCAGAATGCCGTCGAAGCCGGACTTCTTAATCTCGGGAATAATGGACTTGAAGATGCTGACGTTCTTGTTGACCAGGTCCAGGCGGGTCTCACCGGGCTTCTGGGCAGCGCCAGCAGTGACGACGATCATGGCGGCGTCGGCGACATCGGAATAATCGCCGGCGTAGATCTTCATCGGCTCGGCAAACGTCATGCCGTGCGCGATATCCAGGGCCTCACCCTCGGCACGGTTCTTGTCCACGTCGATGAGGACCATCTCGGAGAACAGACCACTCTGCATCAGTGCGAACGCCGAAGACGAACCGACGAAACCGCAGCCGACAATAGCGACCTTCTTCTCGTTAACCATTAGAAACTCCCATCTCTCTCCACAAACAAGCCGCCCGGGAACGACCCGAGCGGATTGTCGTAATCCCAATACATCCAATCGGGACTTTGATTATGCCCCTATTCGCAGCCAAAAATCGACCGTTTACCGAAATTGTTTGCAGTATTCGTAAAATAACTGCGCGAAATCGGTTTCGAGCTATTGACGAGTCGAAATAGGTTTCTAATACAGGCCCGCCTCGCGAATGGCCTCGACAGCCAAAGCGATCTGGTCGGGCGGTAAGACCAGTGCCATACGCACGTGCCCCTCGCCCGAAGGGCCAAAGCTCGCGCCCGGCGTCACCACAACGCCGGCCTTCTCCATAAGCTCCTCGCAAAACGCCATGGAATCGGTGCGGCCACCGGGAAGCTTGGCCCACACAAACATAGAGCCATGCGCATTGGGACGTTCCCAGCCCAGGCCCTCAAGACCGTCGCACAGGGCATCGCGGCGCTCCTGGTACTTCAGACGCTGCGCCTCGACCTCATCGCGCGGACCGTTCAGGCAGGCGATGGCAGCCTTCTGGATCGGGAAGAACATACCGAAGTCGATCTGGCCGCGCAGCTTGGCAAAGGCAGAGACCACGTCCTCGCGGCCGACCAAAAAGCCGATGCGGGCACCGGTGACGTTAAACGACTTGGAAAGCGAGAAGAACTCCACGCCCACCTCAAGCGCACCGGGATACTGCAAGAAGCTGCCGCCGGGCTCGCCGTCGAACACGATGTCGGAGTACGCGTTGTCATGAACGATGAGCAGGTCGTGCTCGCGGGCGAAAGTGATGATCTCCTCGTAGACCTCGGGCGTGCCCACCGAGCCGACCGGGTTGGCGGGCAGCGACACGATCATATACTTGGCACGATCGGCCACCTCGGGATCGATACCCGCCACATAGGGCAGGTAATTATGCTCGGCAACCAGCGGATAGTATTCGAGCTTGGCATCGGCGATCTTGGCACCCGCCTCGAAGACCGGGTAGCACGGATCGGGAACCAAAATAGTATCGCCCGGATCGAGCAGGGCCAGGCCCAAATGGCCCACGCCCTCCTGCGTGCCGTTGCACGACTGCACCATAGACGGCGTAATGCCCGAAACGCCAAAGCGACGCTCATAGTAATCGCACACGGCTTGCTTGAGTTCGGGCAGGTCGCGCAGGGCATACTTCCACATCTCGGGATCTTGGGCTGCCTGCGTGAGCGCCTCGACCACGTGGTCGTACGGCTTAAAGTCGGGCGTGCCCACGCTCATGTTGTAAATGGTCTTGCCCTGAGCCTTCAGCGCGAGAAGCTTGTTGTTGAGCGAGGCGAAGACCTCCGCGCCAAAGCGGTCGAGACGCTGCGATGCCTGCATGGTGCCACCTTTCGATATGAAAAACGCGGCGCTCCGACAAGAGCGCCGCGCGATACGGGCCATCAGATTGCAAAAGTGTAACGCTTACAACCCCCGTATTGGTTCAATTTAGCCAACCTTAGTCAACTGGATTGAGCGCGTCGATCTGCGCAAGCCACAGACGCGAGCTAGCGTCACTCGGCATACGCCAATCGCCGCGCGGGCTGAGCGTCACCGAGCCCACCTTGGGACCATCGGGCAGACAGCTGCGCTTAAACTGCTGGGCAAAGAAGCGACGGTAGAACGTACGTAGCCACGTGTGGACGGTCTTGGCGTCGTAGACGCCCTCGAAGCTCTTGAGAGCCATGCGGTAGATCTTGCCCGGCTCAAAGCCAAAACGCAGCAGGTAGTAGAGGAAGTAGTCGTGCAACTCGTACGGGCCCACCAAATCCTCGGTCTTCTGCGCAATCTCGCCGTCGCCCGTGGGCGGCAGAAGCTCGGGGGACACCGGCGTATCGAGGATATCGAGCAAGACCTCGGCAATGCGCCCGCCAAAGACATCGGCGGCATAGCGTACCAGATGGCGCACAAGCGTCTTGGGCACGCTCGCGTTGACGGCGTACATGCTCATGTGGTCGCCGTTATAGGTAGCCCAGCCGAGCGCCAGCTCCGACAGGTCGCCCGTGCCAATGACAAAACCGCCAGCCTGGTTGGCCAAATCCATCAGAATCTGCGTACGCTCGCGCGCCTGGCTGTTCTCGTAGGTCACGTCCTGCACGGTCGGATCATGCTCGATATCCTTAAAGTGCTGCTCCACGGCAGCATGGATCGAGACCTCGCGAAAGCTCACGCCTAGGTCGCGAGCGAGCGACTCGGCATTGGACTTGGTGCGGTGCGTCGTGCCAAAGCCGGGCATGGACACGGCTGTGATACCAGTGCGCGGCAGCCCCAGCGCATCGAAGGCACGCACGGTCACAAGCAGCGCCAGCGTGGAATCGAGACCGCCCGAAAGGCCGATAACGGCCGCCTTGGTGCCCGTATGGGCAAGGCGGGTCTTGAGGCCCGCGGTCTGCAGGTCGAGGATGGTCTCGCAGCGCTCAGCCAAGTCGCCGTGGTCGGCCGGCACAAAGGGCGCACGCGGGAAAACGCGGTCGATATCGCAGGCATCGCGCAAGACAGGTTCTTCGGCCAGCACGCCCTCAAACGAAAACTCAACGGTCGTGGCCTCCGGAGCATCGCCGGTACGCGTCCACGTCGTCGAGCGACGGCGTTCGGCAACCAGGCGGTCAAGGTCAACGTCGGCGATGGCCATATCGCAGGTAAGCAGTTTGGTCGCGGCGAGCTTGGAGCCGTTTTCGTAGACGAGGTTCTCGCCCGCAAAGACCATGTCGGTCGTGGACTCGCCCTCGCTCGCGTCCGCGTAGGCATAGGCGCAGTACAGGCGCGCGCTCTGGTTGGAAATGAGGCTGCGGCGGTAATCCGCCTTGCCGATAATCTCGTCCGAAGCCGACGGATTGAGGATCACCGTCGCACCGGCAAGCGCCATCTCGGTCGAAGGGGGCGCCGGCACCCACAGGTCCTCACAGACCTCAACGCCCAGTACCAGGTCCTCGGCGCCCTCATCACAGCAACGGTAGACAAGTCCCGAACCCAGCGGGACCGGACCCTGACCGGCAAATTCAACCCACACGGGATCCGCAGGCGCCGGAGCAAACCAACGGCGCTCATAGAACTCGCCATAGTTGGGCAGATACTTTTTGGCCGTGAGGCCCAAAAGCTCGCCCGCGCAGCACACGGCGGCGCAGTTGTAGATATTCTCGGCAACTGCAACGGGAAGACCAATGGTAAAGACAATCGGCAACTCACGAGTCTCGTCGAGGATATGCACCAGAGCAGCCTCGCAGGCATGCAGCAGCGTGCGGTTATGGAACAGGTCGGCCGCGGTATAGCCGCACAAGTTAAGCTCGGGCAGCACCAGCGCGCGAACGCCACGCCCGGCAGCCTCGCGAACAGCCGCCAGCGCAACCTCGGCATTGCCCTCGACATCGGCCACGCGAATCTGCGGCGATGCCGCCGCCACACGCAAAAAGCCATCAGACTGAGAAAGGTGAAGATTCATAAGAATGCTCCCGTGCGTAGACGCCATTCACAACAATTAGCAAGCCCTATTGTAGTTCAACCGCCGGGTGTAACCGCATCCCACCAACTTGGTGAGCTATTGATGAGTTGATGATATCTGTTAAATGTCACGTACGATTCACATCTGGTGGGTACCCTGATGGCTGCATGAAACGAAGCAGATTTACACCGGGAGGACCCCGTATGACAACCAAGTACACCGACGCGCCGCGCACGCGCGTCATGACACCGGCATCGCTCAACAACGGCGTTCACGAAAACCATTCCATCGGACAGACCATGGCCATCGCGCCCAAAAAGGGCCTGTTCGATGACATTTCCATTCCTCAGATCATTGCCGGCGCCGCAGCTGCGGCCACAAGCGTGGCGCTTGCTTCAAAGATCGGCATTGCCGGCTCGGTGATTGGTGCCGCTGTGAGCTCAGTCATCACTGTTGTGTCCTCGCAGGTCTACCGCCACTTTATCTCTGCCAGCGCCGAAGCAATCAAGGGCACGCATGCCGCTGTCGACTACCCTGCCGGCGCCTACGAGCCCGTTGAGCCCGATGTCGAGGAGCACCTAGGTGGCGCCGCGACCACGCAGGAAATGCGCCAGGTTGCGGGACGCGCGACCACGGCGCGCGTCGCCCCTAACAGCCTGCGCGCCAAGGCCGCGGCAGAGCGCAGCCAGACGCAAAAGAAGGTCATCGTCTTCTCGATCGCCATCGCCATCGTCGCGGTCATCGCCTGCACCGGCGCCATCCTTATAACCCTGTCTCTTATACACATCTGACGCTGCCGAC
>CABSMV010000129.1 GCA_902478935.1 uncultured Collinsella sp. | reverse complement strand
GGGCTCGGAGATGTGTATAAGAGACAGGCAACAAAATACGGACACCCACATCAGCAGGCGCCCGTAAAAGCAAAACGATTTATCAATAAATGGACAATGCGGCTTCAGCCAAACCTCTACTTTGCCCCGTGACCCATCTCGACGACCTTAGTCAGTGACCCAAATACACCCTCGTCAGCCACGAGCTGTGCCTCGGCGCGATCAAGCTGCACGGCAACGGCGGCAGGGGCGGTGCCGCCCTCGGTCGTGCGCGCGGCGACAATCGACGGGATGTCGAGCGCCTCGGTAATGTCGCGCTCAAAGAGCGGGCTTGCCTCCTGGAACACCTCAAACGGCAGGTCCTCAAGATTGCAGCCGCGCTTCTCGCACATCAGGACCAGATGGCCCACCACGGCATGTGCCTCGCGGAACGGCAGGCCACGCTTGGCCAGGTAATCGGCAACATCGGTGGCGGCAAGGTGCCCCACGCCGCACTCGCGCGCCATGGCATCCTCGTTGACGGTCCAAGTCGAAATCATTCCGGCCATAACGGACAGGCACTGCATGAGCGTATGGGCGGTATCGAGCGCGCCCTCCTTGTCCTCCTGCAAGTCCTTGTTATAAGCAAGCGGCAGGCCCTTCATGGTCACGAGCAGCTGCACCAGGTTGCCATACACACGGCCGCTCTTGCCGCGGATAAGCTCGGCAAAGTCGGGATTCTTCTTCTGCGGCATGATGGACGAGCCAGTGGAGTACGAGTCGGAAAGCGTGATAAAGCCAAATTCGGAGCTCGACCACAGTACGATCTCCTCGGAAAGACGCGACAGGTGCATCGCCATGACGGAGCCGGCGTAATGCAGATCGAGCAGAAAATCACGGTCGGAAACGGCATCGAGCGAGTTGGGGATCACGCCCGCAAAGCCAAGTTCGGCAGCCGTCATCTGGCGATCGAGCGGATAGCTCGTACCGGCAAGCGCAGCGGCACCCAGCGGGCAGTTGTCGGCAGCATCAAAGGCGGCCTTCAAACGCGTAAAGTCGCGCGCGAACATCCAGGAATACGCCAGCAGGTGATGCGACAGCAGCACGGGCTGAGCATGTTGCATGTGCGTGTAGCCCGGCAGAATCACCTTGTCGTACTTCTTGGCCGCATCCACCAGCACATGGCGCAGCTCAAGATTGGCCTCCATGAGCTCCTTGGCCAGCGCCTTGACGCCCAGACGCGTATCGGTCGCCACCTGATCGTTACGCGAACGCCCGGTATGCAAGCGCTTACCGGCCTCGCCGATGCGGCGCGTCAGCTCGCTCTCGATGGACATATGAATGTCCTCGTCGTTGATATCGAAGGTGAAGTTGCCGGCATCGATATCCTGTTCGATTCCGGTCAGGCCCTTGGCAATCGCCTGCTCGTCCTCGGCACTGATGATGCCCTGGGCGGCCAACATCTTGGCATGCGCCTTAGAGCCGGCGATATCCTGCTTATAGAGATGTTTGTCGACCGGCAGCGACGCGCCAAACTCCTGCGTGACCTCGGCCACGCCCGCCTCAAAACGACCGCCCCAAAGAGCCATGGAACCGTCTCCTTTCTCCAAATACCAAAACAAGCGTCCAAAGCAATGTGCCCTGTCGCTAAAGCGATTTATCAACCGCTAGTTTTACACACTCCCTGCCGCGCGCGGGGCCATGTGGCTAATTTGCAAAGAAGTGACGCACCATGCACTTGGCGCCCAACGTCTCCCTCCGGATGTTGCCCTGCGAACCATCGATCCAGGCCTTCAGGCTCATAGGAACGTCCTCGACCCTTACAGCATCGAACTCGGGCGCAAGGGCAAGCAAAGCATGCGCGATAGCATTGAACATAATGGATACTCCTCATATATATAGGCACAGAGCCGCCAAATTGATAGAAGGAGCCCCGCCGGACAACCCCGGCGGGGCTCGGACTCAGCCGCAGACGCGGCATCATATATGCGGGCGGAACGTAGGGGCCACCGATGTTAAGAAGTGTCAGCAAGCATAACGAAAGGTAGGGACCCCGTGCGCCCGTTATGTATCACGCGGATGGGCCGCGCGGATACCAAGGGAAGGAGGCGCTAGGCCTGGGCGGCAGCAGAGCTGGGGCCCTGGACCTTTGCCCACGTCTTGAGCGACAGCGTATCGATCTCGATAAAGCCGGCGCTGGCCTTCTCGTCAAACGTGGTGTCGCGGTCGTAGGTAGCCAGACCGTAGTCGTAGAGGCTGAAGGGGCTCTTGCGGCCGACGACATGGCAGTTGCCCTTAAAGAACTTCAGACGGACAGTGCCGGTCACGAACTTCTGGGTGTCAGCCATAAAGGCGTCGAGCGCGTTTTTGAGCGGGCTGTACCACTGGCCGTTGTACACGGCGGTGGCCCAATCCTGCTCGAGCTTAATCTTGGTCTTGAGCAGGTCGCCCTCGACGCAGATGTCCTCGAGCGCCTTGTGGGCGGTGATGAGCGTCAGGGCGCCGGGAACCTCGTAGCACTCGCGGCTCTTAAGGCCCACCAGGCGATCCTCGACCAGATCGAGACGGCCAAAGCCATTGTCGCCGGAGATCTTGTTGAGGGCGATGACGATCTCGGAGAGCTTCATCTTCTTGCCGTCGACGGCGACGGGCTTGCCGGCCTCAAACTCAATCTCGGTGTAGGTCGGGGTGTCCGGCGTGTCCTCGGGATTCTTGGTCATAACCCAAGCGTCGTCGAGCGGCTCGTTCCAGGGATCCTCCAGGTGACCGCACTCAATGGCACGACCCCACAGGTTGTCGTCGATGGAGTAGGGGTTGTCGTTGGCACCCTCGGGAACCGGCACGTTGTGAGCGTGGGCATAGGCGACCTCGTCGGGACGGCACTTCAGATCCCACTCGCGCACCGGGGCGATAACCTTGAGCTCGGGGTCGAGGGCCTTGACGGCGGCCTCAAAACGGACCTGGTCGTTACCCTTGCCGGTGCAGCCGTGGGCGACGTAGGTCGCGCCAAACTCGTGGGCGACCTCAACAAGCTTCTTGGCAAGCAGCGGGCGAGACAGGGCGGAGAGCAGCGGATACTTGTTCTCGTACATGGAGTTTGCGGCGATGGCCTTAGTCAGGAACTCATCGGAGAACTCGTCGCGCAGGTCGAGTACCTGGCAATCGAGAACGCCCAGGTCGAGCGCCTTCTGCTTCTTGGCATCCAGTCCGGTCTCTTCCTGGCCCACGTTGCCGCAGACGCAAACGACATCGAGATTCTTCTCGTCCTGGAGCCACTTGACACATACGGATGTATCAAGACCACCGGAATATGCGAGAACGACTTTTTCCTTGCTCATGGCTGTTTCCTTTCGCCCTTGGTAGCTAGTTAGAACATCGGTCAGTTGCAAGTCATTTCGAGGTCAAAAACCGTGCAATATCAGGTTAAATAGCAAAAAGCAGCACAACATGCCCTAGAAACATGCGTCTATGTCGTGCTAAAACCCAACGACCTCAAAATGACTCTGTTGAGGCATTGCGCCCCATGCGGACAGAGACGATTGTTATCGTCGTCGGGAAATTGCGCGCTGGCGTCGGATGGCATTGTCTGCAGTGGTGATGATCTTTACGAACTGCATCTGCCTCTCCTTTCACGTATCGCCGGGCGCAATTCAAATATCGTAAACGGTACCTTTTACTCGGTAAGCGGTTGTTTTTCCGTCTCCGTTTTCGATGGTCGCTATATTACGCTAAAGTGCCCGCAGCACAAGCGACAAATTCAAATTTCTGAAAAGTTTTTTCATTAGTTTGTGAATGGTGATGCAAACGCGCGCCAATCCTGCGAAAATACGCCTGACTACGAGTTGATGGTTATAACGTCTGAAACAATTTCGAAACGAAAGGCTCGCCTTTATGCAAACTTACGAATCGGACGCCAATATCGGAAACATTAAGCTCATCGCCGTCGATATGGACAAGACGCTGCTGACCGACGAGCGTGTGCTACCCCAGGGTCTTGATGAGCGCCTGGACAAGCTCGCCGACGCCGGCATCGTATTCTGCCCCGCCAGCGGACGTCCCGCCCCCAAGCTCGAGGAGATGTTCGAGGGCATCAAGAACCGCCTCGCTTTTTGCCCCGACAACGGAGCGTGCGTGATCTATCGCGGCAGCTATATCTATAAGAGCACTATCGACGTGGCGCTGTATCAGCAGGTGCTCGCTCGTGCCTCGGAGGATCCGCGCGCTGTCCCCGTCCTGTGCTGCTTCGACGAGTTCTACGTGCTTGCCCGCGACCATCAATACCACGACGAGATCAGCGTCTACTACAACACAATCAACTACGTCGACAGCTTTGAGGGCATTGATTTCGAGTCCAACAAGATTTCGGTCTTCTTCCCTGGCTACGATGCCGAGCCCGCATTCCGCGAGACCTATAGCCCCGAGTTCTCGGACAAACTCTACGTCACCAACGCCGGGCGCGAGTGGATCGACTTTATGAACCTGGGCGTTGACAAGGGCGCCGGCGTCGCGCACCTGTGCGAGCACCTGGGCATCGATATCGCCGATGCTGCTGCCGTGGGCGATACCTACAACGACATCCCCATGCTGGAGCGCGTCGGTCACAGCTTTATCGTGGACAACGCCGAGGAGCACATGAACGCGCACGCCAAGTGGCGCATTCCGAGCAACAACGACGGGGGCGTACTGACTCTCATCGACGCCATCCTGGCGGCTCGTTAAACTCGCCGCCATGCCCGGGGCCGGCCGTTTGATTTTTGTTCGGTCAGGTCCTGGGCTCGCTCGAAGAGCACATTAAGTGCTCTTCGGCTCGTGCGGAATCTACAAACTGTCTCTTATACACATCTCCGAGCCCACGAGACTCCTGAG
>CABSMV010000128.1 GCA_902478935.1 uncultured Collinsella sp. | reverse complement strand
GGTCAAGCCCGGTGAGCGCGTGCCTATCGACGGCGTCATCGTCGAGGGCGAAACCCAGCTCGACACCGCCGCACTCACGGGCGAGTCAGTTCCCCGCCCCGCCAAGTCCGGCGACGATATCATCAGCGGCTGCATCAACATGACGGGGCTCATCCACGTGCGCACCACCAAGCCATTTGGCGAATCCACCGTCGCGCGCGTCCTGGAGCTCGTAGAAAACGCCAGCGAAAAGAAGGCGCGCACCGAGAACTTCATCACGCGCTTTGCCCGCATCTACACGCCCGCCGTCACCGGCGCTGCCGCGGTGCTCGCGCTCGGCGGCGGCTTGGTCACCGGCGCCTGGTCCGACTGGATCCTGCGCGGCCTGACCTTCCTGGTCGTCAGCTGCCCGTGCGCGCTCGTGATCAGCGTGCCGCTGAGCTTCTTTGGCGGCATCGGCGGCGCGTCCAAGCTGGGCGTTCTCATCAAGGGTTCTAACTACCTCGAGACGCTCGCCGACGTGGACACCGTCGTCTTTGACAAGACGGGCACCCTCACCAACGGCACGTTCTCGGTGGTCGCGGTACACCCCGAGGCCGGCTATACCGAGCAGTCGTTGCTCGAAGTCGCAGCCCTTGCTGAGTCGTTCTCCGATCACCCCATCGCGCAGTCCGTACGTGTCGCCTACCAGGGCGAGGTCGACCCCAAGCGCGTTAGCAACTCCGCCAACGACGCGGGCCACGGCGCGACGGCAACCATCGACGGCAAGCACGTCGTCGTTGGCAACGCAAAGATGCTCGCCGCGGCCGGAGTCGAAGCGCCCGATTGCGAGGTCGTCGGCACCATCCTCCACGTGCTAGTCGATGGCATCTATGCCGGCCACATTGTAATTGCCGACACCATAAAGGCCGATGCAGAGCAGACGATCCGCGACCTGCACGCCGCCGGCGTCAAGCGCACCGTCATGCTCACGGGCGACCGCGAGGAAGTGGCTGCTGCGGTGGCCAAGCGGCTGGGGCTCGACGAGTTCCACGCGCAGCTGCTGCCGGGCGACAAGGTCGAGCGTGTTGAAGCGCTGCTGGCAGCCGAATCGGGCAAGGGCAAGCTCGCCTTTGTCGGCGACGGCATCAACGATGCGCCCGTGCTCACCCGCGCAGACGTTGGCATTGCCATGGGCGCTATGGGTTCCGACGCCGCGATTGAGGCCGCCGACGTGGTGCTCATGGACGACAAACCGTCCAACATCTCCCGCGCGATCCGCGTGGCGCGCAAGACCATGTCGATTGTTTGGCAGAACATCATCTTTGCGCTGGGCATTAAGCTGCTGATTCTAGTGCTGGCAGCACTCGGCATTGCCAACATGTGGCTTGCTGTGTTCGGCGACGTAGGCGTGGCGATCATCGCCATCCTGAACGCCATGCGCGCGATGGGTGTCAAGAACCTGTAGCTTTCGTGGGCTGTCCGGCCGGGACCGGGCTTGGTTTTGAAAACGTCCTCGCGCATGAGGCCCGCCTTTCCTGCTCCTACGGAGCAACGGAAAGGCGGGCCTCGCGCTGCGGAGTGTTTTCAAAACCAAGCCCGGTCCCGGCCTGCGGTAACATCGCAGGCGGTTCTTGAGCATCGCTTGCTGGCAGGGTTCCTTTGCTGAAATGGACTTGGCCGAAAGAGCCGCTGGTCCCAGTCGCTGGTTCGCGCTTTGCGTGAACTCCGCGCTACTGTGGGACAGTTAGGCTTCTGTTGTTGGACCCGCTACATCTTCCCGTCCCAACATCGCCCGTAGCTTCTCAAAGCTTTCCTCGCTCAGGCAGTGCTCCATGTGGCAGCCCTCTTGCGACGCGACCTCAGCCGAAACACCCGCATCCTCCAGCAGCCCCACGAAAAAGCAGTGACGCTCCCACATTTGACGAGCGACCTCCAGACCACGCTCCGTCAGATGAACGTCGCGCTTGCCCATTTCGACATAGCCGTTGCTTTCCAGCGTCGCCATGGCCTTGGAAACGCTCGCCTTGGTTACGCCGAGGTACTCTGCAACGTCGATCGAGCGCACGATGCCCTGACGTTCCGACAGAACGTAAATCGATTCGAGATAGTCTTCTCCGGATTCACGTAGGGCCATGGGCCGCCTTTCGCGATGATTGCTAGTTAGCCTTTGGATACTTTCCACGGCTAACTTTACCGCAAAAGTTGCCCATGTCTTACTACTTTGTCTAAAAGTTAGCCGTGTTTCACAAAACGTGCGGGACGAAAACAAAATGGGGACGCCCCGCAAGGAGTGCCCCCAGGCGCCGGGTGCCGACCCACAGTTACATCAATCCAAAGTGCTTCGCGGCGTTGTAGATGCCATCGTCGTCCACGGCTGTCGTCACATAGGTCGCTGCAGCTTTCACCGTGTCCTGCGCGTTGCCCATGGCCACGCTCGTGCCCACGGCGGAAAACATCGACAGGTCATTCTCGCCATCGCCAAAGGCAATCGCCTCGCTCGCGTCGATGCCCAGGCGCTCCAGCGTCGCCGCCACACCCAGGTCCTTGCCGCCGTTGGCCGGAATAATGTCGCAGAACAGGTCGCACCAGCGCGTGGTGAGCGAATGCGACACGGCATCGGTCACGATATGCTCGTCGGCCGGATCCACAAAGGCACAGAACTGATAGACCGGCGCGTCAAAGGCGTGCTCAAACGGCTCCTCGTGGTAGACGATTCCCGCGTTGCTGCCAGCCGTCACCACGCGCTCGGACAGGCGGTTCACAAACGAGTTCTCGCCCTGCATGCACAGCGAGTCATAGCGCCCCTGCGCCACCTGGTCCACGATCACCGCAACGTCGTCCGGATCAATCGGACAGCTGCGGTAAGCTCCCTCGGCATCAAAGCAGTGCTGACCCGAGAGCGTAATGTACGCATCCCAGCCCAGGTCGAACAGCCAATCCGGCATCTGGTAGGTCGGGCGACCCGTGGCGATTACGCACGCGATCCCCTGCTCGCGAAAGCTGTCGAGCACCCGCTGCGCCGACGCCGGAATCCGATGGGTCTTAAAGCTCAGCAACGTGCCGTCGATATCGAAAAACGCAGCCTTAATCATCCTCGCCTACTCCTCGCCCTCGAGCTTCTCGCTCGCCTCGAGCCACGCCATCTCCAACTCGTCCATGGCGGCGTGGGCCTCGTCGATCTTTGCCTGCTGCTCGCCCAGCGCCGTGTAATTGGTGGGGTCGACCTGGGTCATCGCGGCCTCGGCCTCCTCCACGCGTGCGCGCTGCGTCTCCATTTTGCGCTCGAGCGAGCTCACCTCGCGGCGGAGCTTCTGGCGTTCGGCGTTGGAAAGGCCGTTGGGCTGACCGCTCGACTTGGGCTTTTCGGCCGCAGCCGCCGCGGCACCGGTGTCAAACGTGCCGGTCTTGGCACTCGGCGCACCCACGGGCTCGCCCTCGGCGGTGGCGTTGCACAGGCGCAGGTACTGGTCGACGCCGCCGGGCATATGCGTCAGGTGACCGTCGATCAGCGCCCACTGCTGGTCGGTCACGCGCTCCATCAAGAAGCGGTCGTGTGTCACCAGGATCAATGTGCCGGGCCAGCCGTCGAGCAGGTCCTCGACAATCGCGAGCATGTCGGTATCCAGGTCGTTGCCGGGCTCGTCCAGGATGAGCACGTTGGGCTCGTCCAGGATCGTCAGCAGCAGCGACAGGCGACGGCGCTGGCCGCCCGAAAGATCGCCGATGCGGCTCCAGAGCTGCTGCGTCGTAAATCCCAGGCGCTCGCAGAGCTTCTCGGGCGAAGTCTCCTTGCCGTCGATGACGTAGTACTTCTTATAGTTGCTGAGCACCTCGCGGATCGTGTCGCCCATGTAGGGCTCGAGCTCCTCGAGCTGCTGCGACAGCACGCCAAAGCGTACCGTCTGGCCAATCTTCACGCGGCCGCGCGTGGGCGCAATTTTGCCCTGGATCACATCAAGCAGCGTCGACTTGCCAGCGCCATTCTCACCCAAAAGACCATAGCGGTCGCCCGCACCAATGAGCCAGGTCACGTCAGAGAGCACCTGCTTGGGCGCGCCATCGGTATCCGCATAGCCAGCGTCCACGTCGACCACATCGATAACCTGCTTGCCCAGGCGGCTCACGGCTAGGCGCTTGAGCTCCAGCTCGTCACGCACGGGAGGCACGTCGGCGATGAGCTCGCGGGCGGCATCCACGCGAAACTTGGGCTTGGTGGAGCGCGCCTGGGCACCGCGGCTCAGCCACGCGAGCTCCTTGCGCGCCATGTTGCGACGACGCTCCTCGGTAACCGCGGCCATGCGGTCGCGCTCCACGCGCTGCAGGATATATGCGGAGTAGCCGCCCTCGAAGGGATCGACCTGGCCGTCGTGGACCTCCCACATGCTGGTGCAGACCTCGTCCAAGAACCAGCGGTCGTGCGTGACCACGAGCATGGCACCCTGGCCGCGCTGCCAGCGGGCCTTTAAGTGACGCGCGAGCCAGTTGATGGTGCGCATATCCAGGTGGTTGGTGGGCTCGTCGAGCATGAGCACGTCGTAATCGCCGATCAGCAAGCGCGCGAGGTCCACGCGACGGCGCTGACCGCCCGAAAGCTCGCCCACCGTGCCCTCCCAGGGCACATCGCTGATGAGGCCGGCGAGGATCTGGCGCGTGCGGGGGCTCGACGCCCACTCGTACTCGGGGGCGTCGCCCACAACGGCATGATGCACGGTATCAGTATCGACCAGGTTGTCCTTTTGGCCGAGCAGACCGATCGTCGTGCCGCGGCGGTGCGTCACGCGTCCGTCGTCGGGCTCCAGCGTGCCAGCGAGCACGCTCAGCAGCGTCGACTTGCCGTCGCCGTTTTTACCGACAATACCAACTGTCTCTTATACACATCTCCGAGCCCACGAGACTCCTGAGCATCTCG
>CABSMV010000127.1 GCA_902478935.1 uncultured Collinsella sp. | reverse complement strand
ACGAGATGCTCAGGAGTCTCGTGGGCTCGGAGATGTGTATAAGAGACAGAGTCCGCCGTGGCCACCGGTGCGCCGGGAACCAAAGTGTTGTTTGAGATGGTTGATCATGGTGCGCTCCTGCGTGCCGTTTGCTTGACGCCGCAAAGGATACCCGTTTTAGGCTCGAAGTTAACCAAGACTAACAAAATAGCTGTATTTGAATAGGATGAGGAAGGGGGCTGCCGAAATGTCTTGATCTGTAACAACTAGGGATGGAAATTGGGTCTAGGTGTTACAGATCAAGACAGGAAGAAATGGTCCTATGGAATATCTCGATCTGTAACAGTTAGCTGCAAAAACCGGCCCTTCGTGTTACAGATTGAGACAAACCAAAACTGTCCTGCAGAAAATCTCAATTTGTAACATCTAAGCGCCAAAATCGGCTCCTCCTGTTACAGATTGAGATGTTTGAAGCGGTGAGCATACGGGCCGAACTTGGGGCCCTTGTTGCCGTCCTTGAGGTCGGCGGTGTCCACTCGTAGGGCGTGCGTTACGCGATTGTTTCGAAACGGGCGGGAAACACAACGGGCCGGCGATGCACCTAGTATGCCTAGTCAACTGACTGTCTAATAGCTAGGGGAGGATCGCGATGCAGGCAGATTCCGCTCAACAGCAGGGCCTTTATCGCCCCGAATTCGACCACGATGCATGCGGCATCGGCGCGCTTGCCGATATCAACGGCGAGCGCCATCACCAGATTCTGGACGATGCGCTGTCCATTCTGGTCAACTTGGAGCACCGCGGCGGCACCGGACTCGAGAAGAACACCGGCGACGGCGCCGGCATCCTGTTTCAGGTTCCGCATCACTTTTTCCGCAAAGAGGCTCAAAAGTGCGGCCAGATTCTGCCGGCAGAGGGCGACTATGGCGTGGCCATGCTGTTCTTCCCGCAGGACGACAAGGGCGTAGAGGATGCCCGTCGCGTGTTTGAGGAGGGCTGCGCCGAGGCCGGCGTGCCGCTGCTCTTTTGGCGCGAGGTGCCGGTCGACCCGCACGACCTGGGCGAGACAGCCCGCGCCTGCATGCCCACCATCTTGCAGGCTTTCCTGGGCCGTCCGGACGACACGCCCGCCGGCGACGCCTTCGAGCGCCGCCTGTACGTGTGCCGCCGCACCATCGAGAAAAAGGCCGACGCCGAGTTCGCCCTGCGCGACAAGATCTTCTACGTGTGTTCCATGAGCTCTCGCACCATCGTGTACAAGGGCATGCTGGTCGCCACGCAGATGCGCCGCTTCTTCACCGATCTCAACGACGCCGCCGTCAAAACGGCCGTGGCGCTCGTCCACTCGCGCTACTCCACCAACACTACACCCAGCTGGGAGCGCGCGCACCCCAACCGTTTTATCATCCATAACGGCGAGATCAACACCCTCAAGGGCAACGTCAACTGGATTCGCGCCCGCGAACCCAACCTGTACAGCCCCGTGCTGCAGCACGATCTTGAGCGTGTGATGCCCATCATCAACCGCGAGGGCTCCGATTCCGCGATTCTGGACAATGTGCTTGAGTTTTTGGTCATGAACGGTCGCCCGCTTACGCGTGCCGCGTCCATGTTGCTGCCTGAGCCGTGGGACCACAACGACAGCCTGAGTGAGGAGCGCCGCGCCTACGACGCTTACCAGTCCATGCTCATGGAGCCGTGGGATGGCCCGGCGGCCATCGCCTTTACCGACGGTCGCACGCTGGGTGCCGCCCTCGACCGTAACGGCCTGCGTCCCGCCCGCTACTATGTGACGCGCGACGGTCGCTTTATGCTGGCAAGCGAGGTGGGCACCATCGAGGTGAGCCCCGAGAACATCCTGACGAGCGGCTGCCTGGGACCGGGCCAGATGCTCGAGGTCGACTTTGCCCGCGGTCGCGTCATCTACAACGATGAGCTGCGTGCCCGTTACGCCAAGGAAAAGCCCTATCGCGACTGGATCGCCGAGGAGACGCTGACCGTCGACGCGCTCGACAAGCCCGTCGCGCCCACGCCCGCCGAGGATACCGAGGTGCCCGCCGCCGTGCGCATGGCCAAGCTCGGGTATCACTGGGATGATGTTGACGAAGTCGTGCGTCCCATGGCCCAGCAGGGCAAGGCACCGCTCGCCTCGATGGGTATCGATGCGCCGCTGGCCTGCCTGTCCAAGAAGACGCGCTCGTTCTTCGACTACTTCTATCAGCTGTTCGCTCAGGTCACGAATCCGCCCATCGACGCTCTTCGCGAGCATATGGTCACCTCGACCACGCTCTACCTGGGCAACCACGGCAACCTGCTCGAGGACTCCCGTACGGCCTGTCAGCTGGTGCGCCTGGAGCGTCCGCTGCTGAGCGAGGAGGAGTTCGAGCGTATCTGCGCCATCGACCGCGTGGGCTTTAAGACCCGCCGTTTCCGTGCCGTCTACCGCCGCGATGCCGGCGAGGGTGCGCTGCAGGCTGCGCTCAAGCAGCTTGCAGAGGACGTTGAGGCCGCGGTCCGTGACGGCGT
Source organism: uncultured Collinsella sp. (assembly GCA_902478935.1). Lineage (GTDB taxonomy): Bacteria > Actinomycetota > Coriobacteriia > Coriobacteriales > Coriobacteriaceae > Collinsella. The sequence continues at coordinate 2,372 of CABSMV010000127.1, read as the reverse complement.
GAACATCGTGGTGTTGAGCGACCGTGCCGCTGCGGGCGAGGTGCCCGTACCGTCGCTGCTCGCCGTGGGCTGCGTGCACAACCACCTGATCCGCGCCGGCGTGCGTACCTTTGCCGACATCGTGGTGGAGTGTGGCGACGCCGTGTCCCCGCACGACTTTGCGGCGCTGGTGGGCTACTCCGCGAGCGGCATCTATCCGTACAACGCGCATGCGTGCATTCGCGACTTGGCGGCGCACGGCGATCTGGACGTGACAGCCGAGCAGGGCATTGCCAACTACAACAAGGCTGCGACCGCCGGCATCGTCTCCATCATGTCCAAGATGGGCATCTCCACGGTGCAGAGCTACCATTCGGCGCAGATCTTCGAGGCCGTGGGCTTCACTCCGGAGTTCGTCAACGCGTACTTCGCCGGCACGGTGAGCCGTGTGGGCGGTATGGGTGTCGAGGACGTTGAGCGCGAGCAAAACGAGCGCTACGACGCCGCACTCGCTATCCTTAAGAGCCCGGCTCCCGATCAGCTGCCCACGTTGGGCCTGACCAAGTGGCGCCCGCTCGGCGGCGAGGATCACCTCATCGATCCGCAGACCGTCTACTTGCTGCAGACCGCCTGCCGCGAGGACAGCTACGACACCTTTAAGGAGTACAGCGCTCGCCTGCACCGCACCGGCCGTGCCGTGCGTCTGCGCGACTTGCTGGACTTTGATGCCAGCGGCCGCACTCCGGTGGCACTCGACGAGGTGGAGCCCGCGCTCAACATCGTCCGCCGCTTTAACACCGGCGCCATGTCGTACGGTTCCATCAGCAAAGAAGCACACGAGTGCATGGCCATCGCCATGAACCGCCTGCACGGTCGTTCCAACTCGGGCGAGGGCGGCGAGGATTCGCGTCGCGAGACCCCGCTGGCCAACGGTGACTCCAAGAACTCCGCCATCAAGCAGGTGGCAAGCGCGCGCTTTGGCGTGACGAGCCGCTACCTGTGCAGCGCCTTCGAGATTCAGATCAAGATGGCCCAGGGCGCCAAGCCCGGCGAGGGCGGCCACCTGCCCGGCAAGAAGGTCTACCCCTGGATCGCCGAGGTCCGTCAGTCCACGCCCGGCATCGGCCTGATCTCGCCCCCGCCGCACCACGATATTTACTCTATCGAGGACCTGGCAGAGCTGATCTTTGACCTTAAGAACGCCAACCCCGGCGCACGCGTGTCGGTCAAGCTGGTCAGCGAGGCCGGTGTCGGCACCATCGCCACCGGTGTGGCCAAGGGCGCTGCCGACAAGATCTTGATCAGCGGCCACAACGGCGGCTCCGGTGCCGCGGCGCGCGACTCTATCTGGCACGCGGGTCTGCCGCTGGAGCTTGGCCTTGCCGAGGCCCAGCAGACGCTGCTGCAAAACGGCCTGCGCTCTCGCGTGGTGCTCGAGGCCGACGGCAAGCTCATGGACGGTACCGATGTCGCCGTCGCCTGCCTGCTGGGTGCCGAGGAGTTTGGCTTTGCGACCATGCCGCTCATCTCCATGGGCTGCCTCATGCAGCGCGACTGCCAGCAGGATACCTGCCCGGCCGGCATTGCCACGCAAAACTGTCGCTTGCGTCGCGGCTTCCGCGGCAAGCCCGAGCACGTTGAGCACTTTATGCTCTTTGTTGCCGAGCAGCTGCGTGAGGTCATGGCGAGCCTGGGCTTCCGCACCGTCGACGAGATGGTCGGCCATCCCGAGTGCTTGCGCCAGATTGAGGTCCCGGGCAACCGCAAGGCCAACCTGCTCGATCTGTCGCCCGTGCTGGCGAGCGCGACCTGCGAGTTCGGTGCCCATATCCCGGGTGCCGACGGCCGTCACTTCCTGCCGCAGATGGCTGCCGACAGCGAGCTCGATAAGACGCTCGACTCCACGCTGTTTGTGCCCTATACGGCCGATGCCCGTGCACACCTGCGCCCGATTCGCTTCCGCGCCGATATCGCCAACGTCAACCGCTGCGTGGGCACCATCTTGGGCAACGCGGTGACCAAGGCGCATCCCGAGGGTCTGCCCGCCGGCTCCATCACCATCGATTGCGATGGTTCGGCCGGTCAGAGCTTTGGCGCCTTCCTGCCGCGCGGCATTACGCTCAACGTGTGCGGCGACGCCAACGACTACTTTGGCAAGGGTCTTTCGGGCGGCGAGGTGTCGGTGCGCCCCAACCCGCATGCGACCTACAAGTTCGACGAGAACATCATCGTGGGCAACGTTGCGTTCTTTGGCGCCACGAGCGGCCGCGGCTTCATTAACGGCCTGGCAGGTCAGCGCTTTGGCGTACGCAACTCCGGTGCCACGGTGGTGGTCGAGGGCTGCGGCAACCATGGCTGCGAGTACATGACGAGAGGTCTGGCGCTCATCCTGG
>CABSMV010000126.1 GCA_902478935.1 uncultured Collinsella sp. | reverse complement strand
CAGGAGTCTCGTGGGCTCGGAGATGTGTATAAGAGACAGCGATACCATCGCAGGTTACAGCGTCAGTATCTGCGGTGACGTCTGCGGGATCATCAATATGCTGTTGAGTCTGGGGGTCCAGCTCGTCTGTCATAGGCATGTGCTCCTCATCGTTGTTTGTCACCCTATGATAAAGTCTCGCGCCGACATCCCGCGCGCCGCAGCAAAGTTTCAAAACGTGTTCGATTGCTCGATCTGATAACAATAACTCGGCCGTTTTATCCAGTTTGTACTTGACAATCCCTTCGCCGAACGACGTGGTGCCGTTCGCCTACCGCGGTCTTTTATTTTCGCTTGAACACGCTAAAGTTGCATCTCAGCTTTTGGCGCGTGAAGTTGGACACGCGCAGTCGGCGGGCGTGCCCGTCGCGATTTGAAAGGACTTTGTATGGGACTTTTCACTGGTAAGACCGTGATCGTCACCGGCGGCGGCAAGGCCACGCTCAAGGACGGTTCCGCTGGCTCCATCGGCTACGGCATCGATATCGCATTTGCCAAGGAGGGCGCGAACCTCGTCATCACCGGCCGCAACGTTGCCAAGCTCGAGGCCGCCAAGGAGTCTCTCGAGGCCGAGTACGGCGTCAAAGTTCTGCCTGTTCAGGCCGATGTCTCGGCTGGTCAGGACAACGAGGCCGTCGTCCAGAACGTCATCGACAAGGCCATTGAGGAGTTCGGCCGCATCGACGCCGTCGTCAACAATGCTCAGGCCAGCGCCTCGGGCGTGACCATCGCCGATCACACCATGGACCAGTTTAACCTGGCCATTTACTCCGGTCTGTATGCTACCTATCTGTACATGCAGAAGGCCTATCCGCACCTGAAGGAGACCAAGGGCTCCGTGGTCAACTTTGCCTCGGGCGCCGGCCTGTTTGGCAACTATGGCCAGTGCAGCTATGCTGCCGCCAAGGAGGGCATCCGCGGCCTTACCCGCGTTGCCGCCAACGAGTGGGGCAAGGACGGCATCAACGTCAATATCGTTTGCCCGCTTGCTTGGACCGCTGCGCTCGAGAACTTCCAGGATGCCTATCCCGAGGCGTTCAAGGCCAACGTCCACATGCCGCCGGCGGGTCACTACGGCGACGTCGAGAAGGAAATCGGCCGCGTGGTCGTTCAGCTCTGCGGTCCCGACTTTAAGTACATGAACGGTGAGACCGTCACCCTCGAGGGTGGCATGGGCCAGCGTCCTTAGGGGTTACGCGGTTTTACCAAACCGCGTAACGGCTCGACGCTGCGCGGTCACCAGGGCGACAACTTGTCATTCAAAGAGGGCGACATGACCAGAAGGTCTATGCCGCCCTCTTTTCATGCCAATTTGTTCGCCCCGGCGACCGCTCGCTGACGTCGCCAGAGCATCGGCGTTGCCTTGACTGTTGGAGATGATCTCGTAGTCGTTGGGGACGTTCTTAAATGACTAGTCATAAGGGACACTCTTGCCGGCACTTGGGGACAGTCCCTAAGTGCCGGCAGATTGGGACACTCCTTTGCAAGATGGCGCTGAAGATTGTCCCCGACGACTAGTCGTTTAATGCACCAGTTTCTGTCGAGTCGGTGCTTCTTGCGGGTTGCCCGTATAATGGTTTGCGTATGAACCGCAACCAAGGAGTTCCAGTTTATGGACCAGAGCCTTTTTAAATTCGACCTGATCGCCGAGGATCCGACGACGCATGCGCGCGCCGGCGTGCTGCACACCCCGCACGGCGACATCGAGACGCCGATCTTTATGCCCGTGGGCACCAAGGCAAACGTCAAGGGTATTCCTACCGAGACCGTCAAGCAGCTCGGTGCCCAGATCGTGCTCGCCAATACCTACCACCTGTCCATGCGTCCCGGCGAGGACACCATCGCCGAGCTGGGCGGCCTGCACAAGTTTATGAACTGGCATGGCCCCATTCTTACCGACTCGGGCGGCTTCCAGGTGTTCAGCCACAACGACGCCGTCAAGCTCACCGACGAGGGCGTGCGCTTTATTGTCAACGATTACGACGGTCGCCACGTGTTCTGGACGCCCGAGGACAACATGGAGATCGCCATGAAGCTCGGCTCCGACATCTGCATGCAGCTGGACCAGTGTCCAGGCTATCCCGCCACGCGCGCCTACGTTGAACGCGCCGTTGAGCTCTCGAGCATGTGGGCCGAGCGCTGCTATAAGGCGCATACCCGCGATGACCAGGCGCTCTTTGGCATCGTTCAGGGCGGCATGCACCTGGACCTGCGCCTGCGCTCGCTGCGCCATCTGGAGGAGTGCGGCGACTTCCCCGGTTACGGCATCGGCGGCTACTCAGTGGGCGAGGACCACGAGACCATGTTCGAGACCCTGGCACCGCTCGCAAGCGAGTACATGCCCAAGCACAAGCCGCGCTACCTGATGGGCGTCGGCAACCCCACCACCCTCGTGCGCGGTGTGGGCGTGGGCATCGACATGTTCGACTGCGTGCTGCCGACGCGTACGGGCCGCATGGGTACGGCGTTCTCCAGCGAGGGTCGCCTTAACTTCCGCAACGCTCGCTTTGCGCACGACGATGGCCCTATCGACCCCACCTGCACCTGCCCGGTGTGCACGGGCGGCTACAGCCGCGCGCTCATCCGTCACATGGTCACGCAGAAGGAGATGCTCGGCGGTATTCTGCTGTCGATGCACAACATCTACTACTTGCTCAACCTTATGCAGCGTGCTCGCCAGGCCATTATCGAGGGCCGTTACGGCGCGTTCGTGAGCGATTGGATGAATAGCCCTGCCGCGGTGGATTACTAAGAGCTACGACCGCTGACCGATAGCTTGCAAGCACTTGATACATCGTGGGTACCATACCGAATAGTTGATGTTCGGGCGGGTGTTTGGCGCATGGCGTCGGCCCCGCCCGTTTTTCTTTTTCTCGATAGGAGCACCCATGATTAAGAACGAGAATGTCGAGGGCGAGCCTGCCTACGACGAGACGTACCGCCGCGGCCCCGTGGTCATGCGCGGCCCCATGATTCCTAAGGACAACACCTACGCCAACCTGCTGGCGCCCGAAGATTCAACCGACTGGTTGCATGCCGATCCGTGGCGCGTCCTTCGTATTCAGGCAGAATTCGTCGATGGCTTTGGCGCGCTTGCCGAGCTCGGACCCGCGGTGACCATCTTCGGCAGTGCCCGCACGCCCAAGACCGATCCGCTCTACAAGGCGGCGCGCACGGTCGGCCGCAAGATCGCGCAGCGCGGCGTGGCGGTTATCACCGGCGGCGGCCCCGGCATTATGGAGGCGGCCAACAGGGGGGCGGCGAGTGCCAACGGCAAGTCGGTCGGCTTGGGTATCGAGCTTCCGCACGAGCAGGGGCTCAACAAATACGTGAACCTGGGTATGGACTTCCGCTACTTCTTTGTGCGTAAGACCATGTTCGTTAAGTACAGCTCGGGTGCCATCGTGTTCCCCGGCGGTTTCGGCACGCTCGACGAGATGTTCGAGGTGCTCACGCTGGTGCAGACGCACAAGGTCAAGCGCATGCCGCTCGTACTGGTGGGCAGCGAGTACTGGCAAGGCCTGTTCGACTGGCTCAACGGCCCGGTGATGGATGCCGGCATGATTAGCCCGCTCGATCCAGACCTCGTCCACATCACCGACGACCTCAACGAGGCCGTCGACATCGCCCTGAGCGGGCTGATGTAGAGCAATCGTGCCCACCGCGACATGAATATGCATGGCAATCTGATGCTTTCTAACGTCAGGTTGCCATTTATATTGGGTATACTGATGCAAAAGACGAGGGCGAGGAGGTCGCGTATGTCTACTGCAACGGTTAAGCCTACGACGGTTCGCATCGAAGAGGGGCTCAAGGAGCAGGCGACTGAGTTCTTGGATTCGGTCGGCCTCAGCCTCAATTCCTATCTCAATCTTGCCGTTCGGCAGCTTGTAAATCAGCGAAAGATTCCTTTTGAGATTGTAGGAAGGGCGGAGGTGCCTAACGAGGCGACGAGGCGTGCCATGGTGATCGCCGAGGCTCATGAATTGGGGATTTTGCCGGACGATAGCCCGTCATTCAACAACGCTGATGAGCTTATGTCATTCCTCGATGAGGAATAGCGATGTTCGAGATTAAGGTCGAGGCTCAATTTAAGGCGGACTACAAACGAACGATGCGCATGCATCCGCAGCTAAAGAGTGAGTTTAAAGCGGCGGTTGCAGAGCTTGTGGCTCATGGGTCGCTTCCGGCGGAGTATGGCGCTCACGAGCTCTCAAACCCGGGCGGAAACTACAACGGCCACATCGATTTCCACCTATCCGATGGCTTGGTCGATGTGGTCGTTCTGTACTTGCCGCATAAGACTAATCCTGTGATCCGACTGGTCAGAATGGGCTCGCATGAGGAACTGTTCCAGGGCCCGCAGGGCTGATTGCCCGCTCATAATTTGCGGTGAAATAGGGACTGATTGGCGGCTAATAAGCCAAAAACAGTCCCTATTCCACCGCAAGTGGTATGGGTAGCCCTAATTGGCGGGCTGGTAGCGGGGGCAGTAGCTGATGGCGATGGCGTCGACGCCTACATGGGTGGCGATGGTGCAGCCGATGGGGCCGGTGCCGGCGTCTACATAGTCTTGGCCTGCGAGCGCTTGGCTGACGAGCTCCTGCTCCTCGGCGGCGCCGGTCGTGAGCACGCGCACGCTGGAGCCCGGATGCTCGGCCAAAAATGCGAGGCAATCGGCCATGGTGTTGGTAACGATGCGCTTGGCACCGCGGCCCTTTTTTATGGCCTTGATCTCGCCCGATTTCCACTCCGGCGAAACGGCCAGGCGAATGTTGAGCATTTGCGTGAGCTGGCCGGCGAGCTTGGGCGCGCGGCCGTTCTTAACGAGATTCTCGAGCGTGCGGGGAACCAGCCTGTCTCTTATACACATCTCCGAGCCCACGAGACTCCTGAGCATCT
>CABSMV010000125.1 GCA_902478935.1 uncultured Collinsella sp. | reverse complement strand
ACGCGCATAAAGAAAGCCTCCCATTTCTCATGTCCAAGAAATGGGAGGCAGTTCATGTGGTGGCGGGCTTTTTGCATATCGCGCGTGGGATAGAGCGCATGCGAGAGGAAAGCTCGGCTGCTTCGGACGGTGTTGGAGGGGGTGCCTGAGAAGACCGAGATCATGCACATCGCCTAACCGTGGTTTCTTCCATTGTCATCCATCCGCTACTCAGCAGGTCGTCCCTAAACCGTCCGAAACAGCCGAGTTTTGGAAACCGACTCCCTCGGGGGATAGGCTGAGCATCACGTTGGGACCATTTACCATCCGCGGTCTAACTGCTCGCGCGCTGCACGAGCTTGACAGGGACAAGCGTCTCCATCTCGGGTTTCTCGCCGCGCAGCAGGGCGAGCAGGGCCTGACATCCCTCGTGCGCGAGGCGCTCGGGGAAGCGGCGAATGGTGCTGATCTGCGGCGTCGGGATCTGCGCGTACACGGAATCGTCGAAACCGATGAGGCGGACGTCCTCGGGTACGCGCTTGCCGGCCGCAACGAGCGCCCGCAGCGCACCCACGGCAGCGTGGTCGCTATGGGCAAAGATGCCGTCGACGGGGCAACCCGTGGAGAGGAAGTCGGTCACGAGTTCCTCAGACTCGATGATGCTCGCCTGCTTGCCCGAGACAAACAGCTGGTAGTCGCGGCACAGCGGCATCCCATGCGCGGCAAGCGCCCGCTCGTAGCCCATCTGACGCTCGTTTCCGGGGTAGTTGGCCGTAAAACTCGAGATGCTCAGGATGTTCTTGCAGCCGCGCTCGATGAGGTGCTCGGTTGCCATGTAGCCGCCGCCGATGTTGTCGGAACCCACGTGCGGGAAACCGAGGTCGTTTTCGGGCGCGCGGTCGATGCAGACCACGGGAATGCCGTGGGGGACAAATTCGCCGTCGAGCCTGCGCAGGCCGGAGATGCAGATGATGCCATCGGCTTGTTTGCTCGCAAGCGTGCGGAAGTAATCGCGCTCGCGGGCGGGGTCGTTGGCGCTGTTGCAGACAAAGACCGAGTAGTCCTCGGTGGCGAGCTCGCGTTCCACATGCAGGGCGATCTTGGAAAAGAAGTCGTTCGAGATGTCCGGCACGATCATGCCGATGGTCCGGGACTGGGCCATGCGGAGGCTCTTCGCCGCCATATTCGTGACGTAGCCGTATTCCTCGACGGCGGCTTCAACACGCTCGCGGGTGTCTTCGGAAAAACGGCCACTGCCGTTGATGACGTGGGAGACCGTGGCGACGGATACGCCGGCCGCTGCGGCAATCTGGCGCATGGACGAGCGCTTGCCGGGTGTGGGCATGGGGCCTCCTGCTGTTTGCGAGTGGTTAACAGGTTAACTGAGATTGTAGCGCATGCGCGATGCCGCGATGGACTCCATGTGCCCAGCCTATAAACTACGCCGCTGAACAGGCAATATTATCCATATGTAGGACCTGAGTAACAAAACGCCGCCGTTTGCTCGACGGTATGGGACCGCTTGTCGCCAGCGGATATAAGGGCTCTCAGTCCAATGTGGATAAACGTTTAACCTACAAAGCGTCAAAACATCGGCGCTCAATACGTCAAACACGAACCCTCAACGGGGGAGTGGCGTCGAGAGCGCTATGGAGGTGTGCAGAGAACGGTTAATAACACTCCGGAGAGCGATCACATAGAAGCAGGGCAGGCACCTCAGCGGCATCGGTTCGCTGAGGTGCTTTCTGGTAAGCTAAGAACCGGATTCACACGCGCCCGTCCAAGCTGGACGCGCCTATTGGAAGGGAGACCCATGGAGGCTTACAAGCAAGAATTCATCAAGTTCATGGTCGAGTCCGACGTGCTTAAGTTTGGCAGCTTTACGCTCAAGAGCGGCCGTCAGTCCCCGTTCTTTATGAACGCCGGCGCCTACGTGACGGGCTATCAGCTCAAGAAGCTGGGCGAGTATTACGCCCAGGCCATCCACGATAACTTTGGCGACGACTTTGACGTGCTGTTTGGGCCGGCCTACAAGGGCATTCCCCTGGCCGTCGTGACCGCGATTGCCTACCACGAGCTGTACGGCAAGGAGGTCAAGTACTGCTGCGACCGCAAGGAGGCCAAGGACCACGGTGCCGATAAGGGCAACCTGCTGGGTTATGAGCCCAAGGACGGCGACCGTGTGGTCATGGTCGAGGACGTCACCACCAGCGGCAAGTCCATCGACGAGACCTATCCTAAGGTCAAGGCTGCTGCCGATGTCGAGATCAAGGGCCTGATCGTGTCCCTCAACCGCATGGAGGTCGGCAAGGGCGGTGTGACCACCGCTCAGAAGGAGATCGAGGCAAAGTACGGTTTCCCCGTCGCGAGCATCGTTTCCATGGCCGAGGTCGTCGAGACCCTCTACAACCACGAGATCGACGGCAAGGTCGTCATCGATGACGAGCTCAAGACCGCCATCGACGCCTACTACGAGCAGTACGGAGCACGTTAGTTACGGCGTTTTACCAAACGCCGTAACTGCTCGACGCTGCGCGGGCCGCATTTGGACAATCTGACGTTCAACTTCAAGGGCGCGACCAGAAGGTCAGCGCCCTTTCGTTTCACGTCACCTTGTCTCAAATGCGACCCGCTCACTGTCCGTTCTCTACTTGCGGCGTCGTCTTGCTCCGAATGCGGCCCGTTCGCTGCCGTTGCCAAGGCATCGGCGTTGCCGGACTAGTCATTGGGGACGTTCATAAATGACTACTCAGGAATGAGCGTGGATAATCTCCCGTTTTTGGCCTGTGTGCAGGCTCAAAGTGGGAGATTATCCACGCTCGCTTTAATTTGCCTGGGTTGCGATGCCTATCTAATCGGCTCGGCGTCTTCCCTGAGAATCGAAAGATACTCTTCATACCCGTACTGCCGGTATCTCTGTCTTGACTCGTCGAGCGGACGGAGGATACCCAATTCTTCAAATGATTTGACGAGCGAGCTCGCGGTACTCCTGCCGATATCGAGTTGGGCAGCGATGAATGCGGTGTCGACGATGGGGTGCTCTTCAAGAATGCCCAACAGCCTTTGCCCGTTTGCAGCAGTCCTTCCGAGATTTTCGGTAATGGTTGCTGTGGAACGGTTATGGAGGTCAACAAGGTTTTTTAAAGACCCTACCGAGTCCTTCGCACTCTCGAGAAGACTGTTGCAGAAAAACTCTATCCATTCCTCGTAAGTGCCTCTCTCCCTTACGGATGTGAGTTGCCGGTAGTACTCGCTTCGATTTTTCTTGAACTGGAACGATGGATAGAACAAGCAAGAATGAAGAACGCCATCATTGATGAGCATAAGTGTAATGAGAAGCCTGCCCAGGCGACCGTTTCCGTCTAGGAATGGATGGGCAGTTTCAAATTGGTAATGGACGAGCGCCGCCCGCACAATCGGATCCATTTCGACTTGAGGCTCATTGATAAAGCGTTCGAGGTCCTGGAGCGTGTTACTCAAATCTTCAATGTTTGGAGGGACAAACGATGCGGTTGCAATGGTGCAGCCTGAGGGGCCAATCCAGTTTTGTGAGGAGCGCAGCTCGCCTGGATTCTTCTCCGTTCCGCGCACTCCGTCCAGCAGGACCGCATGAACTTGCCTAAGAAGTCTCGTGCACAAGGGCATCTTTTTGAGCAGTTCTACGCCGCGGTCGACAGCACGGACGTAATTCACGACGTCTGCGACATCTTTATGATGGAGTTGTGTTTGCGATGGACTAAGTAGGTCGTCAAACGTGCACTTGGTTCCCTCAATTTGCGAAGAAAGGAGTGCTTCTTTGCGCACGTACATTGTCAGATACATGTCGGCGTTGGGAACAAAGTAGAGCATGCCTTCAAGCTCTCCAAGCTTTCGTGAGCATGCGGAAAGCGTGCGATAGGTTTCCTCGGTGAGGTTTAGCTGCCTCAATGATTGCAAGGGCGTTGGAAAAAACGAATAGTAAGCCAATTTCCCCGATAGATTATTGCGGAGCGTTCCCTGGCCGTTCTCCTCGATTTGCATCGCGCCCTCCATATCTTTAGTGCCGGAAACTCGTTATTAGGCTAATCATATCAATTCTAATAACGAGTTTAAGGATTAAATAGTTATTAGAATTGATGTAAACAATCTAATGATAAGAAGCCGTTATTACTTGACCATGGAGCTCAGCTTGGTACAGGGGGTCATCCAAAATGAACGTGGATAATCTCCTGTTTTTGGCTCGGTGACGGCCTCAAAGTCAAAGTGGAAGATTATCCACGCTCGTTAGTTAAGCGTCCGAAAATCCACACTCGCCAAACCTACCAAAAAGGGATGGGTTTATTTTGGCACGTTTCGGTCGGTATCAGGAAGTGTCAGGGACGGGGCGGCGGCAGGACTCGAGAGCGAAAAGAAGTATCGGGCTTGGTGCGCTCGCTTCTGCCCGTCCCGTGCGCAGGCGATGCTCGGCTTATCGACCCGCGATGCAAAGGAGATGCTCGTCCCACGAGCACTACCGGGAAGGGCTTGCGATTCGAGCCCTCGCCTTAGTATTTTGGTCATTTAGCACTATAATCACCATAGGCATGCGCATAACGTTGCGCTTAATCAAGAGGAGAAAACGTATGGGTCTGTTTGACATGTTCAAGAAGAAGGCTGAGCCCGCGGCTGCCGCTGCCCCGGCCTCCATCTCTGCTTCTGCCGGCGCCGACGTGCTGTGCTCGCCCGTCAAGGGCAAGGTCATCAAGATGGCCGACGTGCCCGATCCCGTCTTTGGTGGCGAGGTTCTGGGCAAGGGCTGTGCCGTGTGGCCCGAGGATGATCTGGTCTACGCTCCCTGCGACGGTAAGGTGACCGTCACCATGGGTCACGCCGTGGGCCTGCAGTCCGATAGCGGCATCGAGGTTCTGGTGCACGTTGGTGTCGATACCGTCAACATGAACGGTGACGGCTTCGAGGGCTTCGTCAAGGCTGACGACGTCGTGAAGGCCGGCCAGCCCATACTCAAGATCGACCTGTCTCTTATACACATCTCCG
>CABSMV010000124.1 GCA_902478935.1 uncultured Collinsella sp. | reverse complement strand
TCCACAGACAACGCCGGCAATGAGCGAGCGCGCTGGATCGGTCGCGGGCGCGATAACGGCAAGGAGCTCGCTTCGAAGCCAAGACAACGGGCCTGGAGGGCCCTCGTCGATCGATACCAACCGGACGACTTTAACCTTTCGAAGCTCGCCCCGAAGCACGCGTGAGCGCCCATACGCATCATTCTCAAAGCGCGAAATTCGACCGATAGCACGTACATGCGAACCGGCGCCAAGCTCACGATCACACGACAGCCGTACCTGACCCAAACGCTTTTCGCCCGCATACGCATCACAGGTATAGGAGTACGCACCGTCATTGATGGACGGGTCGCCACACACAACAAACTCGAGACTGCTCGCAGCCCGATTATCCAACGCCCTCGAAGCGCGCAGCGCCCCTATCGCCCAACCCGCGGACACTACCGCTCCCGCCACGAGGCCGAGGGCCGCGGCATACAGCCATCGCCTCCACCGCACAAGGCGCATGCAGGACCGAGCCAATACGATGCACCCTGCTGCCGCAACGGGAATGGCCATAAGTAATGTGACGGGCGCCGCCCGCTCTCCCAGCAGCGCATCGGCCGCCATGTTAAGCACTAACCCACAGCTCGCACACAAGCCGGCACAAAGGGCTATCGTCCACGGCATCAATGGGCGCGGTGGCATCACATGCTCGCGCTCGGTCGCACTCATACGCAGATGCAATCTTTAATTTTGGCGAGTTTCTTCTCACCGATCCCCGATACGCGCATAAGGTCATCGACCGAGGCAAAGGCCCCGTTTTGCGTCCGTTCGTCGATAATTGACTGGGCCATAGAAGGCCCGATGCCCGAAAGCGTCTGCAGCTCCGCCGCACTTGCCGTATTGATATTCACAAGTCCCGACGAAGACCCTGTACCAGGGGTCGTGGAAGCACTGCTTTCGGCGGCGCCGACGGCCGCAGCCGTTTGTTGCTCCCCTACCGTCGGCACATAGATCTTTTGACCATCGGTGATCTTGGACGCACGGTTAAGAACCGTCACATCCGCCTCGGCCGTAAGCCCTCCGGCGGCATCAATCGCCTGGGACACCCGTGCTCCATCTTTAAGCCGGTACACGCCAGGCTTCACAACGGCGCCATCAACATCGACGTACACCTCGGCAGCAGAGGAGCTCTTGGCAGACGGCTCATCGGCATCGTCAGGAGAGGCATCCCCGGCCCCGCGCACATCCGAGGCGCTCGCCTCATCACTACGCTCAAACGATACGTCGCTGGAGTGACCACCAAAACCTGCCATCGCCAAGCCGCTCGCGGCGGCAATGACAACCAGGATCGCCACGACCATCGCCTTATGGCCGAGCAGCTTTTCTGCCCAGCGGTCCATCCGTTTAACCCGTTCGTGTTGCTCGCGCTGCGCCATAGCAAACACCTCCCAACACCATCGTGTCAGGAAACGAACGCCGCAGCCTCCGCACGCCCACACCGGTTTTCGCGGTCAAACCAAAAGCTGACCAAAACCTTGCGGAAAAGTGTCCATTTATTCAGGCACACGTCGACAAATGAACCGTTTATCGCCTAATGCCCAGATAGAAAAAGACCGACGATGCAAAATCACCGCCGGTCTATACACAACATTATTCGTGATCTTGGTAAATCTCACGTGGAGCGAGCTCGGAATGTTTGCGTTTTAAGGTCTTAGGGGCCTTATACGTGTTGCTCTCGAAGTCGATATACTCGGTCTGCTTGAGCAAGCGCTCAATCATCTCCTCGTGATCGAACAGCTCCCACGCCTCATGCACGGCATCGAGTTTGGCGTGCGTCTCGGGGCGGCGCGGCATAAAGAGCGTGCAGCAATCGGGAGCAGCTTCGGTCGAGATATCGAAGGTACCGATTTCCTCGGCACGCGCGATGATCTCCTGCTTGTCCGAACCAATCAGCGGGCGGAACACGGGGATCTTGACGGCCTCGTTGACGGCCATGATGTTCTCGAGCGTCTGGGAAGCAACCTGACCGAGCGATTCACCGGTCACAATAGCCTTGGCGCCCTCGATATGCGCAATGCGCTCGGCAACCGAATACATAATGCGACGGTACATGACCACGCGCAGGTTGCTGGGGCAGGTCACCGAGATCTCACGCTGACAATCGCCAAACGGCACCACGTACAGGCGGCCGATCTGGACACCCGGCTCAAGCGCACGGATGATGTCCTGCACCAAATACTCGCTCGTGTCGGGCGTCTGCGGACGACCGGAAAAATGTACCGGCACGCACACCGCGCCGCGACGCGCGAGCATCCAGGTCGCCACCGGCGAGTCGATACCCGAGGAAAGCAGCGTCACGACCTTGCCTGCAGATCCCACCGGCAAGCCGCCCACGCCGCGCTCGGAGCGCGCATACACGTAAACGCTACCCTGGACCACCAGCACGTGCACCATCGCGTCGGGGTCGTGCATCTGGACCTTTTTGTCGGGAAACGCCTCGCACAGCACCTCGCCCACCTGACGATTGATATCAATCGAGGTGAGCTCGTAGTCGGTGTTCGAGCGCTTGGCATGCACCTTAAACGACTCAAAGGGACCAAACTCGCGCAGCGCCTTCACGGCGGCGGCGCAGTACTCCTGCGGGTCGCGGTTCGTGTGATATGCCAGGGACACGCGAGCAACGCCGGGGACGGTGCGAATGACGCGCGCCGCCTCGTCGGCCTGATGCTCGTTAAAGGTCACGAGGATATAACCGGAAATTCGAGACACGGCATTCACGGAAAAGGCGGCCAAGGCCGCCTTGATGTTATCCATGAGGATATGCTCAAAATGTGCGCGGTTCTTGCCCTTTAGTCCAACCTCGTGATAGTGGACCAGGCAGACGCGGGCTGCCATTTAGGCTTCAGCAACCTTATGGCCGAGTGCCTTCTCGTAACGGGCCTCGTCGTAGGAGATGTCGCCGTCGACAATCTCGTCCATAGCCATCGAGATGGTATCGGCGCCGGAAAGCGCAATGGTGATGTCATCGACATCCTGGACGGCGAGCACGCGGTTGTGCTGACCACGCAGCATGCTGTTAATGTCGCAGGCGCGCTTGGAGGCAAGCGAGGCGAGCAGGAAGCGGTTGTGATCGGTCTTCTCCAGAAGATCGTCAATGCAAGGCTTTACAACGGACACGGACCTCAGATCCTTTCATGCATATCGAGAACGCGAACGAGCTCATCGGTCGCGCGGTCGAGATCGTCATTCACCACGACGTCGTCGTAGCGGTCGGCAAGGGCAAGTTCATCGGCGGCGTTTGCCATACGCAGCTCAATCGTCTCGGGCGTCTCGGTACCGCGACCGACCAGACGCTCGCGGAGCACCTCGAGCGAAGGCGGCTTGATAAAGATCAACACGGCCTCGGGGAAACGCTCCTTGACCTGCAGGGCTCCCTGGACATCGATCTCCAAGATCAGAGACGAGCCAGAGGCGAGCTTGGATGTGACCTCGCTCACCAAGGTGCCGTAGCAGTTACCGTGGACCTCGGCCCACTCAACAAACTCACCGTTTGCCACGCGGCGGTCGAACTCCTCGCGCGTCAGGAAAAAGTAGTTGACGCCGTCGACCTCACCTTTGCGTGGTGCTCGCGTGGTAGCCGAAACCGTCAGGCCCAGGTTCGAGCGACGCTCGCGCACACGAGTGACGAGCGTGCCCTTGCCTGCACCTGACGGTCCAGAAATCACAAAGAGCTTTGAATCCTGAGCGCTCACTTATTTGGTCAGCTGCTCGAGGAGCTGCTCGCGCTGGCGGACGCCGAGGCCCTGGACGCGACGGGTAGCGGAGATGCCGAGCTCCTCCATGATCTTGGCGGCCTTGGCCTTGCCATAACCGGGGAGAGACTCGATGAGGGTGGAAACCTTCATGCGGGAAGCGATGGGGTCATCGGAGTTGAGCACGGACTCGAGGGACTTCTCGCCCTTCTTGATCTGCTCGCGAAGCTCAGCGCGGGCGTGACGTGCGGCGGCAGCCTTCTCAAGAGCCTGCTTGCGCTGCTCGTCGGTAAGCTGAGGGAGTGCCATTCGAACCTCCAAATAGTTGGGTTATATCTGATGCAATAATTGGCATTTTAGCACGTCAAACGCACTAAATGCCCAATCGACGGCACCATAGGTTAGACGATACCTGCGAAAAGTGCAATATACGGAGGTTAAAGTTGAGCCCCTGACCTGCGATTCCACACAAAGGATGGGAAAGTTTTCGCAGGCACAGGGGCTAATTTGTGCTAATGAGACCCAAAAGTGGTGACTTGAGGGAATCTTTTAGGCGACGTTTTCGACCAGCTCGGCAACGATAGCGTCAAAGGCGGCAACC
This sequence comes from uncultured Collinsella sp., assembly GCA_902478935.1. Lineage (GTDB taxonomy): Bacteria > Actinomycetota > Coriobacteriia > Coriobacteriales > Coriobacteriaceae > Collinsella. The sequence goes on along the minus strand of CABSMV010000124.1, from coordinate 836 downwards.
GGGTCGTCGGCACCGGTGATGGGTCGGCCCACCACGATATGGCTCGCGCCGCGCTCGATAGCCTGAGAAGGCGTCGCCACACGGGACTGGTCACCAAGGGCGGCACCCACCGGACGAACGCCCGGAGTCACGATCAACGCGTCGGGGCCGAGCAGCTCGCGCATGTCATGGGCCTCCATCGGCGAGCACACGATGCCGTCGATACCGTTGGCCTGGGCAAGCTTTGCCAGGCGGGCGGCCTCCTCGGCCACGGGTGACTCGACGCCGATCTCAGCCAGCGAATCCTGGTTCATGCTCGTGAGCACGGTGATGGCGACGAGCTTGGCGCGGTCCTCGCGCGCCTCCTCGGCACCCTCACGGCACGCAGCGAGCATAGCACCAGAACCCAGGCCGTGGACCGAGAGCAGGTCGGCACCGGCAAGCGAGGCCGAACGGGCGGCACCGCGCACCTGATGCGGAATGTCATGGAACTTGAGGTCGAGGAAGACCTTAAAGCCCAGGTCCTTGAACGTCTTGACGATCTCGGGCCCCTCGGCGTAATAGAGCGTCATGCCCACCTTGAGCCAAGCGGCATGACCAGAAAGCTCGTGGGCGAGCTCGAGCGCACGCTCACGGTCGCAGTCGAGGGCGACGATAACGCGGTCGCGGGCGTCGGTCTCTAGCATTCGAAAGCACCTACCAGCTCGTTGATGTCCTTCACGCCCTGGGACTCCGCCCAGGCCTCGAGCTCGTGCGCGATCTTAATTGAGGCGCACGGATCGACGAAATTGGCCATGCCGACCGACACGCAGGTCTGTCTCTTATACACATCTCCGAGCCCACGAGACTCCTGAGCA
>CABSMV010000123.1 GCA_902478935.1 uncultured Collinsella sp. | reverse complement strand
CTGGCTCCCCGGGTAGGACTCGAACCTACAACAGCGCGGTTAACAGCCGCGTGCTCTACCATTGAGCTACCGAGGAATAGGTGCGTGCTCTCAAGCAACGAAGTTTATTATACGGACGAATCAGCTCAGGGCAAGAACTTTTTTAAGAATTTTTCTCGCCATGATCCCTTGGGGACGCTCTAGCTGCCGGCACCGGCAACGGAAACGCCGATGTTTTGACAATGCCAGCGAGCGGGCACCAGAGCGAACAAATTGGCATGAAAAGAGGACGGCATAGACCTTCTGGTCATGCCGTCCTCTTTGAATGACAAGTTGTCGCTCTGGTGCCCGCGCAGCGTCGACCAGTTACGGCGTTTGGTAAAACGCCGTAACTACTAAGACTCGATATAGTCCTTCAGCTTACTGCTACGGCTCGGGTGGCGAAGCTTGGCCAGAGTCTTGGACTCGATCTGGCGGATGCGCTCGCGCGTGACGCCAAACTCACGACCGACTTCCTCGAGCGTGCGGGGATGTCCGTCGACAAGGCCAAAGCGCAGTTCGATAACCTTGCGCTCACGATCAGCAAGCGAATCGAGCACCTGGGTGAGCTGCTCCTGCAGCATAGAGAAGCTGGCCGCATCGGGCGGAACGATAGCCTGGGAGTCCTCGATGAAGTCGCCCAGCTGGGAATCCTCTTCCTCGCCGATGGGGGTCTCGAGCGACACGGGCTCCTGCGAGATCTTCTGGATCTCGCGGACGCGGTCGGCGCTCATGTCCATCTCGGCACCGATCTCTTCGGGGGTCGGGTCGCGGCCCAGGTCCTGAAGGAGCTGACGCTGCACGCGGACGAGTTTATTGATAGTCTCGACCATGTGCACGGGAATACGGATGGTACGGGCCTGGTCGGCGATAGCGCGCGTAATGGCCTGACGGATCCACCACGTGGCGTACGTGGAGAACTTAAAGCCCTTCTGGTAGTCGAACTTCTCGACGGCGCGGATCAGACCGAGGTTGCCCTCCTGAATCAGGTCCAGGAACAGCATGCCGCGACCGACATAGCGCTTGGCGATGGAGACGACCAGACGAAGGTTTGCGCTGATGAGCGCCTGCTTGGCTTCGAGGCCCACGTTCTCAATGCGCGTAAGACGACGCATCTCGGCACGCGTGAGTTCGAGCTCACCAGCATCGGCAGCCTCGAGCTTCTCGGTAGCCTCGAGACCGGCCTCGATCTTCATAGCCAGATCGACCTCTTCGGAGGCGGTCAACAGGTCGACCTTGCCGATCTCCTTGAGGTACATACGGACCGGGTCGCCGGTCAGCATCACCGTGGAGGCATCGATGCCACGCACGCGGGAGCGTGAACGGGACGTGCGCACGGTGCGCTTCTTCTTGTTCTTGGAAGAACCCATCTCAGCGTCGGCCTGACGGGCCATCTTGAGCTCGTGATCGTCGAGCGAGCCGGAATCGTGCTCGTCGTCGTCATCGAAATCGTCGGTATCGGTATCGGTATCGGTATCGGTATCGGTATCGTCATCGTCGACACCCATGGGGGCGTCGTCGTTACCGCTCGCGGAGATAATCTGGATGCCGCTGTTGCGCAGCGCGGAATACACCGCGGTGAGCTGCTCGTCAGAAACATCGATATCCTTCAGGGCGACCTGAATCTCGTCCTCGGTTACCGAAGTCCTGTTTGAGCCGTTGCCCATGAGCTTTGCAACGTAGGATTCCAGCCCAGTACCCGTGCTCTCAGTCTTTTTTGGCACAGATTCTCCCTTCATAGTCCACAGGACTCAATACTTTAGCACACACATTGACGTCTATACCCAAAAAGAAGACTGGATATAGGCGAGAATACGCTGGTTGACCACAACATCTAGGCTTGTTCGGTGCCCGCGGCCTCCAGGCCGATCAAACGGAACGGGTCCGCCACGCGGCCGATCGACTTTTGCAGTTCGCGTTGACGTTGCGAATCCTGCGCGGCCTGCACGGTCAGCGCGCGACGGGCCTCATCATCGAGTGAACGGTCCTGGCGCAGCTTGGCCTGTGCGGCACGCATGCGACGCTTGATGGTGTAGAGCTCAAGCGTATCAAGCATAAACACGATGTTCGTCTCGGTGGGGTGCTTGCTCGTCGCGGAGATGCGCCCGGCACTCACAAGCGTTGCCGCATCGGGACACACTGAGCGCGCCGCATCCATGCAGGCTGCAGGATCGGTTCCCGGCGGCGTTGCCAGAACGGCCCATGCAATGGACTCGTGACGCGGGTCAACCCACTCGATGGAGCAGATGCGGTCGGCATACGTGCGGAACAGGTCGGGGTAGCTCGTGAGCATCGTCAACAGCTCGCGCTCCCCTGCCAAGGACTTGCGTTCAAGATCGGTAAGAACCATCGGCGCCGCCGCAGCCGGTGCGCCCGAACCGTCAGCCACAGGCACAGCGCCCATACCATCAGGCACATCGATCGGCGGCAGGTCGTCGACGACCTCCACGGGCGCGGCGCCGTAGGCATCGAGCGGGACGTAGTCGTACGGCTCTTCTTCGACCGGCGCGGACACCGGCGGCGTCGCGCCCGATGCCCAAGCACCGCGACCGGCATCGCGAGAACCCGACGCCCGACCGCCCGCGCTACCGGACCGCTCAGTCTGTGCCCGCTGGCGCTCATAGTTCTGCTCACGACGTCGTTCCGCATCCTCGCGCTTGGCGACATCGCGAAACACACGACCCGAGCTCGCGCGCACCGTCTCCAGATCCAAACCCAGCAGATCGGCAATCTGGATAAAGTACGTGTCGATCATATAGCTGTTGCGCAACGGATAGATAAGCGTCAGCGCATCTTCCAGCGCCTTAGCGCGACCGCCCGGCGTGGTGATGTCACTCGACTCCTGCAGCGAACGGTAGACAAAGTCCATAAGCGGCTCGGCAGCGTCGATGCGCGTCTGCAGTGCCTCGCCACCATGTGCGGTGATGAACTCCATGGGGTCGTTGCCGTCGGGGAGCACCACGCAGCGCAGGTCCATGGAATCCTGCTCGATAAACTGAATCGCGCGACGGGCGGCCTTCTGGCCCGCTGCATCGCCGTCGAACATATACACGATGCGCTTGGCAAAGCGAGTGAGCGTCTTGACGTGATGCTCCGTGAGGGCGGTGCCCAGCGTGGCGACAACGTTTTTAATCCCCGCCTCCCAGCAGGCGATGCAATCGGTATAGCCCTCTACCACGATGGCGGTATCCTGCGCGACGATAAACTCCTTGGCCCAATTAAAGCCGTAGAGGTTTCGCTTTTTATGAAACACGCTCGTCTCGGCGGTGTTGAGATACTTAGGCTGGCCGTCGCCCATAATGCGACCGCCAAAGGCAATGTTGTGACCCTGCTCGTCAAAGATGGGGAACATCACGCGGTCGTAAAAGCGGTCGGCAAGCTGCCCGCGCCCGCGACTCACGGCAACGTTGGCGTCGATCATCTCCTGCGGGGTAAAACCCGCCTGGGACAGGTGCGACACCAGCGCGTTACGGCCCGGTGCAAAGCCCAGGCAGTAGCGGCGGCAGACGTCGCCGCCCATGCCGCGGCTGGCAAAGTACTCGCGCGGACGGCCGTCCTTACCGCGCATGAGCATGGTGTGGTAGAACTGGGCGGTCTCGGCGCACAGATCGTAGATGCGGGCACGCTTGGTGCCGCGCTCGCGGCGATCTCCGGTGTCATGCAGCTCAATACCCGCGCGATCGGCCAAGTAACGGATTGACTCGGGAAAGCTCAGGTTCTCGCGCTTCATGATATACGTGAAAACGTCGCCACCCTCGCCGCAACCAAAGCAATGCCACACCTGCGTGGCGGGGATAATGTGGAAGGACGGCGTCTTCTCGCCATGGAAGGGGCAGCATCCCCAAAACTCATGGCCGCGAGGCTTGAGCTCGACCGTTTCCTGCACGATGGCAACCAGGTCAGACGCAGCGCGTACCTGGTCTTTTTCCTCATCGCTAATCACGGATGCTCACCCCCTGATCGCCCAAGTTGTGACGAATATCCTCGATATTACCCTCGACGGTCGCGATCAACTCATCCAGTGAATCGAACACACGCGAGGGACGCAGCCAGCGCGTAAACGCCAGCGAAACGGAAGCGCCGTACAGGTCGCCCGTATAACCAATTAAATTAGCCTCGAGATGCGCAGATGCCGCATCGTCAGCATACGTTGGCGGCAGGCCGACGTTCACAGCAGCGGGCCACGCGGTGTCATCGACCAGCACCAGACCCTCATACACGCCATCGGCTGGCACCTGAATGCCGTCGGGAACCTGCAAGTTTGCCGTGGGAAAGCCCATGCCAGAACCCTCGTGACGGCCGCGAATAACACCGCCACGCACCATATACGGACGGCCGAGTAACTCAGCAGCAAGCTCCACATGGCCCTGTCCCAGCTCATGACGAATGCGGGTGGCGCAAATGGCCTCACCGCCCTCGCAAAGCAGGTCGTGACCATACACGTCAACGCCGTGCTCGGAACCCCAGGAGCGCATCTCGGCAACACCAGAAGCACCGCCACAACCCAGCCTAAAGTCGCTGCCAACGCGAATCGAACGAATGTCAACCACGCGCGACACCAGCGAGAGAAAACCGACATGATCGAGTGCCGCAACCTCGGGCGTAAAGGGAACGGCCACCACCGCATCGACCCCGGTCTGAGCCAAGGCATGTAGACGGTCGGCCGTTGTCATCAATTTTTGAGCGGGCGAAGGGCTTACCACGACGTCCGGGTCCGGATCGAAGGTGACCACGACCGCCTTACAGCCATGGGCACGGGCATCACGGACAAGCGCTTCGATAAGTTCCTGGTGTCCACGGTGAACGCCGTCGAACACGCCGATGGCAATCGATGCGGCACCCAAGTGCTCACACTCATCAAACGTATCGGCAGTAACGATGCGAGCCTCGTCCGACTCGCCCGCGAGAAAGACACGCGCGAGCTCGCGAGCGGACAACATCATCGAACACCGCCGATTGCCTGTGGAAACACGTGCTCCATAACAAAGCGGCCACTCTCAATGCGGGCGAGCGCCTTGAGTCCCCCATCAAGTACCAGCGCAAACGGCGCCTTCGAGGCATCAAAATCGGCAAGCGCACGCTCAACGGGAATGCGTCGGCCGCAGAGCAGGTCGTCGGCAAGATTGCCCGGCAAGTCAACACGCGTGGCTCCCAGGGCCGCAATGGGATCCAGGGCAAAGC
>CABSMV010000122.1 GCA_902478935.1 uncultured Collinsella sp. | reverse complement strand
GATGTGTATAAGAGACAGTCGCCCGTCTCCTCGTCGCGCACCGTGGGGTCGGCGAGCTTAAACTCCTCGACACCCGAACGATGCTTGTAGTCGATTACCACGGCGCGATTCTCGGCATCCACATCCACGCGGTCGATGCGACCGCCGAGCGGCCAACCGGCATATTCGACCTTAAGCTCATTAAAGGCGAACTCAAGGTAGCGCGGGGCAAAGGGGGCAAGCGCCTCGGACTCGTAGGCAAGCACACCTTCCAGCTGGGGCAAAATCTCGGCCACCTGGCGCTCCTCCACTGGAGAGAGCGGCACCAGCGGGCCCTCGGTACCGCGCTTGCCGGCGTGCTCGGCCAAGGTCTCGTCAAAGACCTCGTGTAGCAGTTCCTGAGCGCGCGGCAGGTTCTCGGGCGTCACGCGCTCCATGCCCTCTTGGGGCAGACGGGCATGCAGATGTTCCAGCACGTCGTGGACAAAGTTGCCCTTCTCCATGTTGCCAAAGCCCGCGTCGATAGACTGGGGCTTGACGCGATACGAGACGAACCAGCACAGCGGGCAGGTGGAATAGGCCTCGATCTGCGAGGCGGACGTCAGACGCGGCACGAGCGGCGCGTCCTCACCCTCGCCATCGCGACGGCACAGGACCAAATACGGCACGGCCTCGGCACTCAGATGCTGAGGGGCTTCACAGGTCACGCGCTCGCGCTTGAGGCCTTCGCCTGCCGCGGGATCGAAGTCCCTTACGATATCGCCCTCACCCACGCACGTGGGCTTGGCAGCGCCAGCGGCCTCGGCATGTGCCCGCAGCTCGGTCCATACGGCTGCCGGGTAGCACTCTCGCGCCTGGCGATCGTGTGTCACGCGGGCAAGCGCGACCGGACCGCTCGTCGCCTGCATTGCACGGCCAAAGCGCACGCGCAGCAGGGCGGCGGGCTCCAAAGACACGCCGTCGCGGCGCAGCTCGGTCGTCAACGTGGCAAGCGGGCCCTCTTCGTGCGAAAGCGGATAGCTGTCCAGGTCGACATCGGCAAACAGCACGGCATCGTAGCCGCCAGGACGCAAAACCGACGCATCGGCAAGCGACACGAAGCGCACTTGCGCCCGTGGCGTGCGATCGACCTCGTAGGTCTCGTAATCGTAAGCGGTACTGCGCTTGTCCACCTTGGTTCGAACGCCGTCGAGAACCGGCACGGTCGCGGCCTGCGACACGTCGAGCGCGCGAGCATCATTCATAAGGATGTCGATGGCATGGCGCAGCAAAGCCGTCTCCGCCTGGCGACGGGCCTGGCCGTCAAGACCGCCTAGAGCGCGATCGGGCAGCGCCTCTGCAACGGCGAGCATGGCCTTGAGCGCCGTCACGGGTTTGTCGCGCCACAGCGCCTGAAACACGTCCGAGACCACGCACGGCACGTTCTTAAACCAGTTATCTTCGCTGGCAGCCTTGCGGGCGCCCCTCACCTGGCCCTGCACGCTCTGCAGTAGGCTCTTGACGCCCGCAGTGGTCTTGCCGCGCGACAGGCGCATGTTCTTGTCGAAGCCGCGGGCGCTCGCGGCGTCGGCGCCCGAAAGCGGACTGTAGATCCAGTCGGTAAGCTCTGGAGCGGGCCACCACTCGGTCTTGGAAGCAGTGCCCTCATCAGCGGCCTTCATACGCTCGATCAGGTTGGCGAGCGCCGTAAACTGCCTGCCCGCGATGGACTGGGAAAACGCCGTGAACTCAGTTGTCTCGGAAGCGATATGACGAGCCGCCAGACGAGAGGCGAGCTCAACGAACAGCTGGGGTGCCCGGGCAGAAACAACGAGCACGCGCACAGGGTCGGCAGGCGTCGCGACGCCGTCGACCTCGGAACCCCGGCACGTTTTTACCAGATCATCAATTGCGTCCGCATAAGCATGAGCACGGGCATGAGGGCCGGCAACCTCTACAAAGGTAGGCTGAGCGGCGGACTTGGAGGCAGTCTGGAGCGCATCGGCACCCTCCCCCAGCGGCGCAGCCTCAAACAGCACACCGCGGGCATCAAAGGCGGCAGCAAGTTCCTCGCGCATTGCCGCCTGCTCGCAGGCAAGCAGCACAACGACCTCTCCCCCGTTGTTCGCCACGGCCGACAGCAGCTCGAGCAGGCCATGCGTAAACGATGTGATGCCGCGCACACATACCGCGCGGGCGCACGCCGGAAGGTTGTCGGCCAGCACCTCGGCCATAAGGTCAGCCGCCTCGCAGGGCTCGACCATGTCTCGACGGTCCAAGCCGCTCGCATAGGCACTCAACAGCTCGAATACGCGAGCCTCGGCGTCGCTCTTGGGATCGGGCCGGCAAACGTCGCCGCAGCAGCGCTCGGCACCCGTCCCCGCTACGCCCGGCAGCACATCGCGGGCCATGCGCGCGAGCATGCGCACCGTGCCCTGACTGCGCGAAAGCGGCTGCAGGTCGGCATCGTCGCGACGCGTGACCATGTCCGAAAACAGCATCTGGCGCTGCAGGTTGTCGACGAAACCGCGCCCGTCGCCCAAAAGCTCCCAAAGCGAGCGAAGCCACGATGTAGGTGTCTTGTAGTCGATACCCAGCGAAACGCCGGCTTCCGCCGCATCATGACGGCACAGGTCGAGCTCGGCAAACGTTGGTGCCAGCAACACGGCACGCCCGTGACGGGCAATAAGGTCGGCAAGCAGCGCCGACTCGGCATCGCTCAAATCCGTGCCGGCATTGGTGGTATAGATTCGAACAGGCATGGTCCTCCGCTCAAACTGTTCGCAATAATCAATGCATCCATCCTACCCGCCCACGCGGACAGATTTGCCCCACGCCAACAGATTTGATCCCTTGGGGACGGAGGAAAATGGGTCACAGAGAGGGTCAGTCTAACCCGGTGATCCGTTTTCCTCCGTCCCCAAGGGATCAAAAAACCGCCCCCGGATGAGCGGTTTTGCACAATTCGTTTTTGGCGCGGCCTACTCGCCATCCTCCAGCTTAATGAGGATCTTGCGGTAGCCACCGTACTCGCCGTTCAGCGCCTTTGAAACGCGGCTCACCGTGGTGGACGAAGCGCCGGTACGGGCCTGAACCTCAACATAAGGCTCGCCCTCGTCCAAATAGCGCGCAACCTGCAAACGCTGAGAAAGGTCGCAAATCTCGCGCGGCGTGCAGATATCGGTCAAAAACGCTTGGATATCCTTCTCGTCGTCCAAAAGGCTAAATGCGTGGACCAGCTGCTTGACATCAGGCTTGTCAAACATGTTCTCGATATTCATCGATCACCGCCAAACCCGCCAAAAGGCATCGAAGTTGATACTGACATCGGGCATCGTTCGCCCGTTCTATGCAATAGGGCAACGCCTGTAGCTTTTGCCCGTAGCAGTGTAGCACACCACCAAACTAAAGCGACAAGACTCTCTGCCAGCGGCGCGTTTTTCAGGACGAACGCCGTTTAGAAACCATATGCGCACGTAAGCTCCACGATTATTTGAGACAATGGGCGCCCAAACACCGCGGCGCGCCCGCGCAACCATCCAGGTCGCCGCCGTAAGCCGCTTCACGCGACGCCAGCAATCCCGGCGCAAGAAAGGATTCACGCCATGCGCTTTATGCTTAACTGGCTCTTCACCTCGATCGCCATCGCGATCGCCACGTTCCTCGTCCCCGGTATCCAACCCTTCGGCTTTGCCGAGACCTGGGTCTGCTTTGCCTTTGTGGGACTGTTCCTGAACATTGTTGATTCGTTCGTCAAACCGTTCCTCACGGTCATCTCGCTGCCGCTCACGATCATTACGCTGGGCATTTTCCAGCTTGTCGTCAACAGCTTTATGCTTGAGCTCGCGAGTTACCTGTCGGTCAACCTGCTGGGCGTCGGCATCTCCATCGCCAGCTTTGGATCGGCCTTTATGGGCAGCATCCTGGTGTCCATCACGCGCAGCATCCTCGACAGCATCGCCGAGGACTAAAACGGCCATTCCGGCCGTGTCCGTCTCAACAGCCCAAAACGAAGGCCGCCCATCGCAAAAATGGGCGGCCTTCTTATTTGCCAAGTCTCAAAGGGCGAGAAAATCTACCATTTCCACCCCGTCCCCAAATGCAGGTGTGGGTTAGATGACGTAGTCGTAGCCATGGTTGGGAGCGACAAGTTGATCGAGCGTCACACCGTCGAGGTAGTCGTTGATGAGCTTGTCCAGGTTCTTCCACACGTCAAGCGTGGGGCACTCATCCGAACGCGAGCAGCCTTTGCAGTCGCCATCCAGGCAGGCGACCGGCGCCAGACTACCCTCGGTCAGGCGCAGGATCTCGCCCACCGTGTACTGCTCGGGCGGGCGCGTGAGCACGTAGCCACCACCCTTGCCACGCATGCCCGAAAGCATGTTGGCGCGCACGAGCGTAGCCAAGATGTTCTCGAGATATTTCTCGGATATCCCCTGTCGCGCCGCGATCTCTTTGAGCGGGATGCGACCGGCCGCCTGGTGCTCGGCCAGGTCGACCATAACGCGCAGGGCATATCTGCCCTTAGTAGAAACCAACATGTATAGTGCTGCCTTTCGGTCATTTAGTCCGTAGAAATTCTAGCCGAAAAATTGGTTTTGAAAATACCCGTTCCGGTCAAGATGGTTAATCGACTCGTAATAATCTTCTATTTCCTATTGCGTTACTAGGCTTTACTGTCTACTATGCTCGCCAACAGCAAAACGAACAACCCATAAGGTTTATAGGTTTCACTGCTGCACACACCGTAAAACCACACGGTATCCAGTCATTTGAACACTTTGGAGGTTCACTATGAGCAATGTTTACACGTCCATCGATCAGCTTATCGGCCACACTCCGCTTCTGGAGCTCACTCACTTTGAGGCCGATGAGGACCTCAAGGCCCGCGTGCTCGTCAAGCTGGAATACTTCAACCCCGCCGGCTCCGTTAAAGACCGCGTCGCCAAGAACATGATCGACGAGGCCGAGAAGGCCGGCAAGCTCGTGCGCGGTGGCGACTACACCATCATCGAGCCCACGAGTGGCAACACCGGCGTCGGCATCGCCTCGGTGGCGGCGGCTCGCGGCTACAAGGTGATCATCACCATGCCCGAGACTATGTCCGTCGAACGCCGCAAGCTTATGCAGGCATATGGCGCGCAGCTCGTGCTCACCGACGGTTCCAAGGGCATGAAGGGCGCCATCGCCAAAGCCGAGGAACTGCAGAAGGAGACGCCCAACAGCATCATCGCCGGCCAGTTTGTGAACCCCGCCAACCCCGCCATCCACAAGGCCACGACCTGTCTCTTATACACATCTCCGAGCCCACGAGACTCCT
>CABSMV010000121.1 GCA_902478935.1 uncultured Collinsella sp. | reverse complement strand
TACACCCTAGAGTTCGTCGGCAGCGTCAGATGTGTATAAGAGACAGGGTTGAATAACGTGGTCTTGCCGCAGTTTTGGTTGCCGGCGAGGGCAAAGTGCAGCGGCGCGCCCTCTGGCACGGCCGTCTTTGCCGCACGGGGCGAATACGTCCCCTCGCCCAGGGCCGGATGCTCCGTCGTGCCGATTGCGGCGTTAGCGCGCGGACCCGTATCGGTGTCGTGAATACCCACGAGCTCGATGCGAGCGGCATCGTCCTTACGCAGTGTCAACTCGTAGCCACGCAGGCGGATCTCGAGCGGGTCACCCATGGGGGCGTACTTCATCATGGTAACTTCGGTGCCCGGCGTTAGACCCATGTCCAAAATATGCTGTCGGAGTGCCTGATCGTCCGATGCCACCGATGCGACAACGGCGTCCTTTCCAATCTCGAGTGTATCGAGCTTCACGTCCGTGTTCCTCCCCCGGCGCCCGCAGGGCGTTGTATTTATGTTCACCATGGCTAACCGTTTGCCATGGCTAACCAATTTTAACCATGCATGATAGCGCGAACATGCAACGATGTTCAATCAGCAAATTGGCGCAATGGGGACAGGCAGGAGAGTTCAGGGCCATAGTTTCCCGATGAGGCCTCTCGGGGAAACTACATCCCAGAATTCCGGCTCGAAACGGGATATGGTTTCCCAAACAGGCCTCTTACGGAAAATGCATCCCGGAATCCCCGCTCGAAACGGGACGCGCTTTCCCAGTCGAGGCCCTATGGGAAACTGCGTCCCACCTTGAAAGGCAAAACTGGGGCGCAGTTTCCGGGCGGGGCATCAAAAACGAAGTTGCGGTGGAATAGCTCCTGGATGGGCTGGTTGATGCCCCAGATAGGAACTATTTCACCGCAAGTTATTGAAGGGCTTGGATGCCGGGACTCTTACAGATGGCGCTCCAGAAAGCGGAAGGCCAGGCGGATCCAGGGACGGACTGCCACCTGCTTGTCCTCGTTGTCGACCGCGGTGTTGGCGTTGCCGAGCGAAAGGCCGTGACCACCCTGGTCGAAGACGTGCATCTCGCATGCAACGCCCTCCTCGGCCATGCGCTGCGCAAACGGGTAGACCTGCGCGATCGGCGCCGTCTTGTCGTCGGACACGCCCCACACAAAGGTCGGTGGCATCTGACGCGAAACATGCGTGGTGGGGCAGATGTCGGCCAGATGCTCGTCAGTCGCCTCGCCGCCCGTCACCATCGACAGGTAGTCGTTGAGCAAATCGCGCCCCGTCTTGCCGCCCGTCTTGGGCACACGCAAGTCAATGCGCGGATCGCGCGTCTGCATGTCGCGCACATAGGCAAAGTCGAGCAATGGATAGCCCAGCACCACGGCATCGGGACGAATGTCGTCCGGACGCGCCCCGGCAAGTGCCGCGAAGGGGCCGGTCTTCCACTGTGTTGCCAGCGAGGCGCAAATCATGCCGCCAGCAGAAAAGCCCACGACGCACACGCGCTTGGGATCGACATGCCACTCGTCAGCGTTGGCGCGCACCGTGGCGACCATCTTGGCAAGATCTGCCTGCGGGTGCGGAAAACTTACGTCACCCGTGCCGCTCGTCACATAGTTGAGCACAAAGGCCTGGTAGCCGTGATCCAAAAACGCAAACGCCACGGGATCCTGCTCATGCGGAGCGATATGCGTAAACGCACCTCCGCCACAGATAATCACCGCGGGGCGGCGGCCATTCGGTTTATCGGGCAACGGCTCGGCACCCAAATACGTAAACGTCGCCGGATAATCCTCGGTCGGCTCCTCGCCCCACAGCGCATGGTTCTCGACAATCATATGTGCTCCCTTCGCGCAAATTATGCGCCCTTATTTTTCGCCTTCAAGCGTACCCCACTTGAACCCGTGGCGCAGAAACACTCCGGCAATAAGTTTCCCTTCAACTGATATATCACATAATCCCAGTTCAGAGGTATCGTTGAGCAGCGTAGAATAGGGGCGTTGACCAAGCCGCGAAACACATGTGAAACGTTTCCGGCAAACCAAACGCGCGATATGCGCCTATTTAAGTTGGAGGCAACTATGGGTCTGCTCGATTCGCTTAAGTCCACCTTCACCTCGACCGGCGAGGCGTCCGTTCCGCCCGCAGCAAGCTTCGCTACCCGCGAAGGCGTCATCTATGCCCCCGTCAACGGCGTGCTCGTCAACCTGAACGAGGTTCCCGACGAGACGATTGCCTCGGGCATGCTTGGCCAGGGCTATGGCATCGAGCCCATTACCGGCACCATCTATGCGCCCGCCAACGGCCGCATCGGCGCCACCACTGTCACCAACCACTCCATTGGCATGATCACCGAGGACGGTCTTCGCGTGTTCATCCATGTCGGCCTGGGCACCGTGGAAATGAACGGCAAGGGTTTTGCCCGCTTTGTCGAGATGGGCGATGTGGTCAAGGCAGGCCAGCCGCTCATCAGTTTCGACCGCGAGGCCATTAAGGCCGCTGGTCACGAGGACATCGTGACCGTCATCGTCTCCGAGCTCGATCGTCTTAAGAGCATCGACCATGTCGGCGAGTCTGGAACGCTTATCGGCGGCAACCCGCTCGTCAAGCTTGGCGACCCGCTGCTGGTTGCCAAGACCAAGTAGCCAGGCCCCGCGCCACACAGCCAAAAGGCACCTCGTCAAGCGCCCGCGACCATTTGGCCGCGGGCGCTTTTCGTTTGAAAAACCATCCCGCCAATGCTTTATCTGTATAGCCCAAATGAGCCGAGCTGCTAGAATATCGAACTGTATGGATAACTATCATTCAACCGTTATGGGAGGATACGTGAACCGCACCAAAATCGCGCAGCTCTATGCCGATGCCGAGTCGCTCGGCGGCCAGACCGTCACCGTCGCCGGCTGGGTCAAGTCCGTCCGCGACATGAAGAACTTTGGCTTTGTTACGCTCAACGACGGCAGCTGCTTCCGCGACCTGCAGGTCGTCATGAACCGCGAGGCACTCGACAACTACGACGAGATCGCCCATCAAAACGTCTCGGCCGCACTCATTTGCACCGGCACCGTCAAGCTGACCCCCGATGCGCCCCAGCCTTTCGAGCTTTCTGCCACCTCCATCGAGGTCGAGGGCGTCAGCGCCCCGGATTATCCGCTGCAGAAGAAGCGTGCAACCGTCGAGTTCCTGCGCACCCAGCAGCACCTGCGCCCGCGCACCAACCTGTTCCGCGCCGTGTTCCGCATCCGCTCTGTCGCGGCTGCCGCCATCCACCGCTTCTTCCAGGAGCAGGGCTTTGTCTACGTCAACACCCCCATCATCACCACGAGTGACTGCGAGGGCGCCGGCGAGATGTTCCGCGTGACCACGCTCGACCCCAAAAATCCGCCCCTCACCGAGTCCGGCGAGGTCGACTGGAGCCAGGACTTCTTTGGCAAGCATGCAAGCCTCACCGTGTCCGGCCAGCTCAATGCCGAGAACTTTGCCATGGCCTTTGGCGACGTGTACACCTTTGGCCCCACCTTCCGTGCCGAGAACTCCAACACCACGCGCCACGCCGCCGAGTTTTGGATGATCGAGCCCGAGATGGCCTTTGCCGACCTGAACGACTACATGGATAACGCCGAGGCCATGCTCAAGTACGTCCTCAAGGACGTTATGGCAACCTGCCCCGACGACCTCAATATGCTCAACAAGTTTGTGGACAAGGGTCTGCTCGAGCGCCTGGACCATGTCGCCAACTCCGACTTTGCCCGCGTTACCTACACCGAGGCCGTCGAGATCCTGGAGCAGGCAGTCGCTGCTGGCCACCAGTTTGATTACCCCGTCAGCTGGGGCATCGACCTGCAGACCGAGCACGAGCGCTTCCTGACCGAGGAGCACTTTAAGCGCCCGACCTTCGTGACCGACTACCCGGCCGAGATCAAGGCGTTCTACATGCGCATGAACGAAGACGGCAAGACCGTCGCCGCCGCCGACTGCCTGGTTCCCGGTATCGGCGAGATTATCGGCGGCTCCCAGCGCGAGGAGCGCCTGGATCTGCTCGAGGCCCGCATCAAGGACCTGGGCATGAATCCCGAGCAGTACAAGTACTACCTTGACCTGCGCCGCTACGGTTCCTGCAAGCACGCCGGCTACGGTCTGGGCTTCGAGCGCTTGGTCATGTATCTGACCGGCGTGGGCAACATCCGCGACGTCCTGCCGCACCCGCGCACCGTGGGCAACGCCGACTTCTAATCGTCGGACACTAGCTCGCGTCGCCACACACCAACGCTCATCGTACAAGCGTCTCTCGACATCGGTCGAGAGACGCTTTTTTCAACAGCATCCGTCAAGCTTTTGGCAAGGTTTTGGTCAGTTGAGCAGGGCTGTTGAAAACTCGACCCGCCGTTTGCCGACGACTACCGACCGCCCAGAGCGCCCTGCGCCCCTGGGAAAGCCCCACGTCCTAGGCTCCATACCGTCGCCACCCAAAACGGAAAGGACGTGGGCACGATGACCGAAGCCGCTGTTGAAACCTACGACACCACGACTAGAGGCGCCGCCTCGATGGCAGCCTATCGCGCCGTTCGCATCCTGCAGCTCTTGAGCAAAAACACCGGCGAGGACAAGGCCATGCTTTCCGATGAGTTGATTCGGCGCCTCGCCCATCCCGACGACCCCGCCCGCATGCCCATCTCGGCGGCGCGGCGCAGCATCTACACCGCCATCTCCGCGCTTCGCCATGCCGGATATGAGATTGAATACAAGCGCGGCGTGGGGTATCGGCTCTTGACCCGTCCACTCACCGACGAGGAGATCATCCGGCTTCACGGCATGGTCATGCGCAACCGCTCCACGCCTATCGCTATCCGCAAGAGCATGGCGCAGCACTTAGTTGCCATGGCGAGTGCCGACGTTCGCGGCTATCTCGATACACCCGAACCTGCTCCAAGCGCAGGCAGCAAGGCTACCAAGGCAACACGCACGCCCATCAAGCGCATCGACACGTGCGAGCTCGTCGAGCAGGCCATCGACCACGGAACCACGGTGAGTTTTGATATTTCGAGCGTCACGACGCGTGGCGAAACCGAAGCAGCACGGATGACACTCCGTCCCTTTGCCATCAGGCAGCGCGATGGCATCTCGTATCTACTGGGAACGGTCTACGACGCCCGAGGCGCCGATGACACGTTGCGTACCGTAGAGATTGGCCGAATGAGAAACGTCACCACACGTCTCCTCGACGGCAAGAAGCTCTTCGCCGCCCTAGACGAGGACGACGCCTCCTCCGCCGCATAAGACCCTCCGCCGCCCATTCTGAACTGCCTCCCATTTCTTGGACATGAGAAATGGGAGGCTTTCTTTATGCGCGT
>CABSMV010000120.1 GCA_902478935.1 uncultured Collinsella sp. | reverse complement strand
AGATGTGTATAAGAGACAGGCCGACGACGATGGAAGGCAGCGAGGACAACGTCTCGATGGCGGTGGAGGCGATGTCGCGGATGGGTCCGTCCGGCGCGTACTCAACCAAAAAGACCGCGCCACCCAGGCTGATGGGCACCGAGATGATCAGGGTGATCAGCAGCAGGTAGAACGAGTCGAACAGCTGGTAGAGCACGCCGCCCTGCGTTCCGTTGGCGCGCGACGGCTCCGTGAGAAAGCCCGGCTGGAACAGCGTCGAGATGCCCTCGAACAGGATATAGGCCACCATGGAGACGACGATGAGCATGACGATGGCGACGATCGCCGTCAACACGCCCGTGGCGAAGCGGTCCTGCTTTTGGACACGCCCGAGCCTCGCCTCGTCGATGTGGATACGCGTGCTAGCCACGAGCCTTCGCCCCCTTGCGGCCGATAAGGTGGATGATCAGGATGAAGATGAGACTCATGCCCATCAGCAGCAGGCCGAGCGCCCACAGAACATCGTCTTGGGCCGAGCCCTCGGCATAGACTGCCATGGACGTGGTGAGCGTGGTGGTGATGGTCGAAGCCGGCGACAGCAGCGACGTCGGCATGGCCTCGATACCGCCGATAACCATGCGCACGGCGAGCGTCTCGCCAAAGGCGCGGGTCATACCCAGGATGACCGCAGTCATGAGCGACGGCATGGCGGACTTGAGCACCACGTGCCAGATGGTCTGCCAGCGGGTGTAGCCCAGCGCGAGCGAGCCCTGGCGGTAGCTGTCGGGCACGGCGCGCAGGCCGTCGACCGAAAGGGTGGTCATCGTCGGCAGGATCATGACGGCCAGCACGATGGCGCCGGGCAAGATGCCCAGGCCCGTACTCACGTGGAAAACGCTCTTCATAAGGCCGACGACAACGTGAAAGCCGATCAAGCCAAAGACGACCGAGGGAATACCGGTCAAAAGCTCAATAAGCGGCTGAAAGATCTTGGAGCCAAATTTTGGTTGGATCTCGACCGCAAAGATGGCAGAGCCGATGGCGATGGGCAACGCGATGAGCGTGGAGAGCACCATGACCGCAAACGAGGTGACGATCAGGGGCAGGGCGCCGGTGTAGGGCAGGCCGTTTTTAGCCGTGTTGGCCAGGTCCCACTTGGTGCCGGTGAAAAACTCGACGACCGAGACGCCGTCTTTGACAAAAGCCGAGAGGCCCTTTTGGGCGACCATAAAGATGAGCGCGGCAACGACAAGCGTCACGAGCGCTACGCACGCGCCCGTGACGCACAGGCCCACGTTCTCAAGGTCGCGCTTTGGCAGCTGTTTTGCCATTGCAAACCTTTCCGGGGGCGACTACTTATTTAGCGGAGACCTTGCCGCTGGCGTCCTTGACGACCTTCATGGCAGAGACGGGGATGAAGCCCTGCTCCTCGACGAGCTTGCCCTGGACGTCGTCGGAAAGCATGAACTCCAGGAAGGCCTTGGTAGCCTCGTCGGCGTCCTTTGCACAGTACATGTGCTCGGTCGCCCAGATCTTGAAGGAGCCGTCGGTGACATTCTTGCTCTTGGGCTCCACGCCCTCGACCTTGATGGCGTTGAACTTGGAGTCGTCGAAGTGCGAGAAGTCGAGGTAGGAGATGGCGTTGTCGGTGCTGCCCATCTGAGTCTGGACGTCGCCGGACTTGTCGAGCTCGGCGTCGCCCTTAAAGTCGACAGCCTCGTCGCCAAAGACGGCAGCCTCGAAGGTGGCGCGAGTACCGGAGCCGGCCTTGCGGTTGAGGACGACGATCTTGGCGTCGTCGCCGCCGACCTCCTTCCAGTTGGTGATCTGGCCGGAGAAGATGCCCTTGAGCTGCTCGAGGGACAGGTCGTCGACCGTCACGTTCTTGGAGACGACGGGGCCCATGCCCACGACGGCA
Organism: uncultured Collinsella sp.; assembly: GCA_902478935.1. Taxonomy (GTDB): domain Bacteria; phylum Actinomycetota; class Coriobacteriia; order Coriobacteriales; family Coriobacteriaceae; genus Collinsella. The sequence goes on along the minus strand of CABSMV010000120.1, from coordinate 3,459 downwards.
ACCTCGTGGTCGACGAGCTTCTTGACCTGGTCGGCCTCGAGTTTGGTCTCGGCGAAGACGTCGGAGTTGCCGATGGTGACGGTGCCGGCGGCAACAGCGGTCAGGCCCTTGCCCGAACCGTTACCCGAGCCGGAGACGGAGACGTCCGGGTTGGCATCCATGAACTTCTCGGCAGCGGCCTCGACGAGAGCCTGGAACGAGGAGGCGCCGTCGTAGGTCACCTCGCCGGAGACGGACTCGGCAGCAGCGGCGCTACCCTTGTCGGCGGCGTCGGATGCGCCGGAGCCGCCGCAACCAACGAGACCGAGACCGACGATGCTGGCAAGACCACCAGCGAGGCCGAGGAACTGACGACGAGAATAAGCCTGATCGAGCATGATCTTCCTTTCATACATGCGACTCGCGGGCACCCCGCCCGCTTTGCTGTTTGGAAAGATACGACCCCGATCGGGCAGTGCCCGCGCCAACTGCGGTTTCTTACGGTCATTTGATAGACCCTTACTGCAAGCTCTGCCCAGCCTTTACAAACGGATAACAAACCCGCCACCAAGCATGACCCGCCTTTTACACCAATAAAAACAAAGTTGCGGTGAAATAGTTCCTGCTTGGCCATCAAATGGCCCATTCTAGGAACTATTCCACCGCAACTTAGATTGGGAAACCGCGAGACCTTAAAGCTCTAATTCATTCAAACGGAGGATCGCAACAATATAGATCTTGAGCGCCTGTTTAAGCTGTTCCTCGTTGGCGCACTCGTTGGGGCCGTGCATCTGGCCGCCCCACGTGGGCAGCTCCAGGCCGGTCTCTTCGGGGCCAAACGAGACGGCGCGGGCAAAGTTGCGCGCGTACGTGCCGCCGCCCATGGCAAAGGGCTCAGCATGCTTGCCGGTGAACTCGTTATAGGTATCGATAAGCGCCTTCACGGCCGGATCATCGGCAGAGACTGAGAACGGCACCTTAGCGCGACCCAGCTGGCACGTCACGCCAAAACGGCCCACGAGCGGGTCAAGCTGCTCGCGGATGGTATCGGCACTCGTACTGTCGGGGAAGCGCACGTCGATGACCTGCTCAATATGGCCATCCGCCACGCGGATGACGCCAGCGTTGCAGGTAAGCGGGCCAAACGCCGGACTCGTCGCATCGATACCTAGGCCGCGGCCATAGGCATCCGCATGCACAAAGGCCAGGAACTTGACGAACTCGTGCTCGGCAGGCGTCAGCAGACGCTCGTCGCGTGCACCAAACGCGTCCTCGGCCTCGCGCAGATACGCCACGATCAGGCCGACGGCGTTGATGGTGCCCTCAGGCATCGAAGCGTGGCCGCCAATACCGTGGGCGAAAATCTGCGCATGCCCGTTATCAAGCGCCGTGATCTCCAGGCGGTCGGCGTTCTCAACGGGCGCCGGCAGCTCATCGGCGGCAATCGCGAGCTCGCAGATGGACTGCGACGGAATGGCATTGCTCGCCTCGGCACCGCTCCAGGACACAATGCGCCCGCCGTCGATCTTGGGGCTCACAAACGTCGCCCCAAACTGGCCCTTCTCGGCATTGCAGACCGGGAACTCGGCATCGGGCGTAAACAAAAAGTCGGGGTCTGCGTGGTTCTCCAGATAATGGTGAACGTCGGACATGCCCACTTCCTCATCGCAGCCCAGCAGCGCGCGAAAGGTATAGCGCGGCACAATGCCGTGCTTGAGCAGGTAGGCACCGGCGTAGAGCGACAACACCGCCGGACCCTTGTCATCAATCACGCCACGGCCGAGCAGCCAGCCCTCGCGACGCTCCATCGCAAACGGGTCGGTGTTCCAGCCGGGGCCGGCGGGCACCACGTCCACGTGGCAGATGGTCGCGAGCTGCTTGTCGCCGCGACCCGGGATATCGGCAATGCCCACATAGCCCTCGTCGTCGCTCGTCTGGTAGCCGAGCTTTTGCGCAATGCCGAGCGCGCAATCGAGCGCATCACGGACCGGGCGGCCAAACGGCGAACCGGGCTCTGCATTGGCAGCAACGGCCACGGACGGATAGCTCACCAGTTGTTCGATATCGGCGACGACATCTTCCCAAACCTCGTCGACATACTCAGCGACGCTCTGCTCCACCTGATTCATGGACTGCCTCCTTACCAATGAGCGACGGGTACGCCCGCCCCTCACATCAAGTACTTATATAGCGAAAAGTTTAGCAAGCTCGGCCACCGAGTGCACCACTGCATCGGCACCCGCCGCCTCGTGCTCGCCCGGCGCCGCCGCGCCCGAATAGATACCAATGCACGGTACGCCCATTGCGTGCGCGCCCTCCACATCGTTAAAGCGATCGCCGATCATCACGGCATCGTCCGCGGCCGCACCCAAGGCCGCCAACGCGTCGCGAACCGAATCGGCCTTGGTCTCGCGCCCCTGCGGTGGATTCATGCCAACCACCGCCTCAAACTGCGAAAGCCCCAGCTCGCCCACCATGTCGATGCACTTTTCCTCCATGCGCGACGTCGCCACGGCCAAGCGCTTGCCCTGGGCGACCAACCCATCCAGCAGCTCTGGAATCCCGTCGAACACGGGATACTCCTCCGGTCCCAGCTCGTCAAAAAAAGGCGCGGTACTCGTCGGCCACCACAAGCGACTCCTCGCGGGAGAAGCCATAAAAGTCGTGAAAACTCTTCCACAGGGGCGGCCCGATCATGCGACGCAGGTCACCCATCTGCGCCTCCGAAAACCCGCGTGCAGCCAGCGTCTTGCGCGTCGAGGTCATCACCGCCCGACCCGTATCGGCCACCGTGCCATCAAAATCAAACAGCACGACCGGCCGCTTGCATATCTCCAGCGCCTCCATCGGCATCCCTCTTCCCCAGTTGACGATTTCCACACCGACACTTCAAACTGTTGACTATTCAACAATTTAACCTAGCAATGTAGAGCAACTCCACTATACTTGTCGCACTTTGCTCTCAGAAGGCGGCGCCGTCGCGCCCCAACGAAAGGTGCAATTATGTCTTTTGCCATCATAACCGACTCCACGTCGGACATCTCCCCCGCCCGCGCCCAAGAGCTCGGCATTTACGTGATTCCGCTGCATGTGATTATCGAGGGCGAGGACCTGCTCGACCAGGTGCAGATTACCGCCCAAGAGTACGTCGCCCGCATGGCCGGCTCCGAGCAGCTGCCGCACACCTCGCAGCCGAGTGCCGGCGAGTTCAAGGAACTCTTTGACCGCGTGCGCGCCGACGGCCACGATAGCGCCATCTTTATCTCGCTGTGCAGCGAGTGGTCCGCCTGCTATGCCAACGCCAGCCTGACGGCCAAAACGCACGAGCTCGACGTGCGCTGCATCGACTCGCGCACCGGCTCGGGCGCCGAGGGCCTGCTGGTGGAGTACGCGCTGGCCATGCGCGAGGACGGCCGCAGCCTGGACGAGACCCTGTCTCTTATACACATCTCCGAGCCCACGAGACTCCTGAGCATCTCG
>CABSMV010000119.1 GCA_902478935.1 uncultured Collinsella sp. | reverse complement strand
CGTAGCGGGTGGTTTAAAGCTGGCCGCTGCGCGGCCAGCAGACTAAAGTCTTGAAACCAAAGAGGCGGCAGATAGCCGCCTCTCACAGCCTCGCGCGTGCATAAGCGGCGTTCAGATTGGGCCAGTCGGCATCGATTGGACATATGCTCAGGAGACTCAGGGTAACTGGCGCACGTACATGAATGGCGTCTTCAGGCAACTCGAGAAGCATGACATCGGGCTTCTCTCGAAACGACCTATCGGGAGCTTTCTGACAAAGACATCGAATTCTTGTTGGCGATGCTGCCCGATTCTGGCCCCAGCAGGGTCTCGGAGATAGCCAAACGCATGGGCGTCGCCAGCAACTACGCAAGCCAATACAAACGCCGCCTCCTGGAGGACGGCGTCATTGGAGAGCGCGGGCGTGGTCTCGTTGGCTTTGGCATTCCCGCGTTCAGGGAATTCTTGAACGAGAAGGCGTTTTAGCACGCCGGAATTGTCCGCGGAAGCATCAACGCATGGCAATCAGCATTCCTCTTGGTAAGGATAGCAAGCATTTTCCGCCAACACCGATTGCCATGCGTTCTTCTTGTCCTTAGGCGAGCTTGCGAGCGAGCTCTCGCACCTCTTTCAACTTGGGCGACGATGCCATGCTGTCGCGCTCGGTCATACCGCTGATGGTGACAATGCCCTGGTCCTCCCACTTGCAGTATGCGCAAGTTGACTTGTACATAGCGATCGCCGCATCATAGACGCCCTCGCTGTGGCTATCGAGCAAAAGGGCCGTCTTGGTGAACGGGAAGCCCGTAGCACCGAAGGCGTACAGGCGGTCGATGGCGGCCTTCTCCTGCGCAGTGATATCAAACCAGTAGATAGGCGAAGCGAAGACAACCATATCGGCGCCTTTCAGCGACTCGATCACGTCGGCCATGTCGTCTTTCTGCACACAGGTGCCCTCATGGGCAAAGCAGTACTGGCATCCCAAGCAACCAGCAATCTTCTTGCTGGCAACGCGGACGACCTCGACCGTATGGCCGCCCTCGCGCGCGGTCTCGGCAAACGCCTCGACCATGGTGTCGGTATTGGCGCCCTTGCGCGGGCTACCACTCAATACAACGATATTCATAGGATTCCCTCTCCTTCATGCTGCAGGCGCGCAGCATGTTTTCTTGTAACCAAAACGAATGGAGTTAATCAATCGCCTCGTTTCAGCTACTCCCTCTCTTTAGAAGAATCGTTGCTGGAGACTTGGCATTGAATCGAGGCACACCTTATTTCAGATATTCCCCAAAGAATGCTTTCAGCTTTTCAAACGGAATGATGTCCATCTGATCGTAAAGGTCGGTGTGGCTGGCGCCAGGAATAATGAGCAATTCCTTGTTGTCCCCGGTAAGCTTGCTGTACGCGGCTTCGCTGAAATAGCGGGAGTGCGCCTTCTCGCCATGCACCAGCAGTACCGCAGAGCGGATTTCGCTGCTATATTGCAAAATCGGCATATTCAAAAAGGACAGCGAGGACGTCACATTCCAGCCACCGTTGGAGTTCAGGCTGCGGGGATGGTAGCCTCGCGGAGTCTTGTAGTAGGCGTAATAGTCCGCTACAAACTGCGGCGCATCCTCCGGTAGCGGATCGACCACGCCGCCCGCCAGCGCATAGCTGCCGTTTTTATAGTCCTCGGTGCGCTGCGCGTTCAACGCTTTCCGCTTTTCAAAGCGTACCTGCTCGGAATCCTCGGCGTCAAAATAGCCGTTTGCGGTCACGCGAGTCATATCGTACATGGTCATAGCCGCGGTAGCTTTGATACGGGTGTCGATGGCTGCTGCATTGACTGCCATGCCGCCCCAACCGCAGATACCGATGATGCCGATGCGCTCTGGATCGACGTTTTCCTGTACCGAGAGGAAGTCCACCGCTGCGCAGAAGTCCTCGGTGTTAATGTCCGGAGATGCTACATAGCGGGGCGTACCGCCGCTCTCACCGGTATAGGACGGGTCAAAGGCAATTGTGAAAAAGCCCAGCTCCGCCATTTTCTGCGCGTACAGACCGGAAGACTGCTCCTTCACCGCGCCAAACGGACCGCTGACGGCGATGGCGGGCAGCTTGCCTTCCGCGTTCTTAGGCACGTACATGTCGGCAGCCAGCGTGATGCCGTATCGGTTGCGGAAGGTCGCCTTGCTGTGCTCAACCTTGTCGCTTTTGGGGAATACCTTGTCCCACTCCTGCGTCAGCTTCAACTGCTCCATGCCTAAGCCTCCTTGTTAGTCACATTGAGGTATTCCTCGTCGTCCACGGGCTCCAGCCACTCGTTGGAGGCCTCCTCGCCCGGAACCTCCACCGCGAGATGGGAGAACCAGCTGTCGGGCGCCGCACCGTGCCAGTGCTTTACGCCCGCGGGAATATTTACTACATCGCCGGGGCACAGCTCCTGTGCCGGTTTGCCCCATTCCTGGTAAAACCCTCGACCAGCCACGCAGACAAGGATCTGTCCGCCACCGCTTTTGGCGTGATGGGTGTGCCAGTTGTTGCGGCAGCCGGGCTCAAACGTAACGTTGTAAATGCCGACCTGCTCGGTGGAAAGGGGCGCGAGGTAGCTTTGCCCGATAAAGTACTTCGCAAATGCGTCGTTGGGGGCACCGATGGGAAAGGCCATCTCGTTTTGATGCTTGGTTCTTGCATCGGCGGCATTGTCATCCGCCCAGACCTCCTTCGCCATGCGGAAGGCCGCCCATGCCTTGGGCCAGCCCGCGTAAAACGCCGCGTGCGTAAGGATTTCCGCTATCTCAGCCCTGGTCACGCCATTGTTCTTTGCGGACATCAGATGGTATTGGAACGAAGAATCCGTCAGCCCCTGTGCCATCAGGGCCACCACCGTCACCACGCTTCGGTCTCGAAGTGAGAGCTCGTCCTCCCGGCTCCATACCTCGCCAAACAGCACGTCATCGTTGAGCTGAGCGAATTTGGGGGCAAAGTCCCCCAGGGCATCTCTGCCTGCCGTCTGTTTAATTGCCATGATCGATTTCCTCCTGTCGATGGTTTTGAGTACAAGCTGCTTTCGCGCAGCTAAGCCGCGCCTAGATTTCCATGCCCATTCGTTGCGCCTGCTCCAGAGCAGGATGCCCGGCGATTTCGCCCACGCCATTCACGCCGCCGGCGAATACCGTTCCGGCAAGCGTGCAACGGGGGAAGCAGTCGACCCATCCCTGCACCGCCTTCTTCGCGCCGTCGAAGGTCGAGTGCCCACCGTCCGCCGCCGTTGCCAACAGATACGCCTCGGTAAATGCGTAATCGGAACCGAAGAGTGGGTTGGCGCGGTCCAGCATGGTCTTGAGCTGGCCGCAGACGCTGTAGTAGTAGACGGGCGTTGCAAACACCAACACATCCGCATCGTGCATCTTGGCGGCGATTTCTATGGCATCGTCCTGGATGACGCAGTACCCCAGCTTTGAGCAGGCAAGGCAGCCCTTACAGAAGCCGAGCTGCTTTTCGCGCAGGTGCACGGTCTCCACGCTGTGGCCCGCTTCTTGCGCACCTTTGGCGAAGGCATCCGCCAACGTCTCGGAATTGCCATTCTTTCGAGGACTTGAAGAGACTATCAAAACCGTTTTGCTCATTACGGAATACCCCTTGAAATCGCGATTTATATTGACGAGAATGAAGGTAATACCTAAACCTGACTTTAAGTCAAGGATTGAACTCGAGATTTATCCGGAGGGACCATGTACACAATCGGACAGGTAGCGGAGATGTTCGGTCTGCCCGTTTCCACGCTGCGGTATTACGACAAGCAGGGGCTGTTCCCGGGATTGGAACGGACATCCGGCATTCGCCGATTCGGCGATACGGAACTCGAGGCGCTTCGGGTCATCGAATGCTTAAAGAAGGCTGGGATGGAGATTAAGGACATCCGACTGTTCATGGAATGGTGCGCGGAGGGCCCATCGACATATCCCAAGCGCAAGGCCATGTTCGAGGAGCGAAAAGCCCACATGGAGTCGGAGATTGCGAAGATGAACCGCGCGCTGGACATGTTGAAGTTCAAATGCTGGTACTACGAGCAGGCGATCCAAGATGGCAACGAGGATAGAGTGAAGGCGCTGATTCCAGACGGTTTGCCGGCAGAGATTAGAGAGGCCTACGAGAACGTTCACGCTCGATAGTGCCGTCCGATGCTCAAAGGGCTTCGGCAAGGAGTCCTTTTCGGGTAGAAATGCAAAAAGAAAGCCTCCGAACCAGAAGGTCCGGAGGCCAGTTCATGTAATTTCGCTGGCAGCCCTAAAGCGCAAGTTAGAAAGCAGTTCCCGCTACTCTCACTCGATGACCAATTCAGTCCGCGCATCGTCAATGAGTACCGTGTCATGCCACCGAAGGATTGATTTGCGCGCAATTTGGACGCATCGGTCCCTTGGTTCGCTGTTTCGGGAATGGCCCAATTGATTCGAGAAACCGCAGGTCGCTCTCTTAATCACTACTAGAGTTCCACCGGAATTCGTAGTAGGTGACCTGAAAAGGGACGATTCGGAGGCGGTAGCCACAACGATGCGCTCATCATCTCGCTTCCGAATATCTACAAAACAGTCCAAGCTGCCCAATGGAGGCGCTTCTTCGGAGCCTGCTAAGCTATACAAGACCGCGCATTCTGCCCGTCCTACGAATAGACAACCTTGTTAACGCCGACGAACCCTCGCTCAAAGAAGACAACGTCTGTGGTGTGCAGGCTCGCCGTTTTCACAGAGGGCGCAGAGAGTCGGGGCGTCATCGAAACGCCGACAGTCTTTATCCTCGCCGTTTTAATGCTCGCCCCTTTGATGCCGAGCCTCGAGAGCAGGCGCTTGGGAACCTCGTAATCTTGCTCGACAAGGCCAAAAAACGTCACGCCGGAATCGACGCACACCTTCATAACGCAAGACGAGACGGGTTTGAACGCCATGCTTCCCACTGCTCCACCGACGAAGGATCCGATGAGCACAGGGAAGGTTGCCCCACCTGTCAGGGCAGTCGCGACAGCGGCTCCGCCGAACATCATGACGGTCGAGAACACGGATTGGCCCATGTTGCTCGCCATCTCGACGGAATCAATCCGCCCCGACGCCGCAAGATAGAAATTTCGGCACATCTCCATGGTCAGCACGACGAGCGCCGCGATGACGTTCGCGCCCCTCGATCCCATTGCAGCAGCCTTTACCGTCCCACCGAAGGCGCCCTTTGCTGCGGCGGCCGTGATTGCCGCGGTCGCCGATCCGGATACGAACCCATTGGCGGCGCCAACACATGCCGCCGTCCCGATGGACTTCAAGCGCTCGTCGTCGATCTCTCCTTCTGCAATCAAGTAATCGCTGTCTCTTATACACATCTCCGAGCCCACGAGACTCCTGAGCATCTC
>CABSMV010000118.1 GCA_902478935.1 uncultured Collinsella sp. | reverse complement strand
GCGTCGAGCACGACCGTCGCGGCCGTCTTGCCGCCACCTCCACCGGCGTTGAGGGCGTCTGGGCTGCGGGCGACTGTCGTCGCGGTCCGGCCACCGTGGTCGAGGCTATTGCCGACGCCGCCGAAGTCGCCCGCGCCATCGCCGGCGTGGACTTTAACAAGTACGCCGACTGCAACGAGCAGGCTGGCCGCGAGGACACCTGCTACGAGCGCAAGGGGTCGCTGTGCCGCGACAAGTGCAACTGCACCAAGACCCGCTGCCTGGGCTGCGGCTCGGTATGCGAGGTCTGCTGCGATGTGTGCCCCAACCGCGCCAACGTGGCAATTAAGGTGCCGGGCCTGGCCAAGCATCAGGTCGTTCATGTCGACGGCATGTGCAACGAGTGCGGCAACTGCGCCGTGTTCTGCCCCTACCAGGAGGGTCGTCCCTACAAGGACAAGCTCACCCTGTTCTGGAGCGAGCAGGACATGGAGAACTCCGAGAACGAGGGCTTCCTGGCCGTGGGCGAGGACCACTTTAAGGTCCGCGTCGCCGGCACGGTCCGCACCGTCTCGGTCGATGCCGTCAACACCGGCCTTCCCGAGGCCGTCCGCCTGACCATCAAGGCCGTGCGCGACAACTATTCGTATCTCCTTAAGAAATAAGGGACCCCTTATGGCCAAATCCATTCAACATAACGTGGCCTACGTTGCCTGCGGAAGCGGTTGTGCCTCCGCAGGCGGCGACGCCCGCTGCAGTGAAGGCTGCATTGGCTGTGGCGCCTGCGTCACGGCCTGCCCCCACGGCGCCATTGCACTGGTCGATGGCATCGCCCGCGTTGATCGCTCAAAGTGCACGGGCTGTGGCCTGTGCGGCATGGCGTGCCCGCAGCGCGTGATCGCCTTCGTCCCCGGCTACCAGAATATCCTGGTGCGCTGCAACAACACCGATAAGGGCGCCATCGCCCGCAAGATCTGCGACACGAGCTGCATCGGTTGCGGCATGTGCGCCAAAAAGTGCCCTGCCGGCGCTATCCGTATCGAGGACAACTGCGCCCATATCGACGGCGCTGATTGCCTGTCGTGCGGCATGTGCGCCGTCGTCTGCCCGCATGGCGCCATCCACGACCGTACCGGCATCGCCGCCGGCGTGTAGAAGGGAATCACCATGGCACAGGAATTCACTTTTACCGTTAACGGCGTGGAACGCACGACGACCCAAAACAAACCGTTGCTGCGTTATCTGCGCGACGACCTGCACATTCACTCCGCCAAGGACGGCTGCTCCGAGGGTGCCTGCGGTACCTGCACCATCCACGTGGACGGTGCGGCCGTCAAGGCGTGCGTGCTGACCACCGCCCTTGCCGCCGGCCGTAACATCGTGACCGTCGAGGGCCTGCCCCAGGACGTGCGCGAGGCCTTTGTGTACGCCTTTGGCGCCGTGGGCGCCGTGCAGTGCGGCTTTTGCATCCCCGGTATGGTCATGGCGGGTGCGGCGCTCATCGCCGAGGACCCCGAGCCCACCGAGGAGCAGATTAAGTACGCCATCCGCGGCAACGTCTGCCGCTGCACCGGCTACAAAAAGATTATCGAGGGCATTTCGCTGGCCGCTGCGGTGCTCCGCGGCGAAAAGCAGATTGACGAGGACCTGGAGCGCGGCGACGACTACGGCGTGGGCAAGCGCGCCTTCCGTATCGACGTGCGCAAGAAGGTGCTCGGCGAGGGCAAGTACCCCGACGACATCGACGAGCTCGATCAGCCGGGCCTGACCTATGCCAGCGCCGTTCGCTCCAAGTATCCGCGCGCCCGCGTGCTCTCCATCGACACCTCCAAGGCCGAGGCCCTGCCCGGTGTGGTGGGCATTCTGCGCGCCGAGGACGTGCCGGTCAACCAGGTCGGCCACCTTATCCAGGACTGGGACGTCATGATCGCCCAGGGCGATATCACCCGCTGCGTGGGCGACGCCATCGTTTTGGTAGTCGCCGAGGACGAGGCGACGCTCGAGAAGGCCAAGAAGCTCGTCAAGATTGATTACGAGCCTCTGGAGCCCGTGCGCAACATCGCCGAGGCCAGGGCTGCCGACGCCCCGCGCCTGCACGACAGCTTCTTTGCCTTTGGCAACACGGTGGAGCTCAAGGACAACGTATGCCAGAGCCGTCACGTGACGCGTGGCGACGCCGCCAAGGCGCTAGCGGAGAGCGCATTCACCGTGACGCAGCGCTTTACCACGCCCTTTACCGAGCACGCCTTCTTGGAGCCCGAGTGCGCCGTCGCCTTCCCGTACAAGAACGGCGTCAAAGTGCAGTCGACCGACCAGGGTGCCTACGACACGCGCAAAGAGTGTGCCCACATGTTTGGGTGGGATAGCGAACCCGAGCGCGTGGTTGTAGAGACCATGCTCGTGGGTGGCGGCTTTGGCGGCAAGGAGGACGTGTCCATCCAGCACCTGGCCGCGCTCGCTGCCTATAAGTTCCAGCGTCCTGTGAAGTGCAAGCTCACGCGCGCCGAGTCGCTCGCGTTCCATCCCAAGCGCCACGCCATGGACGGCACCTTTACGCTGGGCTGCGACGCCGAGGGCAACTTTACCGGCCTGGATTGCGAGATCAATTTTGACACCGGCGCCTATGCGTCGCTGTGCGGCCCGGTGCTCGAGCGCGCCTGCACGCATGCCGTCGGCCCCTACAAGTACCAGAATACCGACATTCGCGGCTTTGGCTACTACACCAACAACCCGCCCGCCGGTGCGTACCGCGGCTTTGGCGTTTGCCAGTCCGAGTTTGCGCTCGAGAGCCTGATCGACCTGCTGGCCGAGAAGGTCGGCCTGGATCCGTGGGAGATCCGCTACCGTAACGCCATCGAGCCGGGCGAGGTTCTGCCCAACGGCCAGATTGCCGACTGCTCCACGGCGCTGAAGGAGACGCTGCTCGAGGTCAAGGATGCCTACTACGCGCATCCTGGACATGCCGGTATCGCCTGCGCCATGAAGAACGCCGGCGTGGGCGTGGGCCTGCCCGATGCCGGCCGCTGCAAGATTCGCATCGAGAATGGCGTGGCCGTGGTCTATGCCGCCACGTCCGACATCGGCCAGGGCTGCAATACCGTCTTTTTGCAAGACGTTGCCGAGGCCTGCGGTCTGCCGCTTCACTGCATTGCCAATGGCGAGTGCTCCACCGAAAACGCTCCCGACTCCGGCACCACGTCTGGCTCGCGTCAGACGGTCGTGACCGGCGAGGCCGTGCGCGGCGCCGCCTTCCTGCTGCGCGATGCCATGGTTGGCATCGAGGCGGGCAAGCCTGCACCCGATGCTCCCGTGAGCGCGCATGGCGACGGCGTCAAGATCGAGTACGACGACGGTCGCGCCTATCAGCTGCGCGCGCAGGAGCTCGTCGCCGGCCAAGGTATGCATCCTCAGGATCCCGCGGCCGCCATCAAGGCGCTCGAGGGATGCGAGTTTGGCTACGTGTATCTGGAGCCGACCGACAAGCTGGGTGCGGATGTTCCCAACCCCAAGAGCCACATCTGCTACGGCTTTGCCACACATGTGGTCATTCTGGATGATGACGGCCGCGTGAGCGAGGTCTATGCCGCGCACGATTCCGGCAAGGTGGTCAACCCCATCTCCATCCAGGGTCAGATCGAAGGCGGCGTGCTCATGGGTATGGGCTATGCGCTTACCGAGGACTGGCCGCTCAAGGACTGCGTACCCCAGGCCAGGTACGGCACGCTCGGGCTGTTCCGTGCGCCCGAGATTCCGGATATCCATGCCATCTACGTGGAGAAGGACGAGCTGCTGCCCGTGGCATACGGCGGCAAGGGCATCGGCGAGATTGCCACGATCCCCACGGCGCCCGCCGTACAGAACGCCTACCGCGCGTTCGACGGCAAGCTGCGTCCGGATCTGCCCATGGTGGATACGCCCTACAGCCGCGTTCGCAACCGCGGGTAGGGTGGGGCGCGGACGACCATTGCTGATGGGCTGTTCGCGCTCAACATCAACTGTATATGCTGCGCCTTTGGCCCCAGCTCCATCGCGAGCCGGGGCCTTTTGTTTGGAGCGCTTCCGCATGCGGAAACTGTGTCCCGGAATCCAGCTTCGGAACGGGATGAACTTTCCCAACGGGGCCGCATGCGGAAACTGCGTCCCGGAATCGTGCCTCAGAATGGGATGTGTTTTCCGCTGGCCGGCCGTTTGGAAAGTGCATCCCAGTTTGAGCGTTTATTCTGGGATGCGGTTTCCGCTGAAGGACTCAACTGGAAAGCACGACCCGTTCCGAGACCTGATTCCGGGACACGCTTTCCGCTAGGCCCGCCATCCGGAAAGCGCATCCCGTTTTGAGCGTCCAAGCTGGGACACGCTTTCCGCTGGCGTGGCCGTTGGGAAAATGCGGCCCAGATAGGGGGGATGCGATCCGGCGATGCGCGGCCTAGCGGCTCCTACAGCTCCACGTCGTTGAGCCATGTCGGCAGCGTGGTCTGCCGGATGCCTGCCGTCTGCAGCTTTTTGGCGAGCATTCCTGCCGAGCGGACCTCGTTTATGGTAAAGCGCAGCAGAGGGTGACCGTAGAGCGATAGGTGCGCCTCGCGCTGTCGTTCGGCGACGAGCGCCTCGGCGGTGGTGCGTCCGGCCAGCATGGTCTGGTCGGTATATTTGATGAGCCCGTCGAGCTCGCCCAGCGTGAGTTCCCGCGCCTGGCGCTCCCAGGCAAAGTCCGTTCGTATGGGCTTGGTCGAATCGAAGGGGTCCGTCAACTCGTATTGAAGCCAGTCGGGCGCAAAGCCCGTCTCGATCATGACGGCTCGGGCGACCGATTCCCCGCCGCTCTCGGCGCGGGCGTCGGCATATCGAAGCGTGGTGAGAGCCGTACGAATCGCGCGACCATTGCGGGCGGTCGCTCGTTGCTCGACGGCCTCCATCAACTGCTCTCGCGTAAGGCCGAGCTTTGAGATCGCCGAATCGGCAATGGGCATGCCGTCGGCAAAACTAGTTTGCAGCAGGCAATCTGTGGCCGTTTGGATGGGCGGCGTTACCGATATGCCGGCTCTGCGTATTGCTCCGGCCGGCTCAATTTGGTGTCGCTGAATATGTGCGCCCGGACGAGCCGACGGCTTTGTCGAGCTGCAAACATGCACGACGTTCAGGTGTCGCCACGAGACCTCGAGCCCCAGCAGGCAAGCTGCCGAAAACGAGCAGAACGTCCAATCGGGGTGGATGATCGCAAGGGCGCGAATAATCTCGCAATGACGCTGCGCCCGGTTGAGCTCATCCCAGCGCATTTTGCGCGCGAACAAACCCGGCATGGGGGAGACGACCGCGCTGCCGATGCGCCGAAGGAGCGCTTTTCGGATCGCCGCGCTCGGGGGAATCAGACCTGTCTCTTATACACA
>CABSMV010000117.1 GCA_902478935.1 uncultured Collinsella sp. | reverse complement strand
ATGTGTATAAGAGACAGCTATCTGGTCGAGCGTGACGGTACACGTCTGCCAGTTGCCATTGACGCATGCGGCAGGACGAGGATTTTCCTGTCGTAGGTGCCGCGTCGCGTCAGTTTGTTATCATAAGAGAGTTTATGGACTTCCAGCACCGCCGTTTTCGGCGAGGGTGCTATAGCAAAAGGAGGATACCCAATGCTGTCTGTTGACGAGCAAATGCGTATCATCACCTCGGGCGCCGCGCAGATCGTTCCCGAGGCCGACCTTCGCAAGAAGCTTGAGAAGGGCGAGCCCCTCAACATCAAGCTCGGCGTCGACCCCACCAGCCCCGACCTGCACCTGGGCCACGCCGTGCCGCTGCGTAAGATGCGTCAGTTCCAGGACCTGGGCCACAACGTCACCCTCATCATCGGCAACGGTACCGCGTTGATTGGCGACCCTTCGGGCAAGAATTCCACCCGTCCGCAGCTTTCGCAGGAGCAGATCGAGGCCAATGCCGAGACCTACGTGAGCCAGGCCATGAAGATCCTGGATCCCGAGAAGACCACCATCGTGCACAACGGTGACTGGATCCTTTCGATGGATCTGGCCGGTCTGCTGCAGGTGTGCTCCAAGTTCACCGTCGCCCGCATCCTCGAGCGCGACGACTTTACCAAGCGCTACCAGTCTCAGACGCCGATCGCCCTGCATGAGTTCCTGTATCCCGTGATGCAGGCTTTCGACTCCGTGCAGATCAAGGCCGACGTCGAGATGGGCGGCACCGATCAGCTCTTCAACCTGCTCGCCGGCCGTGAGCTCATGGAGAAGATGGGCATGGAGCCGCAGATCGCGCTCACCATGCCGCTGCTCGAGGGTACCGACGGCGTGCGCAAGATGTCCAAGTCATACGGCAACTACATCGGCCTGACCGACGCGCCCAAGGACATGTTCGGCAAGACCATGTCCATCCCCGACGAGATGATCGGCAAGTACTATCGTCTGGCCAGCTCGCTCACCCCGGCCGAGGTCGACAAGATCGACGCCGCCCTGGCCGACGGCTCTGCCGATCCCTATGAGCTCAAGCGCGCACTGGGTCGCGACCTGTGCGACACCTACCACGGCGCCGGTGCCGGCGACGAGGCTCAGGCTGAGTTCGACCGCGTGTTCAAGGAGGGCCAGCTCGCCGACTTCCCCGAGAAGCACGTTGAGCTGACTGTTAACGACGAGGGCCAAATCTACCTCGCCGGCCTGCTCAAGGACTTGGGTCTTTCGGCGAGCGCCGGCCAGGCTCGTCGCGATATCGACGGCGGCGGCGTCAAAATCAACGGCAAGGCCGTGGCTCCCAAGAGCTATAACATCGATCCCAGCGCCCTCAAGCTGGGCGACACCCTTTCTGTGGGTAAGCGCAAGGGCTTCAAGCTTATTTAGTTACGCGGTTTTACCAAACCGCGTAACCGGTCGACGCTGCAAACCCGCCAGCGCGGCAATCTGCCTTTCAACTTCGGCGGCATGACCAGAAGGTCAATGCCGCCTCGTTTCAAGGCACCTTGCTCGCTCTGGCGGGTTTTCGCTGTCGTTGCCAAGACATCGGCGTTGCCTTGGTCGCAAGTAGTCATTGGGGACGTTCTTTAATGACTAGTCGTTTAAGAACGTCCCCAACGACTACTTTTGGGCGCTTACCGTTAAGCGGAAGGGGTGTTATCGGCGGCCTTCTTTTGGGCATACAATTGTTATTGGCTTGCTGCGGTGAAGGCCTGTCCGCTCCGCAGCTTTTTTCTACGGTTAAAGGAGTATGTATGTCCGTTGAGGTCATGAGGTCTGTGATCGATGCTGCCGAGGGGCGCGTGCCCGTCGACACGCTGTTTACCAATGCGCAGATCGTCGACGTGTATGGCCAGCGTGTGGCGCCCGGTAGCGTTGCCGTCAAGGACGGTGTGATCGTCGGCGTGCTCTACGATGGGCGCGACGATGCCGCTGGCGCCTACGAGTCAACTGAGGTCATCGACTGCCAAGGGCGCTATCTCGCTCCCGGTTTTATTGACGGGCATCTGCATATCGAGTCTTCGAACATCCGTCCCGCCGAGTATGCTCGCATGGCCGCGACGCGCGGTACTACCACCGCCATTGCCGACAGCCATGAGATTGCCAATGTTGCCGGTCTGGACGGCTTGCGCTTTATGATCGAGGATGGTCGCCGCGCGCCCATCTCCATCAAGTACATGATGCCTTCGTGCGTGCCCGCGCTGCCCGACGAGCAAGCCGGTGCCGTTATTTCGGCTGCCGATATGCAGGCGTTTTTTGCCGAGCATCCAGGCGATGTCTTTGGTCTGGGCGAAATGATGAACCTGCCGGGCGTCTTTATGGCCGACCCCGAGACCTGTGCTCGCATCGATGCTGCCAGCCAGACGCCGTC
This sequence comes from uncultured Collinsella sp., assembly GCA_902478935.1. Lineage (GTDB taxonomy): Bacteria > Actinomycetota > Coriobacteriia > Coriobacteriales > Coriobacteriaceae > Collinsella. Next base: position 3,014 of record CABSMV010000117.1, on the reverse strand, counting down.
CAAGCAGGTTGACGGCCACGCGCCGCTCGTTGCCGGTAAGGACCTCAATGCCTATGCCGCAGCGGGCATTATCGCCGACCACGAGTCGACGATTCCCGAGGAGGCACTCGACAAGCTGTCCCGCGGCATGTATGTGATGCTGCGTGAGGGCACGTGCAGCCACGATCTGGCCAATTTGTCCCCGATGCTGCTGGAAAATCCCGCCCGCGCCCGCCGCTGCTGCTTTGCGACCGACGACCGCGCTCCCTCCGACGCGCTTTCGACCGGCATGATCGACAATGCCTGCCGCGTGGCCATCGAGGCTGGCGTCGACCCGGTGGTCGCCATCTCCATGGCGTCCCTTTCCACGGCTGAGGCATTTGGCCTGGACCACGGCTGTCGCGACCCGCATGAGCTCCGCGGCGCGATCGCCCCAGGCAAGCGTGCCGACCTGCTGGTGCTCAACGACCTGACGTTTGCTACAGCTCCGCATCGCGTGTATGCCGCCGGTGCCCTGGTGGCACAGGACGGCGCCTTTGTGGGCGAGGTCGCGCCCGAGACGGCCGAGGTCGCAGCCCTTGCCGATGAGCTGCGCGCTTCCGTTAAGCTGCCGAAGCTTTCGCTCGACGTGTTTGACTATGCCTTTAAGCCGGGCGAGGCCGTTATCGATGTCATCCCGGGTATGGCTATCACGGGTATGGCCCGCCCCGAGAGCGCCGAGGACTTGCGCCGCATTATGCTGATCGAGCGCCATGGCCGTGGCGTGTCGCTGCAGGCCGAGGGCGCCGATGGCGACGGCCCCGCTGGCCTGGGCCTGGTCGGCAAGCATATCGGTCGCGGCTGGGTGCGCGGTTTCACCATCACCGGTGGTGCCATTGCCTCCACGATCGGCCACGACTCGCACAACGTGTGCGTGGTGGGCGATAACGCTGCCGATATGATGGCTGCCGTTGAGGCCGTGGGCCAGGGTGGTCACGTGCTGGTGCGTAACGGCGAGGTCGTGGCGCGCATTCCGCTGGCGCTCGGTGGCCTGATGAGCGAAGGCACGGCCGAGGACGTTGCCGCGCAGCACGACGACTTTATGGTCAAGGCGCGCGCCATGGGTATTGAGCCGCCGCTCGACCCCATCATGGGCATCATCTTCCTGCCCCTGCCGGTCATCCCGACGCTCCGCATCCGCCCCGAGGGCATGTTCGACGTCACAACCTTCACCTACGCCGACTAGTCATCGGGGACGTTCTTAAACGACTAGTCGTTGGGGATACTCTTTGGCGGGCCGCCTGACGTCGCGACCGTGGGGCCTCTGGCATATGTGAGCTATTTGCCAGGTCCTTGTAACGTTTACGCCCGCGGAGTCTTATTTGAGCTCCCTTTGGGTACGTTGGAATCGGATACACGTTCGATTCCAACAAGTCCGAAGGGAGCTTATCTATGTTTAAACTGATTGCATCCGATATGGACGGCACACTGCTTGACGAAAACGGCCAGGTACCTCCCGAGACCTACGAACTGATTCTGGCGCTACACGAGCGTGGCGTGCATTTCGCCGCATCGTCAGGTCGTCGCTACGATCGCCTGTGCGAGTTCTTTGCGCCCGTTCGCGACAAGATGGACTTTGTCGCCGCTAACGGCGCCCAGGTCTACGCCGACGGTAAGATGGTAGACCGTGAGGTGTATTCCCACCTGGCGATTCGAAGGCTCGCCCAAGCCGTCAGGACGTTTCCCAATCTGCATCTTGCGCTCTTTGACCGAACCAAGTCCTTCCTGCTCGATGACGAGTGCAAGTTCGTGCGTGAGGTCGATAAGGACCTTCCCAATGCCGAGCGCATTTGGGAGCTGCCCGATCCCAGCGTAAATATCATCAAAGCGAGTATCTTTTGCGACGACAGTGCGGTTATGGACAGTGCGTACGTGCTACAGCGCGAACTTGGTCAGCTCTTTACCTTTGCGCCTTCGGGCAACGCGTGGATCGATGCCATGCAGCCCGGTGTGTCGAAGGCCTCGGGCATCGCACAGCTCATGGAGCACTATGGCGTCGAACGCGACGAGGTCATGGCGTTTGGCGACTCGATGAACGACTACGAGATCATTCGCTTTGTCGGCACGGGCTGCGCGATGGAAAACGCGCGCCCCGCGCTCAAGGCAGTCGCCGATCGCGTGGTGGGGTGCAACCGCGACCACGCCGTCCAGCAGGAGCTCCGTCGCGTGCTGGAGAGTCTCGCCTAATTCGGCAGATGGGGACAATCCTTGCAGCGCCCCGCGAAGAGTGCCCCCAACGACTACTGTGACCAGGGTAGCTAAAAAGCCCCGTCCCAAATTAGCTACCCTGCCGGGTTGCTGCTGCTAGGCGAGGGCGTCCATGATGGTGCAGGCGACGCCGTCGTGGTCGTTGTCGTATTCGGTGATGGCGTCGGCGGCCTCGCGATCTTCGGGCTCGGCGTTGATCATGGCCATGCCATGGCCCGCTGCCTGCAGCATGGGGATGTCGTTGATGTTGTCGCCGAACGCCCAGGCGTCGGCGAGACGCTCGCCCAGGTGCTCGCATAGCCACGTGAGGGCCGTTCCCTTGGTGGCGCCCTCGCCCATGACTTCGATATTCATGGCGTACGAACGCGTGACCTCAATGCCTCCGAGCGTGTCGAGCGCCGCCGCGATGGCGTCGCGATCGGCCGGGTCGTGCCAGTACATGGCGATGCGTTCGAGCGTCTCGATCTCGTCGATCTTGCTGTCGATATCCATGTCGATCGGTGTTCGTGTGCGCTTGAGCGAAGCTGCGATGTGGGGGTCGCCGCCGCAGAACTCATCCAGGCGCGTGTAGAGCGAGCGGGGGAGGAAGCACTGCCCGTCCGCGAAGATATCGAAGGTCACATCGTGGCCGGCGGCGATGCGGCGGATGCGATGGGCAATGCCGCAATCGAGCGGTCGGCTCAAGATGCACGTGGCGCGCGAGGCGTCGGTGGGCGTATCCTCGTCGAGCTGCCAGACGCTGGCACCGTTCTGTCTCTTATACACATCTCCGAGCCCACGAGACTCCT
>CABSMV010000116.1 GCA_902478935.1 uncultured Collinsella sp. | reverse complement strand
CAGGAGTCTCGTGGGCTCGGAGATGTGTATAAGAGACAGCTCGGGGCTCGTGTGCTCGGCGGCATACCATGCCTCAAAGACAGACGCGTCGCTCAGACGGTAATCGGCCGAAAGATCAAAGCAGGAGACGCCCGATGCAAGCAGCGCGGGCACCTGTGCCATGGCAGCCGTGTGCGGCACGGCAAGAAAAACCGCATCGCAGCTCTTGAGCTCGGGGGCGTCATGCGTGGTGAAAACCAGATCGCTCACGCCAGCAAAGCTCGGATACACCGCGGACAGCGGCTGGCCGGCATCGGCGTTGGACGTAATGGCAACAAGTTCAAACTCGGGATGGCCGAGCACGAGGCGAATGAGCTCGGCTCCGGCATATCCAGCCGCGCCGACGATTCCAACCTTCAATGACATATCAGACTCCTTGTCTGCGATTTATGCACCGATGCGCATTTCGCAGTGGTCGTTATGAAGTGGGTTGAAACTTTAGCACCAAAAGATGCATGAACACGTAAATGGCTTGCATATTCATGCATTGAAACAATCCCGACACATTCGCTTGAAGGAATTGACAAATGGAGCGGGCCCCGTATTGACCGGCGCTCCTAACGGCACCGGGCAATACGGGGCCCGCCCATGCGAAAACCAAGTTGTTAGGATGAGCCAGCCGGCTAGAGCTCGACCGGCACCCATTCGTCGTGATTGCAGATAAAAGCCTCGGGATCCTCGACGCTAAAGAAGACGAGCGTGGGGTCGTTAGGCCCCTCATAGTGCTCGCCCAGGTGCTCTAGATGCTTCCACCCGGCTTCGCGCATTTCGTCTAAAGCCCGGTCATCCAAGCCGGCACGCCCGCGCAAGATGAGCCAACCATGGCCCGGCCACCAACTCGTGGCCTCAAAGCGCTGGTTTTGCAGCAGCTCCTGCCACACATCTTTGGTGCGCGCCGTCACAAACCACAGCTTGCCGTCCTGAATCTGTGCAAACGAGAACGGACGCACATGCGGCTGCCCGTCCACACTCGTCGCCAGATACCACGCCGGCACCGACGTCAGATACTCCAGCACCGTATTCAATCCGTCCATGTGTCCTCCTGTACCAGCTAGTTTGTGAGCCTGGTTGTGCGAGCTAGAGCTCCAGGCGCTCCTCGCTGCCGTCGATATCACAGAAGCGCGCGGCAATATTGCGGACCGAAAAGAAAGCAAGGCGGCCGTCGTTGGCACTCTCGTGTTCCTCGCCAATGCCCACCATGTGCTTAAAACCCGCTTGACGCACCTTGTCGCTCGCAACTGCGTCGTCCTCAAGTGCGGCTTCGCCGGTCAATACGATCCAACATTCCCCCGGCTTCCAGCCCGAGAGCTCAAACTTGGGATTCGCACTCAGCTCCGCCCACACGTCCTTGTCGCGCGACGTGCAAAACCACAACTTACCGTCATCGACCATGGCAAACGAAAACGGCCTCACGCGAGGCTGATGCCCGTCACTTGCATCGGTCGTGGCCAGATACCACGCCGGAATGCGCCTGAGATACGAACAGGCGCGCTCAAGCTGAGCCGTGCGGTCGTTGTCGGTCATAGGGACCCCTTTCTTGCGCTCGAATCGCGCCTAAACAAGTTGAAGGTTGATGACGATGACGCAGATGAGCAGCAACGCCGTCACCACCGCCGCCAACGTATCGCCGCGGCCAAATGCAAGCGCATGCAGGCGCGTGCGGCCCTGCTCGCCGTGATAGCAGCGCGCATCCATGGCAGCAGACAGCGTCTCGGCATGGCGGAACACGCCGGTGAACAGTGGAATCGCCACACTGCCGAGCATACGCACGCCGCCGAGCGGGCCTCCCGTCACGCGCGCACCGCGGCTCGCCTGCGCATCGGCCGTCTGTTTCATCTCAGTGGCAAACTGCGGCATAAAGCGCAGCGCGATACCCATAATCATGCCGAGCTCGTGCGCAGGAAGTCCCACACGCGCAAACGGCGCGAGCAGGCGCTCAAAGCCCGCGGTGAGGTCGAGCGTCGGCGTGGTGAGTGTAATGGCGCTCATGCCGGCCATCATCAACGTCAGGCGGCACGCCATAAAGGCGGCAGAACGCAGTGAGCCCTCGCTTATCTGCAGAAAGCCGAGCTGCCACAGGATGCGCCCACTCTGATCGGTAAACAAGTTGAGCACCGCGACCACGACGACGATTGCCAGCAGCGGCGCCATCGACGACAGAACGCGACGAACCGGCACCCGAGACACGGCATAGGTCAGCACAACGAAAATTGCGACCGGGGCCAGTCCGCGGAAGCCACTGACCGTGAGCGTCGTGATCAGAAACACAAAGCCCAAGAGCAACTTGGTTCGCGGGTCCAGGCGGTGGATTGCACTATCGCCGGGATAGTAACTGCCAAACGAAAACGCCTCCATCAGCAGCCCTCCTCTCGCGAGACCGTCTTGGATTTAGCAATGTCCGCGACGTTAGAAGGACCGTCCGAGCGACCGATTAGCAGGTCCACCAACTCGTCTACCAGCGACTCAACCGTATAGAGGCCGTCAAAGTGCAGCGGCACGTCTGCCTTCGCAAGCGCCAGCGCCATGCGCTGGGCAGCGGGAACACCCAAGCCGATTGATTTAAGCTCATCCGCATGCGCAAAAACCTGAGCGGGCGTGCCCTCGGCAAACACCGCACCCTCGTTCATCACGACAATACGATCGCAGCAATTGGCCAGGTCATCCATACTGTGTGAAACCATGACGACGGTCAGGCCCCCATGGTGAAGTCGATTGATGAGCTCCAGGAAATCACTGCGCGCCGCCGGATCGAGCCCCGCCACGGGCTCATCGAGTACCAGGACCTCGGGCTCCATGGCAAGCACGCCAGCAAACGCCACGCGCCGCTGCTGCCCGCCCGAGAGTTCAAAGGGGCTCTTGTCGCCCACCGTGGCCAGGTCGAGGCCCACGCGCGCGAGCGATGACTCAACGCGGCGGGCAACCTCGGCCTGTGACAAGCCAAGGTTATGCGGACCAAATGCCACGTCCTGTGCCACGGTCTCGGCAAACAGCTGACGCTCTGGATACTGAAACACCACGCCGACCTTTGCCTTAACCGCGTCGGCATCTTTCTTGTTTGCCAGGTCGAGCCCCAATGCGTAAACGGAACCCTCCTGGGGACGAATCAGACCGTTGAGATGCTGAGCCAGCGTCGATTTACCCGAACCGGTATGGCCCGCAAGGCCCAGGAACTCGCCACGACGCACCGTTAGCGACACATCACGCAACGCCCAGGGGCTGCTAGGGTCGTTGCCCCAGAGGGCCTGCTTGTTCGATGTGCCCTCGGCGGCTGAGCGCTTGTGCCAACGGCGACGCTCACGGGCGCTCAGCGAATAGCTATACGAAAGGTGCGAAATCTCGATGACGGGCTGCTGCGCGTTGTCCTCATTGTCTGCCGGAACAGTGCCGTCAGCGATTTCCAACTGGGATACGGAAGACTGCCCCGCGATGCCTGCCCCACTTCGCTCGGCATAAGCTTGCGCAATCTCGGCGACCATATCCGCCTCACGTACCTGCGCGCAAACGGGCACGCCCTTCGCACGAAGCGCCATGCCCAAACGGCACGACTCTGGCATGTCAAGGTTGAGCTGCGCAAGTTCGTCCGCTCGCGTCAAGATTTCCTCGGGCGTACCGAGCATGGCAACGCGCCCCGCCCGAAACACCGCGACACGATCGGCCTCGGCGGCCTCTTCCATAAAGTGCGTAATCATCACGATGGTCATGCCGCGATCGTGCAACGCGCGGCAAGCCTTCATGAGGCCCTTGCGCCCACGCGGATCAAGCATCGAGGAAGCCTCATCCAAAATGAGAACGCGCGGCTCCATGGCAAGCACACCGGCAAGCGCCACGCGCTGCTTTTGGCCACCCGAAAGCGCGTGGGTCTCGTGGCGCTCAAAGCCCACCAGGCCCACACCCTTCAGCGCCTCGCGTACGCGCTGCGCGATTTGCGCCGATGGCACGCCAAGGTTTTCGGGACCGAACGCAACGTCATCTTCGACAAGCGTTGCCACCAGCTGATCATCGGGATTCTGGAATACCATGCCCGCGGTCGAACGAATGTCGTAGACCAGCTCGGGATCGGACGCATCCATGCCGTTAATGCGCACCGTGCCCGCATCGGGCTGCAGCAGCGCATTCAGATGCTTGGCAAACGTCGACTTACCCGACCCATTGCCACCGAGGATGCAGAAAAACTCGCCGTCCTTAATGCTCAGATCGATGCCGTCAAGCGCCTGGGCGGCACCGTCATAGCTAAAGGAAACGCCCCGACACTCAATCATGCGCGGCCTTTGACCTGGTCCTTTTTAGGCGTGATGAGGTTGGAGACTGCTTTATACACCACCAGCGTCAACACCGAGTTAAGCACGGTCTTGATAAGGTTGAACGGCAGTACGGCAGGAATCATGAGCGGGGCGATCGCATCGACCGAGCCATACCAGAACCAAACGCCAATGGTAAGGTTTGCGACCATAGACAGCGCCGTAGCGGCAATGACGCCGAGCACCAGGCCAATCACGGCACCCTTATAGGTGTGCATCTTCTGGTAAACGGTAGCCGCGGGCAGAATGTAGCCCAGCGTGGCAACCAGGTTCATAAGCGCGCCGACCCAGTCACCCGTGGTGAGCGCATGGATAACGATCGCCATGGCGGCAACAGCAGTGCCGGCGCCAGGACCATACGCAAAACCGCACACCATCGCCGGCACCAGCGACGGGTCATACGTCAAAAACGGCGCCGAAGGAAGGATAGGCAGCTGCACGTACATAAACAGGGCGCCCAAGGCACACATCAGCGCCATGGTAACGAGCTGTTTGGTGCTCCACCTATTCGTTTTCTCAAAATGGATATGCTGCGACTGTTCAGACATAAGATCACCTGCCTCTTTTATCCGGACTCTAACCGTTGGTACTGGGATCTCACCAGTTCAGCCGGCATGCGAACCAACGCACACACGGGTCGCGGACTCATCGGCTCGACGCAGGTCCTCGCCTGCGCCACGGCACCCCTTTGGCACCGCCCAATTTACCGCCAGTGGGGAATTCCACCCCGCCCTGAAACAGCAAGGAAAAGTGTAGCACGAGCGGATATTCGTGCAAGTATGCCGAGGGTAATTTATGGTGGGGATCAGCTGCCACAACAACCACGTACCCCACCCATCCCAAAGTGGTGCGCCTTTCGCGCAAAGCGCGAAACAGCAACCGGGATGCGTATCCCCATCAGCCACAATCTCCGCCCACGCCGACCTCAAGGCCGTAAACGCAGGGAATCCGGGGGCGGGACGGGGGCTTCTCTCCGGAACATTCCGCACTGATATTTTCTGTATTGAAGACGTCGATGATGCACCCGTATACCATTGACGTCGACACCATCAGATGCGGACCGCGCGGTGACCCCACA
>CABSMV010000115.1 GCA_902478935.1 uncultured Collinsella sp. | reverse complement strand
CGCTCGCACTGGTCAAAAACCTCGACGTGGTCATGCGCTACAAGTACACCTTTGGCATTATCGGCATCATCCTGCTGATGCTGCCCATCTTTATCGGCACCACGATCTCGGGCTCCAAGCTGTGGATTCGCATCGCGGGCTTTACCATCCAGCCCGGCGAGTTCGCCAAGGTCTTTATCGTGCTGTTCCTGGCCGGGTACCTGGCCGAGAACCGCGAGCTGCTCTCTATCTCCAACCGCAAGATTCTGGGCTTTAAGATCCCTCGCCTGCGACTGCTGCTGCCGCTGTTTGCCGTGTGGGGTGTGTGCCTGCTCGTCGTCGTCTTCGAACGCGACCTGGGTTCGGCCGTGCTGTTCTACACCATCTTCTTGCTGATGCTCTACGTTGCCACGGGGCGCTTTTCGTATGTCGTTATCGGCCTTGCGCTCTTAGCTGTTGGGGCCGTGGGCGCCTACAAGTTCCTGTCTCACGTTCAGGTGCGTTTCCAGGTTTGGGTCGATCCGTTTAAGGACGCCCAGGGCCAGGGCTACCAGATCGTCCAGTCGCTCTTCTCGCTTGCCGATGGCGGTCTGGTCGGTGTTGGCATCGGCAACGGCATGGCCAACAACATCCCTGTCGTCGAGTCCGACTTTATCTTCTCGGCTATCGGCGAGGAGATGGGCCTTTTGGGCGGCGGCGCCGTGCTCATCCTGTTTATGCTCTTTGCCGTGCGTGGCCTCACCACAGCTGCCCGCGCTAAATCCGACCTCGCCGCCTTTAGCGCCACGGGTCTTACGGCAGCCATCAGCTTCCAGGCCTTTTTGATCGTGGGCGGCGTCACCCGCCTGATCCCGCTGACCGGCGTCACCCTGCCCTTTATGAGCCAGGGCGGCTCCTCGCTGCTGGCGAGCTTTATCATCGTCGCGCTCCTGCTGCGCGCCGGTGACGAGGCTACCGGACGCGAGGCCGAGCTTACCGGCACCGGCACCATGGCCGCCATCACCGATGATCAGGTCGCATCTGCCGCCGCCCCGACGGGCACGCGCTTTGCCACCTCGTCTTCCTACGGCAGCGGCAGCCATTCCGTCGGCTCGCGCATGCGACGTCGCCTGCTCGACACGCCTGAATCCGGTGTGCTCGGCCGCGTTGCGCTCGCCAACCGTCTAACCCGCGCGGTGCTCGCCTTTACGGCGCTGTTCGCCATCCTTATCGGCAACCTCACCTATGTCCAGGTCATTAAGGCCAAGGACTATCAGGACATGCCGACCAACAACCACACCATCGCCCGCTCCAAGTACATCCAGCGCGGCTCCATCATCACGTCCGACGGCGTGACGCTGGCCGAGTCGCTGCAGCAGGAGGACGGCACCTACGTACGCTCCTACCCCAACGGTAACCTGGCAGCGCACGTGGTTGGCTACGTGAGCCAGCAGTATGGCACCACCGCCATCGAGAGCGTCATGAACGACACGCTCACCGGTTCTAAGGACTACTCCAGCTGGAACAATGCCATCGCGTCGCTCGCGGGCCAGACCCAGCCGGGCAACACCGCCAAGCTCACCATCGACTCGCGTATCCAGACGGCGGCCGAGCAGGCACTCAAGGGCTTTAAGGGCGCTGTAGTGGTCATCGACCCGCGTACCGGCGCGGTGCTCGCATGTGCCAGCTCGCCCACCTACGACAACACCAACATCGATGCCCTGCTGCAGACGGGCGGCGGCGAGGACGGCTCCATGTACAATCGCGCCATGGACGCGCTGTACACGCCGGGTTCCACGTTTAAGGTCGTTACGCTTTCCGCGGCACTCGAGACCGGTACCGCCAGCCTGACCAGCACCTACCAGGCGCCCGGCTCCATGGACATCGGCAACGCACCGGTCACCAACTATGCCAACGAGAGCTACGGCACCATCAGCCTGCAGCAGGCCTTTGCCGTGTCCTCCAACGTCGTCTTCGGCCAGGTGGCAAACGAAGTTGGCGCAAACACGCTCGTACAGTTTGCCAACGCCTTTGGCTACGGCCAAAAGCTCGGCCAGGACCTGACCTCCGCGGCCTCCATCATGGCCGACCCGTCGCTCATGACCGAGTGGGAGACCGCCTGGGCCGGCGCCGGCCAGCCTGTCGGCATGGACCACACGCCCGGCCCGCAGACCACCGTCATGCAAAACGCCGTGATTGCCGCCGCCATCGCCAACAGTGGCGTGGTCATGGACCCGTACTTTGTAGCCCAGGTACTTGCCCCGGACGGAACCGTGGTCAAGACCACGCAGTCCCGCTCGCTGGGGCAGGCCGTCAGCTCCGCCACGGCCGACCAGGTCAAGCAGGCCATGCTTGCCGTCGTCCAGTCCGGCACCGGCACCGATGCCCAGATCCCCGGCGTCAAGGTCGCCGGCAAGACCGGCTCGGCCGAGACCGGCGGCACCAACGTCAACTCTATGTTCGTTGGCTTTGCACCTTACGATTCACCCACGGTCGCCATCTCGGTGGCCTTGGAGGATTACGACAAGCATGACGTCAAGGCCGCCAAGATCGCCGGTATCGTCCTGACCGCGGCGCTTGCCGCACAGGGAGCGTGATGCCCATGATCGAATCGGACACCCGAGGCGCGCCGCGGCCTAAGAGTTAGCGGCAACGCGCCACACGGCCCCAGCGGCCACATCGTAGGTACTACACACATCGTTGAGCGAATAGTTATGTTAGGAGCAGGAATGGAACAGAGGGTCCTCGGGGGAAGATACCTCCTCAAGGATAAGGTGGGAACAGGCGGCATGGCGACCGTCTACCGTGCACAGGACCAGGTCCTCGACCGCACGGTAGCCGTCAAGATCATGCTGCCGCAGTATGCTGGCGACGCAACCTTCGCCGCACGCTTTAAGCAGGAGGCCCAGGCAGCAGCCGGTCTCTCCTCCCCCTATATCGTGGGCGTCTACGATTGGGGCAAGGACGGCGACACCTATTACATCGTCATGGAGTACCTGCGCGGCACCGACCTTAAGAGCGGCATCAAGAGCCACGGCGCCCTCGACCCCAAGAAGGTCGCCCAGATCGGCTCGCAGATCAGCTCTGCGCTTTCGGTCGCCCACAAGCACGAGATCATCCACCGCGACATTAAGCCGCAGAACATCATGGTGCTGCCCGACGGCAACATCAAGGTGATGGACTTTGGCATCGCGCGCGCCAAGAACAGCCACCTCACGCAAGACAACAACGTGCTGGGAACCGCCCACTACGTCAGCCCCGAGCAGACCCGCGGTCAGGACCTCGGCCCCACCTCGGATATCTACTCGCTGGGCGTCGTGATGTACGAGTGCGCCACCGGCCGCGTTCCCTTTGACGGTGACGACGCCATCTCGGTCGCACTCAAGCAAGTCAACGAGTTGCCTATTCCGCCGAGCCAGATCAACTCCGGTGTCGACGCCGACCTTGAGCGCATCATCCTCAAGTGCATGGAGAAGGACCCGGCAAACCGCTTCCAGACCGCCGACGAGCTTCGTCAGGTGCTCAATAGCTACCTGTCGGGCCGTGCCGTCAACGTCTCGGAGCCCACGCGCATCATCGGTGCCCCCGGTGAGCTGGGCGCCACCAAGACTCGCGAGCTTTCCGATCAAACGCGCGCCATGGTGCGTCCCGTCTCGGGCGTGAGCGGCCAGAATACCGCCCGTAGCTCGGTTTCGGGCTCCACCGGCTCCTACGAGGTCGAAAAGCCCAAATCCAACAAGAACAAGATCATCGCCGCCGTGGTGGCAGCCGTTGCCGTCATCGGCATCGTGGTGGCCTTTGCCACAGGACTCTTTGGCGGCGAGCAGGTCACCGTGCCCGATGTGCTGGGCAAGGACCAGCAGACTGCCGTCGAGCTGATCAAGGAAGCCGGCCTCGAGGTCGGCACCATCGACCAAAGCTACAACGACGATGTCGACGAGGGCAAGGTCGCCGAGCAGACGCCCAACGGCAACACCAAGAAGGCCAAGGGCACCAAGGTGAACCTGGTAATCTCCAAGGGTCCCAAGCCCTCCGAGAAGGTTGAGGTTCCCCGGCTTGTCGGCCTGACCAAGGACCAGGCCGAGGCCGCGCTGGCAAGCGTTGGCCTGAAGGGCAACGCCTCCGAGGAGGCCAACGAGGCCGATGAGGGCCAGGTCTTTGAGCAGGGCACCGAAGCCGGTAAGGAAGTCGCGAAGGGCACGACCATCTCGTACAAGGTCTCGAGCGGCCCGGATACCACGTCCGTCCCCGATCTGACCGACATGACCGAGGCCCAGGCGCGCAACGCCCTCGATATGGCAGGCTTTGGCGTCGACGTTAGCTACCAGGAGAACGACTCGGTTACCGAGGGCACCGTGATCAGCTGGAACCCCAGTGGCAAGCAGAAGCCCGGCGCCACGATTACCGTCGTCATTGCCAAGAAGTCCGGCAAGGCCAGTGTTCCGGGCAACCTGTACGGCAAGAGCATTTCCGCCGCCGTTACCGCGCTCAACAACGCCGGTTTCTATAACATCGGCTTCTGTGACCAGAACGGCAATCCCGTGAGCGGTAACGAGGATGCCACCGTTACGGGCGTCTCCCCCACCGGCAAGCAGTCCACCGACAGCACGATTACGCTGACGGTCGCACTTTCTGGCTCGGGTTCGGGCTCTGGCTCGGGCACGGGTGACGATTCCGGTACGACCAACTAGCCGCCACCCTACCGCTCATCACGGCTCTCGCCGCAAACATATTCGCTCACAGGCGCCCGCTTGCTTCCCCAGCAAGCGGGCGCTTCGTTTTTGACATGACATGAACCAGAGGAGCCCGGCACCGTAGCGGTACCGGGCTCGATATTCCTCTGGTGCCCCCGGGCGGATTCGAAAACTCCCCCCGCGGGGAAATTGGTGACGCGGGTGTCGACGGCCCGAATCCGCCGGCGGTCCCCACAAACCAGAAACGGCGCCGCTCTCGCGACGCCGTCATATTCCTCTGGTGCCCCCGGGCGGATTCGAACCGTCGACACCCGCTTTAGGAGATATGATTTAATGCTACCCCCTACCATTCATCAAGCATCATTGAACATCATATAACCGCAGATAAACATAGCAGTTTGTGTCTTTTGCCTCCGGTAGCTGCGCCTACGCTTTTACAAACATATTACTAACAGCTTTAGCTAAACTGCACTCAATGAATTGTTGAAAACTATTCAAAGAAACGGAGCGCAAAGATGTCAGAACAGCCACTAATTAGCGGAAGAGGCACGTGTTGGAAAGACAAGAGATCACCTAACACCTATCGCTATTATTTTTCCCTTGGAGTCAAGGACCCTAAGACGGGGCGCTACAAACGATCCCCAACTTATACAGTTCGTTGCAAGACTAAAACAGAAGCTAAGGCTGCAATGCAGGCCAAGCTGGCTGAAATCAACTCCTCTGGCACGATCACTAAAACTAAAAAGCCCACTTTGCTTGCGTCTGAACTGCGCCCCAAATCTTGGACGCCCATAATAGCGACTAGGCCGCAAGGGCC